>DAOUGD010000071.1:0-36117 GCA_034429475.1 Anaerolineae bacterium
TCCAATGACCACAAGGATGATCCCGTCTGGGAAGGTTGGTACGGCATTCTGGGCTACGAGAACGGCGTCCAGGGTTATCCCACGCTTTATACAGACCCCGACGCTGCCCGCCTCGGCCTGCGTTTTGGCGATGGCGCGGCGGCGTGCGGCTACCAGACGGTCAACACGGTCATCACGCCCGGCCAATGGCAGCACGTCGGCGTCACCTTCGATGGCGAACGCATCACCTTCTACGTCAATGGCGTCGCGGTGGATACCAGCGCGGCCTGCAACGGCAAGAAACCCTATGCCGCCACCTGGCTCTACGCCGGGCGGCCCAATGCCAACGGCTATGTGTGGTTTGACCGGCTGTGGGCTGGCGTGATTAACGGATTCGAATCTCATCCGGAGGCTGTGCTCGATTGGAACTCAAGCACGCTGTGGCGTGACACTCTGTCAGTGAGCGGAGACCCGGGTCAGACCCGAGAGATTCACATCCCCATGTCGTTTGGCGATGATGCGCGCCTTTTATGGCTCTGCGAAAAGGATTTTTCAACCAACAACGGCGACGCTTGCGGCACCAGCGGCGGCATAGACAATGACGACACGCTGATTTACGAATTCCGCAACAACGTCTCCCTCGGCAGCAATGCCCGTTACTTTGACCAGGTAAGCGCCGGCGCTTTTGCAGGAACACTGTACTGGGATCAGGACAACGACTTCTACAAAGGCGCCCTGGACGACCTGCGCATCTATCCTTACGCGCTGACCGATGTGCAGATGGACGACCTCTACACCGGGATGCAGCGCCTCCTTGAGCTCCGCTTCGATGAAGCGCCGGGGCGCAACATCTTCCAGGATTACTCTGGCAACGGCGCGGTGGGCGTCTGCTCCGGCGACTCCTGCCCGGATAGCGGCCTGCCCGGTCGCGCCAACCAAGCCGCCCGCTTCGACGGCGTGGACGACTTCGTAGCCCTGGGCGGCGGCCCCGTTGTCGTGGGCGCAGACCCCTTCGCCGTCTCCGCCTGGGTCAAGACGCAGGCCGCGCAGGAGCAGGTTGTGCTCCAACAGCGGAACGCCGCCGGCGGCTATCAACTGCGCGTCACGGCGGATGGGCGCGTCGGTTGGTGGACTTCCGGCGGGGACCTGCCGGGCGTCCTCGTCACCAGCACCGGCGCGCTCGTCAACGACACCCTCTGGCATCACCTCGTTGCCACGCGCGAGCGTGACGGCGGCGGGCGGATTTACATTGACGGCGTGGAGCGCGGCGCGGCATCCGGCGCAGTCCGCGCCCTGACCGCCGGAGCCGTCGTCATCGGCGCGGACAAGACCGCCGAGTCTGGCTACTTCGCCGGGTTGATTGACCATGTGCTCGTCATCAACACCGCCCCCACCGCCGCCGAAGTGCTGGCCCTGATGCAGGAAGCTCCTTCCATCAATCTGCGCCTGGATGAGCCGCTTGTCGAGGTTACCACCGGCGTCACCACCACCGTCTTTGCCAACGCTGCCGCTCCTACCGCTGCCGCCACCTGCGAGTTGACGCCCACGGTTGACCAGTGCGGCTGCCCCAAGGCCGGGTTGGATGGCTGGATGCGCGGGGCCATCGTCTTCGACAGTATGGCCTATGCCAGCGACGCGCCTCAGTGTCTCGAATTGTCAAGCGCGAGCACGCCGGAGAGCTTCACCGTCGGCGGCTGGTTCAAACCCACGCGCCAGCGCTGGGTCGGCGATCAGCTCCTCATCGGCAAGGCCGGCAGTTTCGAGCTGACCATCCTGCGCGGCTCGCTGCACGTCAAGTTCGACGTAACGCAAAATACCCTGGCCCCGCAGGCCATCAACTCGATTGTCACCACTGCCACGCTGCTGCTCAACCAGTGGAACCATGTCGCCGCGACTTACGGGGACGGTAAGCTGATGCTGTATCTCAACGGGCAACTGGCCGCCGCAGGCGATCTCCCCTCGCGCAAGAGCAACGCCAACCCCATCCACATCGGCAACCAGTTTGTGGGTCTGGCCGACGAGGTCTTTATGAGCGACATGGCGTTGGACGGCCGCGCCATTGCCGATATGTACCAGTATCAAGTGGCCTGGTACGATGCCGCCTTCTCCCACGACCTCACCATAGACGCCGACGCGCCTACTGTAAACATCGCCCATCCCAACGCCTTCATCCCCTTGCAGGCCGGCTACGTGATGGTGGCCACTGCCCACGACGCGACCTCCGCCATCGCCGACGTCGAGTACAGCGCCGATGGCGGCGCGACCTGGCTGGCCGCCGCCCGCGACGAAGACGTGTGGGCCTTCGCCATCACGCCCACCGTGCCAGGCCCGCTGACGCTCCACGTCCGCGCGACCGACAGCGTGGGGCATACCTCTCAAAACAGCCTGACCGTGACCGCCGACGGAAGCGCGCCGCAAGTCAGCCTGACCGTGACGCCGGGCGCGCAAGGCGCCGTCGAAAGCCTGCGCCTCAGCGGCGTAGCGACCGACACCCTCAGCGGCGTGAGCGCGGTTTACGTGACCGTATTCGACGCCAACAACGCCCCCGTCGGCGGAACGGAGCTGGCGCAGTTGACCAGCCTCGGCGGTCCCGGCAACACGCGCGTGGCCTGGGCTGTGGATTACCCCCTCACCTTCCCGCCCAACGGCAATTACACGGTTCAACTCCGCGCCGTGGATGCGGTCAACAACGCGACGCCCGGCGTTCCGCTAGGGCCGTCCGCCGCCCGGCAGCTGCGCGCCGTCGCCGGCACGCAGTACGTCATCAGTGTGGACGGCGTCGCGCCCTTCGCCGATCTCGCCGTGACCGGGCCGACGGCTTACGCTATCACCGGGACCGCGCCGCTGCCCACGCTTACCGGCGCGGCGGTAGAAGCGCCGTATCCCACCGGGCAGACGTTGTACCTGCACCTCGAAGAATCCGGCGGCCGCTTCTACGACGCCTCGCGCACGCGCCTGACCGGTGATTGCGCGGGCGCAACCTGTCCCGCCAGCGAGATCGGCTACTATGGACAGGCCGCCCACTTCGACGGCGGCGACGCCATCACCCTGCCCGCCGGGACGCGCCTGGGCGACCTGACCGACGATCTGACCGTGATGGCGTGGGTCAAGCCCACCAGCACAACCGGCGTGCAGCATCTCGTATCCGCTGATACGGCCGCCAGCGCGAATGGATTTGGCTTCAGCCTGAGCGGCGCGGGCTTGCGTTTCGCCGCCTATGGCGAGGCGACGTTGGATTCGACGGCCATCGCCCTCAGCGCGGGGTACTGGACGCACGTAGCCGCCGTCGTCGAATCGGGCAGCGGCATGACCGTGACCTTCTACTTCAACGGCGCCGCGCAAGAAGTCCTTACCACCACGGCGATGCTCGCCGCCAACCCTGACGACGCCCTTCACATCGGCCAGGGGTTGACCGGTTGGCTGGATGAAGTGGTCATCTACGATCGCGCGCTTACGTCCGCGCAGATTCAGGCCATCGCCAATCCCGGCGCAAGCGGCGTGACCTCGGTTGAAATCGGCTTCCTGCACGCGCAAGACCGCACCGACCCCGGCAGCCTGAGTTGGCAGCCGGTCACGTTGGCGTCGCCCGGCATGAGCTTCTCCACCTGGAGCACTACCCTCCCAGCCGATCTCGAAGGCCCGCATCAAGTCTACCTGCGCACCGCCGATGCCCTCGGCCACACCCGCGTCATCTCCAACGTCTGGCAGGGGGAGATTGACACGCTGGCCCCGCGCGCGACGCTGACGCACTTCACCCCGCGCTTCCCCGGCGACCGCGACCTCTACCGCTGTGCGAGTGAGGACTACAATTTGAGCGCGACCGATTATGAGTGCCCGGTGACGCCTTCACAAGCTGGCTATCAGGACGCGGCCTGGTACATAAACCTCTTCCCGCAGACCAAACTCTGGCAGTACACCTCGCCCGCCGTCGCCGTGGCGGATGCGGATGCCGCCGACTCGCTCACCGCCTGCGACCTCTTCGGCGCTTGCACGACCGTCACCCGCACGACCCAAACGTTGAATTGGACGCTGGGCGTCGCCATCTTCACGCCCACGCACACCAGCATCTTCACCAGCCACGCGCCCATCGAAATCGGCGGCGCGGCCTACGCGCAGGCAAACTTGAACGATATTTCGTTGACGGCCAACGGCCAGGTCATCTACACGCACAACTGGGGCGGCAGCCTGACCACGACGCCCTGGACGACCACCTTCACGCCCAACACGGACGGCGCGTACACCCTGCTGGCGACCATCCACGACGCCGCCGCCCACGTCATCACTTCGTCCGCGCCGCTGAACGAGACGCCCGGCCCGATCACCACCTTCTACGTGGACGCCACCCCGCCGGAAATCACACTCACGACGGAGCGGGTGACGCAGGCCAACTTCGCCAACGGCTACCTCCACACCGCCGGGCTGGTGAACGAGAGCGTCGGCATTGCCGGGCTGGAAGTCCGCCTCAACAATGGCGACTGGCAGCCAGTGCAGCACACCTTCCAGGCGGGCTGGCAGCCGTGGGAGGCCGACCTGTACGCCGGGTCGCTCATCCCGCCCGCCGGCGAAGCCTACACGCTCACTGCCCGCATCACCGACATGGTCGGCCACGTGGCCGAAGCTACCCGCGTGGTCTGGGCCGACGCGACGCCGCCGACGGACTTTGACGCCGCCCTGAGTACCATCAACCGCCAGGGCGTCCGCCAGACGCTCATGCCGGGGGATGTAATAGATGATGTGCTCGCGCCGCAATTGACGGCGGAATGGACGGCGGCCAGCGACGGCAGTGGCCTCGCGCCGTACCAGGTGCGGTGGGTGGCCTATCAGCCCAACGGGACGGAGCAGGACGCGCGGACGGTGGATGTAGTCACGCCGCGCAGCGATAACCTATCCGCCGGCGAGGCGCAGAAGCTGGCCGTCGAAATCACCGCCCGCGACCTCTACGACAACGAAACCGTCGTCACTGTGGGGCCGGTGTACGTGGATTACCAGCTCACGCCGGTCTACGTGGGGCCGTTGCCGCCCACCTATCAAGGCTGGCAGCAAACCGCGTGCAACCAGGTCGGCGCAGACAGCCGCGTGGCGGACATGGCGCTGCTGAACGCCTCCCTGAATGAGGTACAACACCTGTATGCCGCCTGGAATGCCGAGGGACTGCGCCTGGCGTGGACGGGCGCGAACTGGACCATCCACGGCGACCTGTTCGTCTACCTCGACACCAAGAGCGGCGGCAGCACGATGGCCTACGATCCGTACAGCACCCTCAGCGACACCGTCACCCTGGGGATAGCTGCCGACTACGCGATCTGGGTGCAGGATAACGACACGGCGACGCTGCTTCGCTGGAACGGCAGCGGGTGGGTGAACGCGACAGGTCTCTCTTACGCCTTCGCTACGTCCGTGACCGACTTGTTTGTGTCTTTCAGCACGCTTGGCATCGCCGATCCAACCAGCGCCTCCCTCTCCCTGGTCGCCTTCGCCAACGAAGAGGCCGCGTTGAAAGTGTGGGCGGCCATGCCGTCCGCCAACCCCGTCAACAGCGATCTGGCCTCCAGCGCGGGCTGGGAACCCGGCGTCCTGGCGCTGACGGCGCAGTACACCTGGGCGGCCCTCAGTGACGGGGTTTGCCCCGCCGGTTCCACCGCGCTGCAAGCGAACTTCACCGGCGCGCCGACGAGCGGCTCTGCCCCGTTGAACGTGACGTTCACGGATACGTCATCCGGCGGCGCCACCGGCTGGCAGTGGACCTTTGGGGATGGCGGGACAAGCACGGCGCAGAATCCCACGCACGAGTACATCACCGCCGGCGTCTATACCGTCATCCTCACCGTGATCGGCCCCGGCGGCAGCGACACCCTGACGCGCACGGACTACATCAGCGTGACGGCCTCTGGCGGCGCGCCGGTCGCCGATTTCACTGCCGCGCCACGGACCGGGCAACCGCCGTTGACTGTGGTGTTCACGGACACCTCGACCGGCGACATCACTGGCTGGCAGTGGGACTTCGGCGATGGTGGCAGCAGCACGGCGCAGCATCCCACCCACGAGTATGTCGCAGTGGGGACGTACCCCGTCACGCTCACCGTCACCGGGCCGGGCGGCAACAATACCGAGACAAAGCCCGGCTACATCGTGGTCACAGAAACCACAGAAAAATCCTATATCTATCTGCCCGTTACGATGCGGAACACCTCATCGAGCTTGCGGCAGTAGAAACGCGCCG
This sequence comes from Anaerolineae bacterium, assembly GCA_034429475.1. Lineage (GTDB taxonomy): Bacteria > Chloroflexota > Anaerolineae > B4-G1 > SLSP01 > JAKQHY01. The sequence goes on from DAOUGD010000071.1 coordinate 6,200, forward strand.
GGCATCGCCGTCACCATCACCGCGCCATCCTTGAGGGTGGCGCGGTGATGGCATGAGGGGAAACCGCAGGACAACGCACGAACGCAACCAGACTTTGATCTCTTGACAGGTAAGTTATACGGCGTATAATTTATACAATGTATAAGTTATACAGTGTAAATCAATGGAAGGAACCCTATGCCGCGACCGAAGCAGACCGAAGAAGAACGTGATGTGATGCGCGAGCGCATTCTGGACGCTGCCTACGACTTGTTGATGGAGCAAGGTATGGATGCTCTCACCACACGCGTTATCGCTGAACGGCTGGGCGTGTCGCACATGGTGTTGTACACCTACTTCGAGAATCACGACGCCCTGGTGCAGGCGCTCCGCGCGCGGCTGCGCGAAGAACGCGAGGCCGCGCGCGCCGAGGCGTTGCGGCAGGCTGAAAACGGGGACGTGGCAGCCGTGATGCGCGAATCTCTGGCGCGTTATGCCCAATCGGCCAAAGAACATCCCAAAATGTACACCTTCATGTGGGTCCAGCCCATCGCCGCCAAATCAGCGTGCCCCGAACCGCACCGGCCGTTTCAGGGCAACGTGCGCTACCTGGCACAGTTGGCGCAACTCGGCATGGAACGCGGCGTCTTCGTCAAGCGCGATCCCACCCTGGCTGCCGCCACCGTCTTTGCCATCATTCAGGCGCCGCTTTTCCTCTACCTCAACGGACGATTGACCGACGAGGCCCTGCGCGACCAAATGTCCGCCGAGGCGTTAGAAGCGGCGATGGGATACCTGATGCGTGAAACGTGAAACGTAAAGAATTTACCACAAGCGTCTTGCGTTTTAATATCTTTTATTGCGAACACATCCGTTATAAAGAAGGCACATTCAACAGAACGTAAACCCTTTACAGTGCAAGCATTACGTTTCACGTTTTACGAGTGAAAACATAGGAGGCATACTGCATGAAATCCTTATTTCGTCTGTTAAAGTTTATAAAGCCGTATCGCCGCGATGCGATCTTGGCGCTGGTGTTGCTGGTCTGCGTGGTGATCGCCGATCTGGCCGTGCCGCGCTTGACGCAGCGGGTGATTGACGACGGGATCAAGGCGCAGGATATGCGCCTGATCCTGACCACGGCGCTGCTGATGTTCGGCGCGTCGGTGCTGGAGGCGCTCTTTTCCGTTGGCAACGTCGCCCTCTCCGTGCGGGTGGGCCTGAACGCCGGCGCCGACATCCGCAGCGCGCTCGTCCGCAAGGTGCAGACGCTCTCCTTCGGCAACCTGGATCGCCTGCAAACCGGGCAACTGCTCGTCCGCGCCACCAGCGACATCAACCAGGTGCAGATGGTTTTCATGATGGGCCTGCGCATCCTCACGCGCGCGCCGCTGTGGGCGGCCGGCTCGGTGGTGATGCTGGTGGTCACGACGCCCCGGTTGGCCTGGCTCTGGCTGGCGATGTTGCCGGCCCTGTTTGGGATCATGGCGCTGTTCACCTTCAAGGCGCGGCCCCTGTTCCTGATCGTCCAACAAAAGCTGGACAAGCTCAACACCGTGATGCAAGAAAACCTGGCGGGCATCCGCGTGGTCAAAGCCTTCGTCCGCGCCGCACACGAGCAGCGGCGCTTTGCCCGCGCCAACGACGACCTGATGGCGCAGACCATCCGCGTGCTCAACCTCGTCGTCTTCCTGATGCCGCTGATGATGACCATCACCAACATCGCCACCGCCGGCGTGATCTGGTTCGGCGGCAACCTGACCGTTCAGGGCGACATCACGGTGGGGCAAATCATGGCCGCCGTCAACTACATGATCTTCTCCCTGTTCCCCTTGATGATGCTGATCGGGATGATCGCGCCCCTGGCGGCGGCGGAAGTCTCCGCGCAACGCATCCTGGAGGTGTTGGACAGCGAACCGGAAGTGCAGCCGCGCCCCGAAACCCAAGCTCCGGCGGCGCGCGCCGGGCGCGTGGTCTTCTCCAACGTCTGCTTCAGCTACAACCACGGCTGCGCCGACGCCGTGCTCTCCGGCGTTACTCTGGTCGCCGAACCGGGAGAAACCGTCGCCATCCTCGGCGCGACCGGGTCCGGCAAGTCCAGCCTCATCCACCTCATCCCCCGCTTCTACGACGTGGCGCAGGGGCAGGTCACGCTCGATGGCGTGGACGTGCGCGACTGGCCGCTCCATGACTTGCGCGCGCAGGTGGGGATGGCGCTGCAAGAAGCCGTCCTGTTCAGCGGCTCCGTGCGCGACAATATCCGCTACGGGCGGCCCGACGCTGCCGACGACGAAGTCATCGCAGCGGCCAAAGCGGCGCAGGCGCACGACTTCATCATGGCGATGCCCGAAGGCTACGACACCCTCATCGGCCAGCGCGGCGTCAACCTCTCCGGCGGGCAGAAGCAGCGGATGGCGATTGCGCGCGCGCTGTGCGTCAAGCCGCGCGTGCTCATCCTCGACGACAGCACCAGTGCGGTGGACGTGGAGACGGAGAGCAAGCTCCAGGACGCCCTTGATGAACTCTTGCATACTCAACTGGCGCATCGCAGCACGGTCTTCGTCGTCGCGCAGCGCATCAGCACGGTGCTCACCGCCGACAAAATTGTGGTGCTCGACAAAGGCCGCGTCGCCGATGTCGGCACGCACACCGAATTGCTTGCCCGCAGCCCAATTTACCAGGAAATCTACCAATCGCAGTTGGGGAATGGAAAGGCAAGTTAGGAATCATGAGTTAGAAGTTAAGCGCTTGTTAACACCATTCAAGGTATACCATAAGTGAAGACCTTAAAGAGTATCTTTGGCATTGCCATTTGTTTCATAGTGAGCATTCTCTGCTTTTATGGAGGGTTCATGGTATTGGCCTTGATCCATGACAAGACTTCTATTGAGGAGATAACACTTGATAACAACCAAACCATAAAAATCTGGTACGAAACTGACATACAACATCCCTCTCCTAGCATCTACTATAAAATCACTCAGGCCAACAAAGTTATTGTTCCAGTGACATTGATCACGACCTACTCTATGTACTACGATCCTCATTATGAATATGACATCCAAGTTGCATTTGCTAGAGCTAAGACCTTGATCTGTGTATATGACTTAGAGCACTGGGATGAGGGATTACTGATTCTCTATGACACTCAGACTGGTGATTCATGGCCACCCCGGTTTCCTATTGAACGTTGGCGCGTTCCATACGCCCAGTTGAAAGATGAGAATCCTGGTTTACCGGATTTAATGCTGGATGATGAGTAAGAAAGCTGACTTCCAACTTGCAACTTTTAACTTTTTTTCGGAGGCATAATGGCACAACAACATAAAAACACCCAAGGCAATCAACCGACCGGCGGCCCGCAATTACCCGGCCCGGGCGGGCGACAGTTTGGCACGAAGATTGAAAAGGCGCATGACGTACGCAGTACGCTGCGCCGCTTGTTGGGTTATCTGCGCCCTTATCAGATGACGCTGGTAGCGGTCTTCATTTTGGTGACGGTCAGCACACTGCTGGATTTGCTCGGCCCGTATTTCAACGGCCTGGCGATTGACCGTTTCATCGGTCAGCGCGATCTGCCGGGATTGGGCCGGTTGGTTTTATTGATGCTGGCCGTGTATCTCGTGGCCTGGATCATGCGCGTGGCCCTGGCGCGGCTGATGGTGGGGATGGTGCAGAAGATGATGCGCGCGCTGCGGGAAGAATTGTTCGCCCACTTGCAGACGCTCTCGCTGCGCTTCTTCGATCAGAACCCGCACGGCGATTTGATGAGCCGCCTGACCAACGACCTGGATGCTCTCAGCCGCCTGCTGGCGCAGAACGTCACCGATCTGTTTGGCGGGATGCTCTCGCTGGTCGGCATCGTCATCATGATGTTCGCCATCAACTTCTGGCTGGCGCTCGGTTCGATGTTCGTCTTCCCGTTGATGCTGTGGTTCACGGGCTACGTGGGCAAGCGCACCCGCCAGGGCTTCCGCGACTACCAGCGGCGCGTCGGGCAGTTGAACGGCGAGTTGGAGGAAATGTTCAGCGGGCAGCGTGTGATCGTGGCTTTCGGGCAGGAGGGAACGGCGCTGGAAAAATTCGACGGAATCAATGCGGAAACGCGGGATGTAGGCATCAAAGCGCAGACTTACGCCAACCTGATCCCGCCGCTCATGGGCATCTTCAGCAACGCCAACATCGCCATCCTCGCCGGGTTGGGCGGGTGGATGGTGCTCCAGGGCTGGGCCACCGTCGGCACGATTTTGACGTTCTACAACTACTCGCGCCGCTTCGCCGGGCCGCTGCGCCAACTGGGCGACCTCTACAACCAGATTCAATCCGCGCTGGCCGGGGCGGAGCGCGTCTTTGAGTTGTTGGATCAAGAATCGGAAATCGTGGAGACGACCGACGCCGTCGCGCTGGACAAAGTGCGCGGCGACGTCGTCTTCGACCATGTGAACTTTGCTTACACGCCGGGCACGCCCGTGATCAAGGATATGAGCTTCCGCGCCGCGCCGGGCCAGACTATCGCCCTGGTCGGCCCGACGGGGGCGGGCAAGACTACGATGATCAACCTGCTCTCGCGCTTCTACGACATCCAGGAAGGCGCGATCACCCTGGACGGCGTGGACTTACGCGCCTACCAGAAGGCCAGCCTGCGCCGCAACCTGGGCGTCGTGCTGCAAGATACCTTCCTGTTCTCCGAATCCGTGATGGAAAACATCCGCTACGGGCGGCTGGAAGCCACCGACGAGGAAGTGATCGCGGCGGCGACGCTGGCGAATGCCGACCAGTTCATCCGCCGCCTGCCGCAGGGCTACCAGACCGAGCTATCGGAGCGCGGCAGCAACCTCAGCCAGGGGCAGCGGCAATTGCTCGCCATCGCCCGCGCGATCCTGGCCGAGCCGGGCATCCTCATCCTCGATGAAGCGACGAGCAGCGTAGACACCCGCACCGAGCAGCACATCCAGGAGGCGTTGCTGCGGCTGATGGCCGGTCGCACCAGCTTTGTCATCGCCCACCGCCTCAGCACCATTCGCGGCGCGGACGCCATCCTGGTTATCAATGAAGGCGAAATCGTCGAGCGCGGCACGCACGCCGAGTTGCTGGCGCAACGCGGTTTCTATCATCATCTGTACACCAGTCAGTTCCGGGGGCAGGCGGCGTGAACCAGAGGTCACAAACCGGCAAAAAGCGGACAACCGCGCCGATCGGTTCGATGCACCGTGGGGCAGGCTTTTGAGCCTGCCCCACATTTTGTCAATTCCCCGCTTTGTGCTAGGCTATACTTCATCGGTGGAACATCTACCCCGGCGACAGGGACATAACACCCTCGTCTCCGTGTTTTTCCGTGTCCCTAATTGGATAGTGAAGAGGAACCCAATGGACTTTCAAGACCTGACGCAGCGTGCTTTGACCATCCGCAGCCTGTACCGCGAGTATGAGCGAAAGAACTACGGTACGGAATGGACGAATGAAGAACTGGCATTGGGATTCGTGGGGGATGTGGGCGATCTCGCTAAATTGGTGATGGCGTGCAACGGCCGACGTAGCATCCCCGACGCGGAGGCCAAACTGGCCCATGAATTAGCCGATTGTCTGTGGTCGCTCATCGTGCTGGCCGACGCCCACGGTGTCAATCTAGAACAAGCCTTTTTGCAGACCATGGACGATCTGGAAAGCTTTATCAAATGAAATCTTTCATCAACGGATTGAACGGATTAAACGGATTTTTCCGTTCAATCCGTTCAATCCGTTGAGATTATTTACAAGGAGACGAACCCATGACTGACACACAAGCCACACCTCTGTACCTTGACCCCACCCGCCCCACCCCGGAGCGGGTGCAGGACTTGATCGCCCGGCTGACGCTGGACGAGAAGATCGGCCTGATGCTGCACGAGGCGCACGGCATCCCGCGCCTGGGCATCCCGGCCTACAACTATTGGAGCGAAGCCCTGCACGGTATCGCCGGGAACAGCCGCACGACGGTGTTCCCGCAGGCCATCGCTCTGGGCGCAACGTTCGATCCCGCGCTCGTGCAGCGCGTCGCGTCCGCCATCGGCGACGAGGGTCGCGCCAAGTACCACGTCGCCCTGCGCTGCCACGGCGAAACCGATCAGATGCAGGGACTCACGTTCTGGTCGCCCAACATCAACATCTTCCGCGACCCACGCTGGGGCCGGGGGCAGGAGACCTACGGCGAAGACCCGCACCTCACCGGCGAACTCGGCGTGGCGTTCGTGCGCGGCCTGCAAGGCGACGATCCGCGCTACCTCAAGACCGCTGCGTGCGCCAAGCACTACGCCGTCCACAGTGGGCCGGACGGGTTGCGCCACGTCTTTGACGCGCAAGTCTCGCTGCGCGACATGCACGACACGTACCTGCCCGCCTTCAAGCGGCTGGTGATGGACGCCAAAGTCGAGGCGGTGATGGGCGCGTACAACCGCATCAACGGCCACCCGGCCTGCGCGCACCCCTACCTGCTGGGCGACGTGCTGCGCGGCGCGTGGGGCTTCGATGGGCACGTCGTCTCGGACTGCTGGGCCATCCGCGACATCTACGCCGAGCACAAATTCGTGGCGACGGCGGCGGAAGCGGCGGCGCTCGCTGTCAAGCAAGGCTGCGACCTCAACTGCGGCGGCGGCACGTACTGCGCGTTGGACGACGCCATCAAACTGGGGCTGATCACCGAGGCCGAGATTGACGAGTCCCTGGCGCGCAGCCTCACCACCCGCTTCCGCCTGGGGATGTTCGACCCGGCGGAGCAGGTGCCGTACACCGAAATCCCATCGAGCGTGGTCAACGGGCCGGAACATCGCGCGCTGGCCTACGAAGCCGCCGTCAAGTCTGTGGCGCTGCTCAAGAATGAGGGGAACTTGCTCCCGCTCGACCCCGGCATCAAGCGGCTCTTCGTCATCGGCCCACTGGCCGCCAACGTGGACGTGCTGCTGGGGAACTATTTCGGCATCAGCGACACGCTCACGACGCTGCTGGAAGGCATCGTCGGGCGCGCGCCGGAGGGAATCCGCGTCAGCTACAACATCGGCTGCCTGCTCACCCAGCCGAAGGTCAACCCCAACAGTTGGGCGATCTACGCCGCGCAATCCAACGACGTGATCATCGCCGCGATGGGCATCTCGCCGCTGCTGGAAAGCGAAGAAGGCGACGCGCTCCTCTCGACCGCCCTCGGCGACCGCGACACGCTCGAATTGCCGCAGGTGCAGCGCGACTTCCTGCGCGGTCTGGCGAGCAAGGGCAACAAAATCGTGCTGGTGCTGTTCGGCGGCAGCCCCATCGCCCTGGGCGACCTGGCCGACCTGGTGCAGGCCATCGTCTACGTCTGGTATCCGGGGCAGGAAGGCGGGCGCGCCATCGCCGACGTGCTGTTTGGCGACGTGGCCCCGTCGGGCCGGCTGCCGCTCACGTTCCCCAAGTCACTTGACCAATTGCCGCCCTTCGAGGATTACGCGATGACCGGGCGCACCTACCGCTACATGACCGAGGAACCGGAATACCCCTTCGGCTTCGGCCTGAGCTACACGCGCTTCACGTACAGCGGCCTGCAACTCCCGGCGACGGTCAAGGCCGGGGAAACCGTGCCGGTCAGCGTCACGCTCACCAACGCCGGGGACGTGGCCGCCGAAGAAGTCGTCCAGGTCTACCTGAGCGACCTTGCCGCGTCCACCGTCGTCCCGCAGCACAAACTCGTCGCGTTCCGGCGCGTCGCGTTGGAGCCGGGCGAGAGCCAGTTAGTCGAGTTCGCGCTTCCCGCAGATGCGCTGACGTTCATCAACGACGCGGGCGAACCCCAAATCGAGCCGGGCGCGTTCCGGTTGACGGTGGGCGGCTGCTCGCCGGGTGCGCGCGGTGTGGCGTTGGGCGCGGCGGAGGCGGTGGTGGGGGAGTTTGAGGTAGGGTAACCCTTGCTTTTCAACGTCACCCTGAGCGAAGCGAAGGGTTTCTCTTCACAAAGGGCAAGTTCTTTCCTTCGCTTCGCTCAGGACGGGCCGCTCGGAATGACAATGGAGCAACAATAGATCTTTCCGTTGAATCCGTTAAATCCGTTGAGCCAATTCTTAAGGAGACCTCATGCCACCTTTTAACGTTCTCGACTTCGGCGCCATCACCGACGGCCAAACGCTCACCACCTCCGCGCTGCAAGCCGCGCTCGATGCCTGCGCGCAGGCGGGCGGGGGGACGGTCACTGTGCCCGCCGGGACGTATCTCACGGGCGCGCTGTTCTTCAAGAGCAACCTCACGCTGCACCTCGACGCGGGCGCGACGCTGCTCGGCAGCGCAGACCCGGCGGACTACCCGCTCATCGAGCACACCTGGGAGGGCGTGAGCCGTCCGACACACGCGCCGCTGCTCGGCGGCGAGCATCTACACAACGTCGCCATCGTGGGGCGCGGCACGGTGGATGGACGCGGGCATGGCTGGTGGCAGCGCGTGCGCGACAAGACGCTGGAGCATCCACGCCCGCGCCTGGTCTCGTTTGCGTACTGCGAGAATGTCCTCATCGAAGGCTGCACCTTCACCAACTCGCCAAGCTGGACAATCCACCCGTTCCACTGCGAGAACGTCACCGTCAACCAGATCACCATCGTCAACCCGGCCAACTCGCCGAACACGGACGGCATCAACCCGGAGTCGTGCCGCAACGTTCACATCGCCAACTGCCACATTGACGTGGGCGATGACTGCGTGACCATCAAATCCGGCACGGAGGACGAAGCCCCGGAGCGGCGCGCGCCCTGCGAGAACCTCACCATCGTCAACTGCACGATGGTTCACGGGCACGGCGGCGTGGTCATCGGCAGCGAGATGACCGGCGGCGTGCGCAACATCGTCATCGCCAACTGCGTCTTCCAGGGGACGGATCGCGGCATCCGGCTCAAGTCGCGGCGCGGGCGCGGCGGCGTGGTGGAGGACATCCGCGTGACCAACATCGTGATGCAGGACGTGCTGTGCCCGTTTATCATGAACCTCTACTACGGCTGCGGCGCGTGGGGGACAGCCAAGGTAGAAGACAAGTCGCCGTGGCCGGTGGATGAGGGGACGCCGCGCTTTCGGCGGATCCACATCAGCCATGTGACGGCGCGCGATGTGCAGTACGCAGCGGCGTATCTCTATGGGCTGGCGGAGATGGCGGTGGAGGACGTGACCTTCGAGGACATCAGCATCGGGATGGCGCTCGATGGGGGTGCAGGCAGCCCGGCGATGGCGCCCGGCGTCCCGGATATGCACCGCGCCGGATTTCACGCCCGGAATGTACGCGGACTGCGGCTGCACAATGTCACTATCGCCGATCAACTCGGCCCGGCCTTCGTGATTCAAGACGCGGCGGACGTGGAGATCAGCGGCGGTGGGACACCCACGCCGGACGCGAGCGCGCCGGTCATCACCATGGAAAACGTGGACGGCGCCTTCATCCACGGCTGCCGGACGTCCGCCGGCACGGGAACGTTCCTGCATCTGGCAAGCGCAAGTAGCGGGATTGTCCTCAGCGGTAATGCCCTGGATCGGGCAGAAATGCCGGTGACTGGAACCATGTCACCGGATAACATCACGCATTAGAGTGATTCTGCACTCACAACAGAGAAAATTAGGACGCGGATTTTCGCAGATTCACGCAGATAATTTTTTTAAATCAGCGTTCATCAGCGTTTATCTGCGTCCAACATCTCTTTCCAACTTATTCAATCCGTGCAATAGAGAGAGATTTATCGGCAGATTAAGCAGATTGAGCAGATTTTTTTTCTTAATCCGCTAAATCTGCTCAATCTGCTGACAGAAAATAGGCTATTCAGTCATGCTATTGCACAGGTCGAACTTATCCAGAAACAAGCCCACTAGCCAAAACAAATTCTTATCCGTTCCATCCGTTAAATCCGTTGAGAAAAAAAATCGCGGCGCACTGTGGTGCGCCGCGATTCAATGTCTGCAAGCAGGCTACATTTCCACCCGGAACGCTTCCCCGCGATATACCTTGTACAGCGCCCCTTCCGGCGACAACGGATCGTCGGCCAGGCGGTAGTAGACGTACTTGAACAGGTCGCGCAACAGCGCCGTGATGACCGGCGCGAGGAACAGCCCCAGCAACCCGCCCAACTCGCTGCCGATGACCAGGACGACCATCACCACCGCCGGATGAATCTGGACGCTCTCGCCCAACACGCGCGGGGTGAGAAAGATGTTTTCAAATTGCTGGATCGCAATGACAAAAATGGCGGTGATCAACGCTTTGGTGGGGTCTTGTGCTAACGCAATCAGTATCGCCGGGATGCCCCCCAGCACCGGCCCGATGTTGGGAATCAACTCGAACACCCCGGCCACGATCCCCAACAGTAATGAGAACCGCACGCCGATGATGGTCAAGCCAATGGCCGAAGTCACCCCGATGATCACACCCAGCAGTAATTGCCCGCGTAAATAGGAACTTAACGTCCGGTCTACCAACCGCAGCAACATCAAAATATCGGTGCGCCACGAAACCGGGAACATATTGAGCGTCGAGTTTTTTAGCTGGTCATAGTCCTTGAGCAAAAAGAACGTCCAAAAAGGGATGATCAGGATGGCTAACACGAGGCTGGCCGTGTACGTGATCGCCACCACTGTGCCCTCCAACGCCTGGCGCACCGTGTTCGTGACCCAGGTGGAAAGGTTCGTCAGCGCCTCTTCGGCCTGCGCCTGGACCTGTTCCGGCAGCAAGCGGTATTGCGCCAGAGCGTCCTCCCCCCAGCGCGAAATGGCTTCCCAGATAGCCTCCCGCTGATCCCACAACGCCACCGCCTGATCTTTGACCATCGGGATGATCAGGGCAATGAAACCCGCAATCAACGCCAGGGAAAGGAGATAGACCAGCAAAATCGAAAGCGGACGCCCGGCTTTTTTGAAGAAACCCATCCGCCGCCGCCGCGCCAACCAGGTAAATCCGCGCTCAAAAAAACTGACCAACGGGGAAAGCAAATAGGCCAGCGACAACCCCAACAAGTAAGGCGACAGAGTATTGCGCGCTGCCCACAGAATCCCCCCCAACACCCCGAACTGGGCTACAATCACCATCACCCGACCGCGCCGCTGGCGCGGGATACTTTCCCACCACTCATACCATCCCATGGCTCAATCCTCGTCCAGTCTCAACATAGCCAGGAAAGCTTCCTGGGGAATAATCACGTTACCTAACTGTTTCATACGTTTTTTGCCGGCCTTTTGTTTCTCCAACAGCTTGCGCTTGCGGGTGATGTCGCCGCCGTAGCACTTCGCCAACACGTCCTTGCGCAACGCCTGAACGTTGACCCGCGCGATGATTTTGCCGCCCACCACCGCCTGGATGGGGACTTCAAACAACTGGCGGGGGATGGCCTCCTTCATTTTGCGAATCAGCAGCGTCCCCTTGTCGTAGGCCATATCCCGGTGGACGATGATCGCCAGCGCATCCACCGAGTCTTTGTTGACCAACACCTCCACCTTCACCAGATCGTCACGGCGATAACTGTCGAACGCATAATCCATGGAAGCGTACCCGCGCGTGGCCGACTTGAGTCGGTCGTGCAAGTCAATCACCATCTCCGCCAGCGGCGTCTCAAACGTCAGCAGCACGCGCAGTTTGTCCAGCGTTTCCGTCAGCAGCAGATTGGCGCGCTTGCGGCGGAAAATCTCCATCACCGCGCCGAGATACTCGGTGGGCGTGATGACCTGCACCTTCATCCACGGCTCCCGCACCTCCTGGATGGTCGAGGGGTCAGGCAAATCCGCCGGGCGGTGAATCTCGATCTCCTCACCGCTGGTCAACAACACCTGATACGCCACGCTGGGCGCGGTCACGACCAAATCCTGGTTGTACTCCCGCTCCAACCGCTCTTGCACAATATCCATGTGGAACAAGCCCAGGAACCCGCAGCGGAACCCGAACTGCAACGCCTGGGACGTTTCAGGGATGTAGGTCAACGAAGCGTCATTGAGCTGGAGTTTTTCCAGCGCGTCCCGCAGATTGGCGTAATCGTCAGCTTCGGAAGGATAGAGACTGGCGAAGACCATTGGCTTGACGGCGCGATACCCTGGCAGCGGCGTCTTCGCCGAACGGCGCGCCTCCGTGACCGTATCGCCGACGTGCGCCTCGCGCACCGTCTTGAGACCGGTGGCGATGTAGCCTACCTCGCCGGCCGACAATTGCTCCACCGGCTGCATGTCCGGCGTGAAGACCCCCACCTCCACCGGCTCGGTCTTCGCCCCGGTCGCCATCATCAACAACGGCGTGTCGCGGGTCACGCGCCCTTCCTGCAAGCGCACATAGGCGATCACGCCCTTGTACGAGTCATAGTGCGAGTCAAAAATCAGCGCGCGCAGCGGCGCGGCTTCATCCGCATCGCTCGGCGGCGGCGTTCGATCCACAATCGCCTGCAAAATCGCCGCGACGTTGGTTCCCTCTTTGGCGGATACCGGGATCACATCCGTTTCCGGCACGCCAAGCAGTTCGGCCACCTCGCGGGTGACGCGCGGCACGTCCGCCGTCGCCAGATCGATCTTGTTGATCACCGGCACAATCTCCAGATCGTTTTCCAACGCGAGGTAGAGATTCGCCAACGTCTGCGCCTCCACCCCCTGCGTCGCGTCCACCACCAGCACCGCCCCTTCACACGCCGCCAGCGCGCGACTGACCTCATAGGCGAAATCCACATGACCGGGCGTGTCAATCAAATTCAGCTCGTAGGTCATCCCATCCGCAGCCTTCCAGTGCATCTGCACCGCCGACGCCTTGATGGTGACGCCCTTTTCCTGCTCCAGCGCCATGCTGTCCAAAAGCTGCGACTGCGACGAAAACTTGCGCGCCTCCACCGTGCCGGTGACTTCCAACAGCCGGTCGGCCAGCGTGGATTTGCCGTGATCAATGTGCGCGATAATGCTAAAATTCCGAATATACCTTGAATCCATCGTCCCACCTTCTTTATTATGGGACGCGGATAAACGCGGATAAACGCGGATTTTTTAAAATTTATCTGCGTGAATCTGCGAAAATCTGCGTCCTTTTCCTATTTCACAAATGCGCGGCCTCGGCCAACGTGGCGTCAATCCACGGCAATGCCGTATCCCCCGCTGCCGCCGCGCGCTGCCACCAACCGAGAAATTCCACATTGCCGGCCGGCCCGCGCAGTGGAGAGGCCATCAGCCCACGCAACGCCAATCCGAGCGCAGCCAATGCCGCCGTCACGTCCTCAAGCACCCGGCGATGTGCCGCCGGATCGCGCACCACTCCCCCGCGCCCCACAAACTCGCGCCCCACCTCGAACTGCGGCTTGATAAGCGTCACCACGTCGCCGCCCGGTTTCAGCCAGTTTACCGCCGTTGCATAAATCGTGCGCAGCGCGATAAACGACACGTCCGAGACCACCACATCCACCGGCTCCGGCAGCGCCGTCACGTAGCGGGCATTCGTGCGCTCCATCAACACCACCCGCGCGTCCTGCCGCAGCGTCCACGCGAGCTGCCCGTACCCCACATCTAACGCGTAGACTTTGGCCGCGCCACGCTGCAACAGGCAATCGGTGAACCCGCCCGCCGCCGCGCCGATGTCGGCGGCCGTTTTGCCGGTCACGTCCAGTGCAAACCGCGCCAGCGCCGCTTCCAACTTCTCGCCGCCGCGGCCGACAAAACGCGGTTTGGCCTTGAGGGTCAGCGTCACGTCGGCGGGCAGCAATGCGCCGGGCTGATCGGCCAGTTTCCCGTCCACCAGCACCTCCCCGGCGCGGATCAACCGCTGCGCCCGATCCGCATCCGCCGCCAGCCCACGAGCCACCACTAACACATCCAGGCGTTCTCGCTTCACACGTCAAGGATACTCGAAAAACAAAAAATGACAAACGAGGGAGAATGAGTAATGAGTAATGAGGGGAGAAATAGGGAGTAGGGAGTAAGGAATAGGAAGTAGGAAATCAGTAACTCCTAACTCCTAACTCCTAACCCCTAACTCCTAACTTCTATCTCCTATCTCGCCCACTCGCTCCACCAACGTCAGTGCATCCAACACGGCCTGCAAATCGGGGGGCAGGGGAACAGAAAAAGTCAGGGCGACGCCGGTGATGGGGTGGGTTAAATGCAATTCCTGAGCGTGCAGGAATTGGCGCGGGGCAATTCGGGGCGCGTGGGGCGGCCCGTAGGTCGCGTCGCCCACCAGGGGGTAGCCGAGCCACGCGAAGTGGACGCGGATTTGGTGCGTGCGCCCGGTGAGCAAGTCAACGAGTGCCAGGGTGTACGGGTGATTTTGCGCGTCCCGGTAATGCGCCAGGACGCGCCAGCGCGTGCGGGCCGACTTCCCGTTGGCGATGACCGCCATCTTCTGCCGGTGAACTTTGTGGCGGCCAATGGGCGCGTCTATAATCCCTTCAGATTGCGCCAGCATCCCGTTCAGCAAGGCGATATAGTGCTTTTCCACCGTCCGCTGTTTGAACTGCCGCTGCAAGGCGCGGATGGCCTGATCGTGTTTGGCGATCACCAGCACGCCGGACGTGTCTTTATCCAGGCGATGCACCACGCCGGGGCGAATCTCGCCGCCGATGCCGGTCAAGTCCGGGCAGTGCGCCAGCACCGCGTTGACCAACGTGCCCGACAGGTTCCCCGCCCCCGGATGCACCACCATCCCGGCGGCCTTGTTCAGCACCAGCATGTCCGCGTCCTCGTACAGGATGTCCAGCGGCAGCGCCTCCGGCGTCACCGTGGCGGGGACGGGCGGCGGCACGCGCACCACAATGGCGTCGCCGGCGCGCAGTTTGTAGGCGGCCTGCGTCAACACGGCGTCGTTCACCGTCACCTGCCCCTCGTCAATTAGCCGCTGCACCGCGCTGCGTGACAGATCAGGCAGCGCTTGAGCGATGAAGCGGTCTACCCGTTCGCCCTTTTCGGTCGCGGAGAGTTTGAAAATTTGTTCTTCAGTCATTTTCTCAACGGATTAAGCAGATCCAACGGATCATTCGTTGTATCCGTAAAACTTTTCTTTGCGTCCTTGCGTCTTTGCGTGAAACCCTCTGTTTTCAAAGCGTCCCAATCACGATTTCGCCATGCTTGATCACCCCCGCCACGGGGTTGCCGCCAAAACGATACCCCAGGTGGCGATAATCGGGCAAGTCCAGCAACAGGATGTCGGCGGCATAACCAGGCGTGAGACTCCCCACCCTATCGCCCAGGCCGATGGCGCAGGCCGCGTTCAGCGTTGCTGCTACGAGCGCCTGCGCGGGCGTCAGATGCAGGTAGCGGCACGCCAGCGCGATGATGAAGGGCATAGATTCCGTCCAGGCGGTGCCGGGATTACAGTCCGTCGCCAGGGCGAGCGCGCCGCCGGCCGCCAGGAGCACCAGCGTGGACGTGTAGTCGTGCTGCCCCAGGCCGAACGGCGTCGCCGGCAGCGACACCGCCACCGTCGGCGACGCCCCCAGCGCGGCAATCTCCTCCGGCGGCGTCGTGACCAGGTGGTCGGCGGACGTGGCGCGCAAGTCTACCGCCAGCCGCGTCCCACCCAACGGCGCGAACTCGTCAGCGTGGATCTTGAGCGGGAAGCCCAACCGCTGCGCCGCCTCCAGAATCGCGCGGCTCTGCGCCAGATCGAACGCGCCCGTCTCACAAAACACGTCGCAGTAGGGCAGCCGCGCCAATCCCAGCTCGCGCGCCTTCGCCGCAACGGCGGGTAACATCTCAGTCACCAGCAACTCCACATAAGCCTGCGGGGATTGCCGATACTCGGCGGGGATCGCGTGTGCGCCCAGGAAGGTGGGGACTAAGGTGATGGGATGGGTGCGATCCAGTGCCACAATCGCTTCAAGTTGCCGCAATTCGGTCGCCGTTTCGAGGCCATAGCCGGTCTTCACTTCCGCCGTGGTCGTCCCGTGCGCCAGCATCCGGTCGAGGCGGGCGCGCGTCTCCGCGATCAGCGTGGAGGTGGACGCAGCGCGGGTGGCGCGCACCGTGGACATGATGCCGCCGCCGGACGCCATGATCTCCATGTAAGTCGCGCCGGCCACGCGCTGCTCGAACTCGGCGGCGCGGTCGCCCGCCCAGACCAGGTGCGTGTGCGGGTCCACAAAGCCGGGGCAGACCACGCGGCCCTGCGCGTCAATTTCGCGGGCGGCGCGGAAGTGCGCGCGCACCTCCGCCGTAGTCCCTGTCGCCACAATCCGCCCACCGGCCACGGCCAACGCGCCATCCGGGATCAAGCCCAGGTCGCCCAGCCGCTCGCCGCGCTGCGGCCCGCCCGCGTGGGGCGGCACCGTGCAAAGTTGTGCGGCGGAGTGAATCACCCAATCAACATTCATAGGCGTCCCCCTGTCATCCACCAGCCCATTCCACACAAAAGGCCGGGACACACGTTCCCGGCCCGCATATTTCCTGACCATGCCTCGTTATTCGCCGCTATCCGGCGGCCTGATGAAAATGCCCACCACCACGGTATTCTCGCCATCCGAGATAATCACGCTGCCGGCGATGTTCCCGGCCCGGTGCGGCGAGCTGACCTCAAACATCACCGATTCGGAGGTTGGCCCGCCCACCACGTTGGCCGGATCATCCCAGGCATACGTGTATCGGCAAGTTCCCTCGTGCCCGCGCGCAAAGACCACGGCCGTCCACCCCTCAAGCGTATTGAATTTTTGCATTTGCCAGGCTTCACCAAAGAGGGGCAGGCCATTACAGGCAATCTCCGGCTTAGGAGTCGGCGTCACCGTAGGCGTTGGCGTCGGGCTGGGCGTCGGACTGGCCGTCAGCGTCGGGCGGGGCGTGACCTCAGGGACGTTCTGGAGATCACGCGAAATCTTCAGGCCGGCCTTCTGCGTCCAACCGACCAACCGACCATCCAAAGTCTCTACGCAGACCCAATCGGGAACGTTCTCAGCGTATC
Source organism: Anaerolineae bacterium (assembly GCA_034429475.1). GTDB lineage: Bacteria > Chloroflexota > Anaerolineae > B4-G1 > SLSP01 > JAKQHY01. The sequence continues at coordinate 23,049 of DAOUGD010000071.1, forward strand.
CCAGCACCCGCAGCCGAGTCGCCGCCGGCAACGTTTCAGTGGGATCCCACCAGAGCGTCGGCCCGGGACGCAATTCAGCCCCTGCCTCACCGACCACTGCGCCGGGGCCGGTTTCAGCGGTGGGGGATGCCGTTGGCGTCGGGGAAGCGACCCGCGCGGCCAGAGGCGCGGCCGTGGGCATAACGGTGGGTGTCGCCGAATCGGTGGTCAGCGTGTCAAGAGGCGGCTCCGGCGTTGCCAATGGGGAGGACTCCCCAGAAGCGGTAGGAAGCGGCGGCCATGTAGGGGCAACGCTCGGCTCCAACAGGGGCGTCGGACTGGGCGTCGGGGTTGACGTCAACGTCGCCTCCGGCGTCGAAGTGGGCTGCAACAGCAGCGGCGTCGGTGAGGACGTGGGGGACGCGGTGGGCAGCGGGACGACAGTCCCCGGTGTGGGGTTGCCGTCCAACCAGAGGCCCTGCGCCACGACATACAACCACATGCCCACCGTGTAGACCTCGCCGGTCGTCTCATCCACACACCGCGCGACAAAGGTGGTGGGCGAACGGGCCGGAATCAGGGGAGAGCCATCCAGCGTCAGGTTTTCCTGGCCGTAAAAATAGACGTCACTCCGCACTACGTCGGCGACCCAGATCGGGCCTTGAATCACCGGGGCTTGCACGGCGAAAAAGGCTACCCAGCGCTCGGTCACGCCGTGGCGGTGAGCAATCGCTGCGGCATAATCGCGCATGACAGCCGTGGCGTAAGCGCGCGGGCGGCGATTGGCGGCCAACTCCCAACCGCCGTTATAAGCGGCCAGGGCGTAAAACAGATCGCCATGTCCTTGATGGATGACGGTCGCCAGGGTGCGGGTGCCCCAGAAAAGGTTGGTGGCCGGATCGAGCAACTCTTGTTGGGTGGGACGCCAGCTAAAGCCGGCCTCTTTGGACATCACCTGCATCAAACCGACGGCGCCGCCCGGTCCAATCGCCTGCGAATCGCCGCGCGACTCCACCCACAACACCGCCGCCACCAGATCGGGATCCAGGGAACGCCGCTCGGCTTCTTTCACGATCATGGCATCCCAGAATTGTACGTTGGCGTTCCAATAGGGGGATAAGAGGTTGCTGCTCTGAACGTCAGGCGCAGGGGACAAGGCAATGGCGCCGGCGCGACCCACGGCGGCGCTCAACAACAGCGCCAATACCACCCATACCTTGACCCGCATCTGTGGCGGCTTCATGCGTTTCCCCACTCCTTCTATCCTTCAACATACTTGGCTGGTTGCAAGTTGCCGTTTGTGGGTGTCATGAAACACCTTGGGACGACCTTCCACAAGCCACAACCGCAATTAAGACGAAACTATAGGGATTTTCGGGAATTTGTCAAGACAGAACAGCTTTCAATCCAGGCTGTCTTCGGTAAAGAACGCGCGCGCCTCTTCGAGATAAGCCGCGACGTCACTCTCAGACTTGTTCCGCGAGAGGAAATAGGCCTGCAACAAGTGCTCCGGCGTCATCGCTTCCGGCGACAGGCCCTCCAGGCGGTCACGGGCCGCTCGATCCACGTCCCGGTTGATTTGCGCGAAGAAGGCGTCGGCCAACAGCGGCGCCAGATCGGCATCCCGCCACTGCGATTCCTGCTCCGGCGTCATCTGGATGACCAGACGCGCCACCGCGCCCTCCAGATTGTGGGCGGCCAGCGCCTCGCGGATCGTGGCCAGGGGCGACGCCACCGCACGCACGTCCACCCGAATGGTTACAAACGGGCGGGCGGGCGTTTCGATGTAACGCCATTCGGTTTGCCCGCGTTGCACTTCGATCCAGCAGAAGCCTTTGGGCTGCTTCTCCTCCCCAAAATCCACGCGCTCCAGGCTGCCGGCGTAGACCACCGGGGGAATGGCGCCGCCGTTGAGTTCCTGATGCTGGTGGATGTGACCCAGCGCCACGTAATCCCACACCGGATCGGTCAAAGCCGAAAGCGGTACGGTCACGTCCCGCCCGATCATAATGCTGCGTTCCGATCCCCAGCGGGCATTTTCCACCGACAGATGCGCCATCAAAACGGCGGGGATGTCAGGGTTCACCGCAGCGCTCAATTCCTGGATGATGTCCACCAAGGCCTTCGTCACGGCGCGATCCAGTCCCTCCCGATCCAGGCGGCGAAATTGCTCGCGCGTCAACAAGCGTTGGCGCACCGGATAGGGAATGGCGGCCACCTGCAACGGCCCATGCCGCGTTTCCAGACGCAACAGTTCCGGGCGCGCGGCCACGGTGACGTGTGGGACGCCCAACGTGGCAAAAATCTCGATGCTGGACGCGCGCTGCTCCATCACCGGCACGTCGTGGTTGCCGACCAGGAGCACGGTCGGGATCGCCGCGTCGGAAAGCCGCCGGATGCGCTGCGCGAACTCGCGCTGCTGGGTAGGGCTAGGGCTGCGGGTGCGGAAGGCATCCCCGGCAAACAGCACCGCGTCAGCCTCGTGGGCGATGGCATAGTCTACCACTTGATCCAGGCGTTCCAGGAAGTCCAGGACCCGCCGGTTCAACCCGGTCTCCGCGTCCATGCGCCCGTAATTTTCCATGCCGACGTGAAGGTCGGCAAAGTGTAGAATCCGTATCGGTTCGGTCATCATCACCACAGAACTTACGTCAGCATTGCCATTACATTAGAAAATTGTGCGCGCCGCAATCGGCGCGCACAACGCCATCAACTTCACTGCACAACTGCGTGAACTTGCGCGACGACTTCGCGGGTGGTGCCGACCAGGATCACAACCTGATCATCTTTTTGGACGGCATAAACGCAGTTACCCTCCGCAAGCCACCAATAGTCACTCACTTCACCGACGAAGGCCGGCACATCTTGTAAAAACTCCGATCGGTGCGCCATCATGACACGGTAGAGCTTGAAAAACTCGGTAGCCTCTTCGGCGTCATCCCACAGTGTGCTCAGAACGAGAACATAGTCTTCACCTGTTTGCAGCAAGGCATATCGATCTCCCCCCCAGCCTTCAGTAGCCTGGAGAGCGACAACCGGCCCGGTGTGTGTCGCCAGGGTCAAACGTAGCCCCAACTCACCCATTACCTCGTTGTCGAGTTCTTCCCAGGCATCGCCCAGCTTGCCAGCCAAGTTGTCCAGAGAAACCTTTTGGGGATTATCCCCATCCCAGTAGCGTTCTGGATGCAGGATTTGTTCGGTGGATTGGGGGGGCGACTCATAGGCGGCGTTGACCTCTTCCCAGCCCCCGCGTTTATAAAGCGCATTCACGAACTCCAGACCCGCATCGTAGGGAAAAGTCAGCGTCTCTTGGATCACCATAGGAGTAGACTCGATAGCTTCGCTTTCGATACCGCCGGCGCTCGACATCAGGCTCAGCATATCAATAACCGGAACGTGTTCGTCAGCATACAAAATGGTGGACATCGTGGCATCGCCCTCCACCAACGCGCGGAACGCCAACCGTCGGTCATCGTCAGATTCAACATCAGTCAATGCCGCCAGGTCGAAGTGTTGATCCTGGAGAGCATGAACATATTCATGGGCGATGACCGTCTGATCTGTCGCGCTTTGCTCCTCGGCTTCCAGTACGTAGAATTTATCATCTTCTGGGGTATAGAACCCGGCCGTCTGCTCAGTTTGTACATCTATCAAAACTTCTTCCAGGTTTTGGGAGGGATCAATGAGACCGAACAGATTCAGGACCGTTTCTTCGTTCTCAATGGCCGCGCGCTCTTCCCGGTCAATGTCTTCGGCAAGGTGAGCGCGAAATTCATCCTTTGTGATAACTTCCGACGGAACGGCGGCCGTAAAATCCAGCTCGCGAATTTCGGCAATGTAGCGTTCGACGTTCCGCAAAGAGGTTTGAGGCCCTGACGTTAATATTTGGGAAAACTCCAATGCGCTGGCGAATTGTTGACCACTTGACCAGGCATAGAAAAAGCGGTTCAGATCGTCCAGACTCACCCGCATCGTAAATTGGGGGGTGCCAGACCATTCATAGAGCATCAGCACCCCACCGGCGACAGGGGGATCAATTTGCGAAACGCGGGCGCCGGCAATCGCCGCCACCATGCCGATTTTCGAGTACAACTGCGCGGATTCGTCGGGGTCAAGGTCTTCGGCCGATAAAGGTACGGTAATCGTCATGGTGCGGGTTGTATCCCCCCCCCCGATGATAATCTCCGGTTCGACTTCAAGGATTTGATCAAAGAACTCGAGCATTTCCTCAATGGCTTTATCCTCCGACAACGTAAACCCTCGATCCAGAGCCTCAATGAGGTTTTGGAACGGCCAGTTGTCTTCAATATCCCCTAGAGTTTGAAAAGTTTCCAGTTCTTTCTTGGCGTCCCGATATTGGCCCAGCTGACAGTAGGCGATCCCCAGAGCGTAGTGGGCATACGCGTTTTCAGGGTCTTCATCAAGTACCTGTTCCAGAACGGCGGCGCCGGCTTCGGAATCACCCTGAAGCACCATCAAAGTTCCCAAGAGCCGCTGCGCCTCCCAATTGGACTCGTTGAGAGCGACTGCATCCTGCACGACAGTGAGTGCGCGGGCCTCTTGTTGACGGTTCATTAAAATCTTTCCCAATCCCAACAAGGCCTCCTGTAGGTAAGGATTCATATCTGCGGCAAGCTGGTATTCGGCCTCGGCCTCGTCTATCATCCCCCGCTCCAGATACCATTGTCCCAGGTAAACGTGAGTGACCGCCGGCGCCGGTCCCAAGCGGATGGCTTCCACATAGGCCGCATCAGACTCTTCCCATCGTTCTTGCAAGGCATAGGCGGTTGCCATCCCTCGGTATGCCCCTTCATTATAGGGTTCAAGATCAATGGCTTTGCGGAAATAGGTGAGCGCCTTACCGGCATCGCCGTCACACAATTTGGCGAATCCCAGGCCAACATGGCCGTTGGCAAAACGTGGCTGTGCTTCTATAAGACTCTGAAATTCCCCCTCCGCCCGGTTACATTCACCCTTGCCGAAGTAAGCAAATCCAATCGCCATACGAATGGTATACTCATCCGGCATCAGCTTCGATGCCTGGTTGAGTTGCTCCAGGGTTTCATCATACTTCTCTTGTTGGTAATAAAGATCGCCGCGCTCGACGTAAACAGTCGCTATCTCCGATTTCAGCGCCTCGGCTTTTTCCAACCAACTTTCGGCAGTTTCGTAATCGTGACGGCCGCCGTAGATACGCGCCAACCCGATCATTACGTCCAGATTCTCCGGAGACAATTCAAGCGCCCGGGCAAAGGCCGCTTCCGCCGCGTCGTAACGTTCATGCTGCAACCAGAACCAGCCCAAACTCTGGTGGACGCCAAAGAAATCCGGCTTAAGGGCGGCAATATGCTCATAAACGGCCCGCGCCCGGGGAAAATCGGCAGTTGCTTTGTAGAAACTGGCAAGCGAATAATGAGCGTAAAACGATCCGGGATCAAGAGCGTAGGCAGTCTCAGCCGCCGTTTGCGCTTTATCATAACGCCGATCCAATAAGTAGGCCCGAGCCAAAATGGCTTGCACATAAGCATTTTCGGAATCAAGGGAGGCCGCCTTTTCAGCAGATTCTACGGCCTCGTCCACTTGATCTTCGGCGATATAAGCATAGGCAAGGGTAGCGTGCGCCACCGCATTGTCTGGATCAGACTCAACAGCCTTTTGTGCATACCCCAGGCCCTCTTCAAAATCCAGCGTCGCGCGCCACAGATCAATCAGGCTGAGTCCGACATAGGCCGGAGCATAGTCGGGTTGCACCGCTAAAGCCTGTTGGTAGAGTGTGGTCGCGCCCTCAAGATCGCTCTGCCAAAATCTGGCTTCTGCTTCCTCGATAAAGACTGCCGGATCGGGCGTGGGGGACGGTAGGGGCGTTGCGGTGGCGGTTTCTGTCGGCTCCGCCGTGGCGGTAGAGGGCAGTGAAGTCGTGGTATTACATGCCGAGAGTGTAAGAAGGAACAGCCCGGCTAAAAATACCAACAATAAACGGTTTTGGTAAATTTTCACAATCATCTCCTTATATCCTGTAAAAATTAAGTTATCCATGCAAACTCAAACCAATTATACTTTTTTTCAGCAAAATGAAAGCGCGCCTGACACTCCGGTTGATTCAATGCCCAGATCTGCCCCACTGATAATAGAGGCTCTCATTAAACTTGGCATAATCGCGTCGGTCACTGAACCTGAGTCACCTGAGATTCTTCGCAAACAATGCTCAGAAACTTGTCCTGAGTGTAACGAAGGATGACGGGATACGTCATCCTGAACGGAATCCCGGTGCTGTTCCGGGATGGAGTGAAGGGTCTCTGATGATGCCAGTTCTAAATCGTTTGTCTATAAGACTCTGACGTTATCTGTCCCCTTGTTTGTGCCCAAAAACAAGATGTAAGTTCTATGGAACCAATCTGGCCCAGATACACACTTCCCCCCTGGCCGAACCGGCCAGGAAATACCCCGGTTCAGCCTCCGCCAACGCCGTGATCGCGGCATCCATCCTCACCAACACCGTGAAGTCCAGCTCCGGGGAAAATAGCAGCCCCTCCCCCTGAGCCGTACCCGCGGCCAATCCTTGCTCAGTCCAATGGAACGAGGTGAGCGTATAGTCGGCCATGGTTTTCTGGTACAGAGTGCGCCCCTCGGCCACATCCCACACAATCAACCCGCCATCCGCGTCGGCGGAAACCGCCTGAGCGCCGTCGGGGGAGAATGCCAGCGCGAGGACCGTGTTGGTGTATCCCTGGAACGTGGTCGTGGTCAACGCCTGTCCGGCGTCCATGTCCCACAGGCGCAGCCCGCCGTTCTCCGCGCCGGAGAGCAGGTAAGGCTGGCGGGGATGCGCGGCCAACGCCGTCACCGGCGTGGCATACGCGGGCAACAGCCAGACAATCCCGCCGGTCGTAGGACGCAACACCCACAAATAGCCGTTTTCCAGCCCCAACGCCAACTGTCCGCGCCCGGTCACGTAGGTCACAGCACGAACAGAGGAAAAGGTCGTCACCCGGCTGGGTAGATCGCGCGTCCAGGCCGGAAGTGCGTAAAAGTAGACATCCGGCCCCTGCGCCAGCGCGATCTGTCGCCCGGCGCGCGTCAGCGCCACGTGCGTGGCCGTGACCGGATGTCGCGTCACCGCCAGGGGCGTCAGGTCGGCGAGGTTGCGCCGCGAGGTCTGGTCCGACTGCACGGTGTAGACTTCGCCGTCGGTTACGCTCAAGGCTATGATGGACGTCGAACCATCCTGATAGCATCCAACTTGCTCCAGCGCGCCGGCTGTGAAGGGAGCAATGGGCGTCGGCAGCGGCGTGCCGGGCGCGATCGGCCAGTAGATGACCGTCGGCGTGGGCGTCACCGTTGGCGTAGGCGTCACGATGGGCGTGGCGGTCAGGGTCGGCCAGGGCGTGGGCGTGGGGAGGAGTGAGGGAAAAGCCAGCGGCAGCACCGGCGGCAAGAGGCTTTGCGGATAGAGCGCCGGCACCCCAAGCAGCGTCAAGAGAAAGAGAGCGAACACACTCAGTCTGGCCCGCCAACCGACAACGAGCAAAAACAGTCCCAACAGCCCCACCGCCAGCGAAGCCAACCCGACCAGCGCCAGCGTCGCTCCCAACAAGCGGGTCAGCGGCGCCCAAAGCAGGGGAAACAAAGCCGTCGCGACGTTGGCCCCCAGGGAGCCAACTTCGACAGGCAATGGCGGCGGCGCAAAGACCCCACCCCACGCGGCCAGTCCCGTCATCGCCGCAAAAAGTCCGCCGCCGATAAGCGGCAGTATCAGACACAGCCAACGCTCGCGCCCCCGCAGCGCCAGCACGCCGGACAACGCACACAGCCAAGCCAGGAACGCCCCGGTCGTCACCGCGCGCCCCCACAGCGGCAAAACCGGCAGAGCCGCGAGACGCCGCGTTTCCGCAGTTTGAAAGGACGCAGTGGCCTCGGCCACGAAGCGCTCCCACCAGGCGCGCTGCTGCTGGCCCAGCGCCGGCCAGTCGCCGGTAGCGGCGGGGAGGCAATAGGTCGTCTCGACAGCCTGGCAGGGCGGCAGGCTCTGCCAGAGGAAGTCCCGTACATGGTCGCCGGTGGGGCCGGAGAGGTAGTCAGAAGCGGCGGGGGTCAGCGGCGTCGGCGCGATAGACTCACCGAGCGCCCACTGCGCCCACGACAATGCGGTTTCCACCACCAGCGCTTCCGCCGGGATCGCGTCCAGCGCATAGTCCAGGACGGGGCGCAGGACTTCCGGGGAGCGCGGCGCCCAGGGGGACCATTCGGCGGTGGGAATGGCGCGCGGCAGATCGTAGGAAAGTTGCGCCGCCAGATGGGTGAACAGATCGCTTTCACGCAGGAGACGACGATATAAAACCGGGGAAACGGCCGCCGCGCGCAAGGTCAACAAGGGCAGCGCCGTCGCCCAGAACAACGCGGCCAACACGGTCAACACAAATGCGACGCGCCCCTGAGATTTTTGGGGGTGGATTTTGGCTTTGGCAGACGCTACCCGTTCTGCGTCTTGACGATGAGACAAAGCAGGCATAGGAGCGCCGGAGGAGGGGAGTGTGGGCAACTACCACAACTCCACGAAGTTGATGGTGTGGAAAGCGTAAAACCTTTCCCCGTCAGTCACGACGGTAATTTCTAACTGGCGGGTGGGCGGCACAATTTCGTCGCCCTGAACGGCATAATTGTCGAACACAATCCAGATAGAAGTGCTGGCATACCGTACCTCTTTGAGGCGGGAATAGTCATTCAATTCGAGCTGTAATTCCTGAACGACGCGCAAGGGTTGATTGAAAGCCCGGACTTCGGTGTTTTTGCGGCGTAGTTGGATGATCGCGTCGCGGGAGAGCGGCTTGAGGATCGGTAAGGTTTCGAGCACCTTGTCCCAGCCGTCCAGGCTGGACACAGCGGAAAGCGCTCCGGTGCCGGGCGGCGGCTGAGGCGTCGTCGTCGTGAAAGCGGGGGCGTCAGAAGGATTTACCTGGCGTCCAAATTTCTGCAAAGCGGCGGCGGCGGCGGCGCGCACATCGGCCTCAGGGTCGCGCTGAAACAGGCGTGTGAGCGGCTCCACGGCGCGATAGTTATTCAACTGGCCGAGCGCCTGGGCCGCCGTCCCGCGCAGCGTGGGATCGGTATCCTTGAGTGCGGCAATGAGTGGTTCGACGGCGCGCAGGTCGCCGGATTCTCCCAACAAGCGGGCCACTTCCGGGCGTACCGGATCATCGGCGCGCGGCACCAGGAAGATTAAAGGCTCGAGGAAGCCAATCCGCGCCAGGGCCGTGGCCGCCGCCACGCGCGCCTCCAACTTCTCGCGACGCTCTTTCACCAGGGTATCCAGTGAGTCCACCGCCAACATGCCGATCTGCACCAGCGCCTCGGTGGCCGCCTCGCGCACAATCCAGTTGCGATGACGCAGCGCCACGGCGAGCGGGTCCACCGCCAACATCCCAATCCGCGCCAGGATTTCCGTGGCCGCCTTGCGCAGCGTCTCGTTGCGGTGCTCCAGGGCCGCGATCAAAGATTCCATCGCCATGGGGCCGATTTGCACCAGGACTTCCACCGCGCCTTTGCGCAGACGCGGATCAGCCAGAGCCTCTATGAGTGGGCCGACGGCCGGCCTTCCCATCGCCACCAGCGCCGCAATGGCCGGTTGGTAGACGCGCTCGTCATGGTGATAACTGAGCGCCTGGATCAATCCCGCCAAATCGCCCTGGGCCTTCAATCGCTCGACATTCGGGCGACCCGTTAATCGCACGTCACGACTCCTTTCGACAATACTGCTTCTATTGTATCACAATCGCGGCAATACTACACCTGTCTGCCCCTGATATTTGCCTTGCTTATCTGCATAGGAAATCTCACACGGGGCGTCGCCCTCAAAGAACAACACCTGGGCGATGCCCTCGTTGGCGTAGATTTTGGCCGGCAGGGGGGTGGTATTGCTGATTTCGATGGTGATGTAGCCGTGCCAGCCGGGTTCCAACGGCGTGAAATTGGTCACGATGCCGCACCGCGCGTAGGTGGATTTGCCGAGAACGGCTCCCAGCACATTGCTTGGCATACGGATGTACTCCAAACTGCGCGCCAGGGCGAAAGAGTTGGGCGGAATGATGCATATATCCCCCATAAAGTCAATCATCGCGCGCGTGTCAATCCCCTTGGGGTCAACGACAGCCAGGTCGCCCACGCCAGGCGTGAAGACCTTGAACTCATTGGCGACGCGAATGTCGTAGCCATACGAGGACAGGCCGTAGGAAATAACGCCGTTCCGCTTCTGCCCGTCAAAGAACGGCTCGATCATGTGTTGTTCCAACGCCATCTGGCGAATCCAGAAATCAGGTTTCAGTCCCATTTATATCTCCAGGAATAACAGGATTTACGGAATGTGAGGATCAGATAGTCATTCCTACGACAAAATTTTTGTCAATCCAAAATCCAAAATCACATGCGCTCCGGCGCGTTCATCCCCATCAAATGCAAAACGCGGGCCAGGACGTTCTTGGCGGCCCGCACCAACGTCAGGCGGGCGGAGGTCAGGGCGGCGTCTTCCGGCGCAGTGGAGACGACACGGCAGTCGCGGTAGAAAGCGTGGAACAGCGCGGCCAACTCGGTGGCGTAGAGGGGCAGGAGGTGCGGTGTCAGGTTGGCGGCGGCCTGGGCGATGGTGTCCGGCAGCGCTAACATCTTGCGGATCAGCGCCAGTTCACTGGGATGCGTCAACAGCCTAGTGTCCCCCATCACCTGGGGATCGAGTCCTTCTTCCGCCGCTTTGCGCAGCACGCCGGCGATACGGGTGTGCGCGTACTGGACGTAGTACACGGGGTTGCGATCCGATTGCTCGACCGCCAAATCCAGGTCGAAATCCAGCGTCACGTCCACCGTGCGCGTGAGCATCATGAAGCGGATCGGGTCAGGGCCGACTTCGTCCACCAGTTCCCGCAGGGTGACGAACTCGCCGGAGCTTTTGGACATGCGCACTTCTTCGCCGCCGCGCAGCAAGGTAACCATCTGGTAGAGGATGAAGGTCAACCGCGCCGGGTCCACGCCCACGGCTTGGGCCGCCGCCTGGACGCGCGGTACGTCGCCGTGGTGATCCGCGCCCCAGACGTAGATGGCCCAGTCAAAGCCGCGCTCCACCAGCTTGTGCCAGAGGTAGGGGATGTCCGAAGCCAGGTACGTCGGGCGATCCACGGGATTGGGCGCCACTTTGGGGGAGCGAATCAACACTGCGTCCTTCTCCAGGTCAGGATGGCGGAACCAGACGGCGTCGTCGTATTCCACAAGGTAGCCGCCCGCCCGCAACTTCGCCATCATCGCATCAAACAGGCCGGAGGTGTGCAGGGTGGTTTCGTAGAACCAGGTATCGAAGTGTACCCGCAGTTGCGCGAGGTCGTCGGCCACGCCTTCCAGCACGCGCGCGATGCCCAACCGGTATAACTCGCGGATGACCGTCTCGCGCGGCATGTCAAGGTAGCGGCGGCCTTCTTGCGCGACAATGGCTTGCGCCAGTTCGGTCACGTAGGCGGCGGGGTAGCCTTGCTCCGGGAACGGCTCCGGGACGTCGAGCAGGTTGGCGTAGCGCGCGTAGATGCTGCCGCCAAAGTGCTGAACCTTCGAGCCGGCGTCGTTCACGTAATACTCGCGCTCCACCGCATAGCCGGCAGCGGCGAGCAGCGAGGCCAGGACGTCTCCCAGCACGGCGTTGCGCGCCGAGCCGATGGTGATGGGGCCGGTGGGGTTCGCGCTGACAAATTCTACTTGCACGCGCTTCCCCACCCCCAGCGCGACGTTGCCCCAGGTGTCGCCGGCCGACAGGACGGCGGTAACCTGCTGCGCGAGCCACGTCTCGGACAGCGCGAAGTTGAGGTAGCCCGGCGGGGCCACCGTGACCTCCGCTACGAAGTCGGCGGCGGGGATGTGGGGCAGCACGGCCTGGGCAATCTGCAACGGCGGGCGGCGCAATTCCCGCGCCAGCCCCAGGCAGACGGGCGAGCCGTAGTCGCCATGGGATTCATGGCGGCTGGGCGCCACGGCGATCACGGCGGGGAGCGCAAATTCCGGCAGGGCGCCGGCCGCCTGCACCTGTTGCAATCCGGCGCGGAGCAATTCTTCAATCTGTTCACGTAAAGTTTTCATTAAAAGCCCTTCTGGTTAAAAATTATCAACGGATTCAACGGATGGAACGGATTGGTTAGCCGTTAAATCCGCTAAATCCGTTGAGTATGCTCGCTATAAGTTTAACGTTTCCAGGAAATAGGGCAGTTGTTTCTGCCACCAGGGCCAGTCGTGATTTACGTCGTGGCCCCAATAGTCAAACCAGGCCGGGACGTCCAACTGGGTCAATATCGTCTCCAGGGCTTGCGCTTCCCGGATGCAATCCTCTTCCCACGCGCCTTGCCCGGTGCAGACGATGATGTGGCTGCGGCGGTATTGGTTCAGATACCAGAGATCGCTCAGGTGAGGCAGGTAGACCAGGGGGAAATTGTAATAGACGTAGTCGTCCATATAATCTCCCACAAAGTATTGCGAGCCAAACAGGCCACTTAGCGCAATCGTCACGTCGAAAATGTCCGGATGCTTGAAGAAAAAGTTGGCCGCGTGATACCCTCCCATACTGCACCCCGTTGTGATGAACTTGCCCGTCCAGCCGCTGTATTCGCGCACGAAGGGCGCGACTTCTTCGACAATATATTGGTCGTATTGCGCGTGACGCCAGCCCCGGTCGCCGGGATATTTCCAGTGCGCCAGCCAGGATTCGGCATCCACGCTGTCCACCGTATATACCACGATTTTTTCCTGTTCGATGAATTCCTGCACGGCGTCAATCATCCCGAAGTCTTCAAACTCGTAGAAGCGCCCACAGCCAGAAGGGAAGACGACCAGCGGTTTACCCCTCTGGCCGTAAGTTTTCAGTTCCATGTCACGGCTCAGGTGTTGACTCCAAAATTTGTGGTATTCCACTTTCATAATGCCCTCTCTTTTCCCATCAGCAGATTGAGCAGATTCAGCAGATTAAGAACCTATCCGAAAATATAACGACGCTGCGCCGCCAGGCTGAACGTTGCGGCTGAAGCCGCTTTCGGGAAGGTGTTTTTTCGTGGGCGGGCTGCGCCCGCCC
>DAOUGD010000072.1:0-30413 GCA_034429475.1 Anaerolineae bacterium
TTGTTGGGACAATAGAGCGTGTTCCAATCCATTTTCGCATCCTTGTGTAGCATTTGTGATGCTCTTAAGGATACGACAAATGGCACACTATTTCACTTCCTCATCAAGGAAAATGAGGGACAATACCGAAATTTGACTATGATTATGATCTCGTTGTTTCGAATACAGAAGGCTATGCAGACCTGATTGATTTCGCAGAACATCTCACGCTTGAATTTGCGGGCACTTCCCTTGAAACTACAGCCCAAGCCGTGATAGACGCAGCACAGGCTATGATCCTTCACGAACGCCATATAACGGGACATATATCCAGAAAGAATGCACCCACTATTTATGTAAACCTTGATGGGGCTACGGGATTATCCATTTACTTGCCCCTCGCCAATGAAGCTAGTGACCAGGATTTACCTTTCTACAGAGATTCGCAACTAGCGTTTGCAGCAGATACAAACTGGAATGAATTCATTGCCGCATTTTTACCGCCCTTTCCTCAACCGGGCGAGGAGGACGTCGGTGGACGTGGCAATCAACCACAGCCATTAGATATAATGCGGTCGGTCTATTTGCCTTTAGTGCTTAGGTAAACAAAATCTTACACAAATAGTACATCTTTTCAAAATGGAGAGCTAGAAAATGAACATTTCACCTAGTTTATCAAATCGCCTAAAAGAAACTATCTCACGCTGTGCTCCAATGGATAGCGATCAAGTACTGATAGCTCTTTTTTCAGATAATCGTATTTCAGCTTGGAGAGATAGGGTCAAAAAAGCAGATACCATTGCTGAACGAAAGAGCTTTTTGATGGATCTTCTTTTACAAGATGAGAGAAATGCACAAAAGGAACCCTTAATTATCTCTTTTCTCACAGTTCTTAGGGATAACATAGATCCAGGTAATATGTGCCACAAAGAAATTGACGAATTAATCCAAGATATTGAAAAACATCTTCCGTATCAGACCGATGCTACCCTCATGGCAAGCACAGCCCCATACATAGCCTCCTTAACCTGGGAAGAACAGGAAAGTACAGGTGATAAATGTTATGAGTGCTGGCTAAGCGGAAACAATATTCACCCGATTAAAGGAAGTATTTCTACTAAGGCTGAACTCTACGAAGACATGGAAAAGGCATACCTTCAGGCTTTGAATATATTAAAGGATACACATCAAAATTATCTAGCTGTTGCCAGATTGCATCGGAAAATAGCGAAAGTGACACGCCAAAACACTGAACTAACAGAGCCAATAGACATTCTTGGCGAGTTAGAAAAGGCTGAACAAGCTTTAGGAAGAGTTCTTCCAGAAAATGCAGATGTAAGGCAACTCATAGAGCTAGAAAGAGTCAATATTCAATTAGAGAAAGCTTTCTGCACTGAATCTCAGGAACAAATTGAAACCATCATCCAAAAATGCCTGGCACAAGATGCTCGAGAATTTAGTTTTATTATAGGGCAAGCCTACAATATGCTTGGCGTGATCCTTTTTGACAAGCCCGAAAGTACATCTGACGACCTTCGAAAGGCCTATCACTATTGGCAAGAAGCCAAACGCTGTTTAAAAGGGATCAATAATCCTCCTATTGGTGAAACAGAATTTAAACAAATCCAAGCGCAACCGATAGGGAATCTCGCCATCTTTGCATACAATAGGGGAGAATTTTCAGCAGCAATCCAGCAATATGAAGAGCTTGAAAAATTATTACCCCCAAATCGGCAGTTACAAAACAATTTGGCTTTGGCCTATATGGAATTAGGCGAGGTGGAAGAGGCTTTAGAAATAGCCGAGAGAACACTACTCAATCCAAATGGGAATGTCCCCGTATTAGTGAATAACATAACAGAAGATGACCAAATATCCACATTTGAAGTGTTATTAAAAATATACGTGGAGAAGTTAAAGCGTACAGGTAAATCAAGCACAGAAAATACATTACTGTTTCAGAAAATAGAAGAACTGTATTATAAATATTTGGGTATTTTAAAGAGCATAGAATGTAAAATGCCATCGGTTAATCAAGAAGAATCATCAGAGGCTCAAAAAAAGCTATATGATGCTTTACGAGAACTCCATCGCCTGATGATCGAAACATATCTTGACCAATGCAAATTCGACGAAGCCATCGAGCAGAAAGAAAAAGTGACTTGGGATATTGGCAATGATGATCCAGATTGGATCGTTACACTCGCTCGCCTAAGTCGCCATAAGGGTGATTTGGAAAAAGCACGAGCAGGTTTGGACCAAGCCCTTCGTGAATTCCAGAAGAGAGATCAGCTTCATAAAATAGTCCCTATCAACATTGAACGTATTGACATCTTGATCAAACTGCACAAAGATGATGAGGCTAGGAAAATACTTGCAGAACTCGAAAAACAAATAAAAGAATTACAAGGCCGTAATGACTGGCCACATATATATACAGAGCCGGAAAAGCCGCGACTAGGCATAATAAAAGAAAAGTTAGAATAAATGAACTACTTTGCTTTTAGGGTTAAAAAGCAAAAGAGCTGTTTTTGGGCGCAAGTTGCGTTCGCCCATAAAACATCCCTTATAACCCGCCGCTTGAGCGGCTTATTTTTCCAAGGAGGTCCCCATGCTCAAACCCATTGTCACTTTTGGTGAAATCATGCTCCGGCTCGCGCCGCCCGGTTTTCAGCGCATCATCCAGGCGCGCAGCTTCGACGTGCTCTTCGGCGGCGGCGAGGCCAACGTTGCCGTCTCGTGCGCCAACTACGGGCTGCCCGTGGAGTATGTGACGCGCCTGCCCGCCAACGACCTCGGCGAGGCCTGCCTGGCCTACATCCGCCAGTACGGCGTGGGCGTGCGTCACGTCGTGCGCGGCGGCGACCGGCTCGGCATCTACTACCTCGAAACGGGGGCGGCGCAGCGCGGCAGTCAGGTCATCTACGACCGCGCCGGCTCCTCGCTGGCGACCATCCAGCCGGGAATGATTGACTGGAAAGCCGTGTTCGCGGGCGCGGGCTGGTTCCACTGGACGGGCATCACGCCGGCGATTTCAGAGGGCGCGGCGGCGGTCTGCCTCGAAGCCGTCAAAACGGCGAAAGACCTGGGCGTGACCGTCTCCTGCGACCTGAACTATCGCAACAAGCTGTGGAAGTGGGGGAAGAAAGCCGGCGAAGTCATGCCGGAACTGGTCAGCTACAGTGACATCGCCATTGGCAACGAGGAAGACGCCGACAAAGTCTTCGGCATCCGCGCGGCAGAGGCGGACGTGACCGGCGGCAAAGTCGAGGCGGCGCACTACGTCTCCGTCTGCGAGCAGCTCAAGGCGCGCTTCCCCAACCTGCGCACCATCGCCGTAACCCTGCGCGGCTCGCTCTCGGCCAGCCACAACACCTGGAGCGGGATTCTCTGGGACGCGGGGCAGGTCTACGTCGCGCCAACTTACGACATCACCCACATCGTGGATCGCGTCGGCGGCGGCGACAGCTTCATGGGCGGCCTCATCTACGGCCTGCTGACCTATCCCGACAAGCAGAACGCCATCAACTTCGCCGTCGCGGCCTCGTGCCTCAAGCACAGCATCCTTGGCGACGTCAACCTGGTCAGCGTCAAAGAAGTGGAGAAGCTGATGGGCGGCGATGCGTCCGGGCGGGTGAGCCGGTAGAAACAAGGATCGGCGGATCAGCGGATCGGCGGATCAGCGGATCAGCGGAGCGGCGGAGCGGCGGAGCGGCGGATCAGCGGATCGGCGGATCAGCGGATCGGCGATTCTCGACTTTTTGGGAGGAGACTATGGCAAAATATGATCGTTTGACTGTTTACAATACTGCCCTGGAAACCGGCCTGGTGCCGGTGTTCTATCACGGCAATGTGGAAACCGCCAGGAAGATCGCGGCGGCGTGTTACGCCGGCGGTATCCGCGTATTGGAGTTCACCAATCGCGGTGACCGGGCCTGGGCTGTCTTCAACGAATTGATTGTTTACGTGGAAAAAGAGCTGCCTGGCGCGATTTTGGGCGTCGGCTCCGTGGTGGATGCGCCGACCGCCGCGCTCTACATCGCCAGCGGCGCGAACTTCGTCGTCGGGCCGATGCTCAACCCGGAAGTCGCCCGGCTGTGCAACCGCCGCAAGATCGGCTACATGCCCGGTTGCGGCACCATCAGCGAAATTTCGCAGGCGGAAGAGCTGGGCTGCGAGATCGTGAAGGTCTTCCCCGGCGAGACCGTCGGCGGGCCGGACTTCGTCAAGGCGGTACGCGGGCCGATGCCGTGGACGCGCATCATGCCCACCGGCGGCGTCAAGGCGACGCAGGAAAACATCGCCGCGTGGATCAAGGCCGGCGTCGCGTGCCTGGGCATCGGCAGCGATTTGGCGCGCAAGGAGTGGCTGGACGCCGGCGACTTCGGCAAGATCGAGCAGACCGCCCGGCAGGTCATCGGCTGGATCAAGGAGGCGCGCGGATGAATTACCGGCGCATCGCCACCCTGAAAACGGCGGAAGCTTTCGTTGCATATCTGGCCGAATTGGGCCTAGACTTGCCCTTCGACGCGGAACTACACTCCGGCGCGACTGCCCCGCTGGCGCAGCCCTACGTCCTGCAAAACGGCGTCGTCATCGGCAACCGCTTCTGCGTTCTGCCGATGGAGGGCTGGGACGGCACGGAGGACGGGCGCCCGACCGCGTTGACGCTCCGCCGCTGGGAACGCTTCGGGTTGAGCGGCGCGAAGCTCATCTGGGGCGGCGAGGCTACCGCCGTCCGCCGCGACGGGCGCGCCAACCCCAACCAGTTGATGATCAACGCCGAGACGTTGGAAGATTTGGTCAAGCTGCGGGAGACGCTCGTGGCCGCCCACGCCGCGCACTTCGACACCACCGACGATCTGCTGATCGGCCTGCAACTGACGCACTCCGGGCGCTTTGCGCGCCCCAACGTCAAAACGAAGCTGGAGCCGCAGATTCTCTATCACCACCCACTGCTCGACGCCAAATTCGGCATTGCGCCGGATGCGCCGGTGATGAGCGACGACGAAATCGCCGCGCTGGTGGCGGACTTTGTGACGGCGGCGAAGCTGGCGTACCAGGCTGGCTACGCCTTCGTGGACCTCAAGCACTGCCACGGCTATCTGGGCCACGAGTTCCTCAGCGCTTACGACCGCCCTGGGCGCTACGGCGGCAGCTTCGAGAACCGCACGCGCTTCTTGCGCGAGATCGTGGCGGGCATCCGCGAGGCTGTGCCGGGGCTGGACCTCGGCGTGCGGTTCAGCGCGATGGATTTCATTCCCTTTCACCCTGGACACGACGGGGTGGGCGAACCGACGCCGTGGGCCGGGCGGTATCCCTACGCTTTCGGCGGCGACGGGAGCGGGGTCGGCTTTGATTTGACCGAGCCGTTCCAATTCCTCGATCTGCTGGCCGAGCTGGACATCCAACTGGTGTGTGTGACGGTCGGCAGCCCGTACTACGTCCCACACATCCAGCGGCCCGCGCTGTTCCCGCCGTCGGATGGCTACCAGCCGCCGGAAGACCCGCTGGTGGGCGTGGCGCGGCAGGTCGCCGTCACGGCGCAACTCAAGCAGCGCCGCCCGGAGCTGGCCTACGTGGGATCGGGATTGTCGTACTTGCAGGAGTGGCTGCCCAACGTCGGGCAGGCGATGGTGCGCGGGGGGCTGGCTGACTTCGTGGGCTTGGGGCGGATGGCGCTCTCGTACCCGGAGATGGCCGCCGACGCGCTGGCTGGCCGGCCGCTGGATCGCCGCCGCATCTGCCGCACCTTCAGCGATTGCACGACGGCGCCGCGCAAAGGGTTGGTGTCGGGGTGCTATCCGCTGGACGACTATTATAAGGCGCGGCCCGAAGCGGAGACGTTGAGGACCTTGAAAAAAGGATGATGGTTATTTTCTCAATGGATTGAACGGATTTTAACGGATCACTTTTCCGTTTAATCTGTTCCATCCGTTGAGGCTATTTTCAGAGAGGCAAAGCACAACGCCCCAGAACTGTGTTCTGGGGCGTTGTGTTGGGTGTTACGTTACCGCAGCGCGGCGAGCAGGTTGGCCGCTTCTTCGGGCGAGAGCTTGCCCTGTTCCACCATGCGGAGCACTTGCAGGCGCTCTTCCCGCTTGTCGTCTTCGCGGGGCGCGGGTGAAGCCGGCGGTGTGGGGGGTGTGGGCGGCGTGGGCGGCGTGGGGCCGTGGTAGCCGCTGGCGCGCTGCCAGCGCCGCTCGGCGTGCTCGGCGCGGAGGCGGGCGCGCTCGGCCTCGCGCTCGGCGTGGCGGCGGGCGTGTTCGGCCTCGCGCTCGGCGGCGGCGCGGGCGCGTTCAGCAATCCGCTCGGCGGCCTGTTCGGCTTTTTCGGCGGCGCGCTCGATATGCACGCGGATGCGGTCGCCGTCAATATAGCGCAGCCCTTCTTGCAGGTTGACGTCCACCGCGGCCATGGCTTCGGAGACCCGCGCTTCGATCATCGGGCCGATGTCGGCCAGGCTGTCCAGGAAGCTGAGGTCAATCTCAATGCGGGGCGAACTCTCATCCGGGGCGTCGGTGGTCTTCAGCCGCACCCGCCCGCCAACCTGGGCCTCAAGGAACGCTTCCCCCGCGCCCAACGTCCCAAACACGGTTCCCCCTTCTTCGTGCAACGCCAGGTCGGGGATGCTGGAACGCACGCCGCCGCCGGCTTTGAACGACAGCCGCACGTTAGCGTCCGCCGGGAGCTTGACTGTCAGATCGCTGCCGGCGCGCACCTGATACGTAGCGCCTGGGGTAAAAGGCGGTTCCAGCTTCACGTCGGACCCCGCCCCGCCGAGGGTCAACCCCTGCGCCAGGCCCTCGGCCTTGAGGTCGCTGCCCACTTCGTCAAGGGTGACCGGCCCGGTGATGTCGCCGATTTTGGCGTCTGCGGCGACGGCGTGGATGTGGAGGGCGCCTTCCACCTGATAGATCCGCGCGTCGGCCCGCACTTCATTCACGCGCATGTCGCCGGCCACTTGCTGGACGTGGAGCGCCCCGAAGACTTTTTCAACATCCAGCGGGCCGATGTCGCGCAGAAAGGCATCGCCGTTGACTTCGCCGACCATCACGCTGCCGTGGACGCCGCTCACTTTGAGGCCGCCGCGAATGACTTGGATGTCCAGGGTCGTCCCCACCGGGCAGACAATCCGGCAGTTTTCCTGGGCGCTCAGGCGCAAGGTTTCGGCCTCCTGCGTCATCACGATGCTCTCGGCGCCGTCCACCAGGTTGAGGGTGATCTGGCCCCCGGAGGTGCCTTGCACCGTCAAGTCCCCATAACATTCCTCGATGGTAATGTGGGGGGTTTCACCGATTTCTATCACTTTGCTAAACATGTTTGCCTCCTTATACTTTGTGGGAATAATCTTACTGCGTCTCAGCGAGCAGTTCTAACGCCTCTTCGGCTGAAATTTCCTGGCGGGCCAGGCGATCCAGGATGTCTTGGCGAGTGGGGGAATCCGCGATCTCGGCAAAATCGAGCGCTTCATCCTGGACTTTGAATTTCAGGGAGCGGATGATTTCATCCAGACGGCTGCGCACGGTGGGGTATGAGATGCCGAGTTCTTCCTGCACGCAGTTGAGTTTGCCCTCGCACAGGATAAAAATTTCGACAAAATGCCGCTGCTCCGGCAATAAACTTGAAAGTCGATCCATTTCAAAATGACCGCGCAACTCGGTGCCGCAGTTGCGGCAGGCCAACTGGGTGACGTGTAAATCTGCGTGACAGACCGGACATTCTCCTGGAATCGGGTACATTTTTCCATCTCCTTTATATTTTTAAGTATTATATCAATAATTATAATATCCAGATTAATTTTGTCAATAGGCAAATTTGACGAAAAAACGGCAAACGGTATGAGAATGACCGTTTGCCGTTTACCGCGCTGTGTTTGATGCGTCAAGCAGCGGCGGGCAGCGTGAACCAGAACGTGCTACCCTGTCCCTCGAAGCTTTCGACGCCGACGGCGCCGCCAAGTTTTTCCACGATGCGGCGCACGATAGACAGTCCTAGGCCATGGCCTTTGGCCCGCGTTTGTTCCAACCGGGTGAACTCGGCGAAGAGTTTGCTCTGGGCTTCTGCACTCAGACCGGGGCCGTTGTCGCGCACCCAGAACAAGATTTCGGGTTTTGGGTTTGAAGTTTTGGAGTTTGGAGTTTCTGGCGTCCCGGAATTCAGGTACGAAAAGCCCAGTTCCACATGGGGCGGAATGTGTTCGTCCGGGCGCCCACTATATTTGAGGGCGTTGCTGAGGTAGTTGACCCAGACTTCTTCGACCCAGGGCGCGTAGCCCACCGCCGTCGGCCAATCGGACGCCACATGGACTTGCGCGTGGGTTTCGCCGATCTGCGCCACGAACCGCTCCAGGGCTTCAGCGACGATGGCTTGCATAGCGAGGGGCTGACATTCCACCTGATCCATTTTCCGCACGCTGGATAGCAACAACAATTCATTGATGATGGTGGTGATTTTGTTGCCAATCTGCGTGATGCGCTGGATATGTTCCAGGATTTTTTCCGGCGACAAATGGGGAAAGCGTTGTTCCAGCAAGGTGCTGAAGCCAATTAACGCACTCAATGGATTCTTGAGATCGTGTGCGACCGTGTGGGCGAAGGCATCCAGTTCGGCGTTCCGGGCTTCCAGTTCGGTGTTGCGAGTTTCCAATTCGTGGGCGTACTGTTGGATGACAGATTCGGCCTGTTTGCGCGCCGTGATGTCGTGCAACAACAGGACATAGCCCGCCAGGCTCTGTTGCCGGTCGTAGAGCGGCGAAAGATGCACCTCATAATGGCGTTCTTCGCCGCCGTGAGTCAATGTCCACTCACTGTGCGGCTGGGATTGGGAAGACAACGTCTCAATCGCCGCCGCCCAACGTGGCGTCACCTCAACCAGCGGCCACCCACGGAGATTGCCGGTGGGCAGGTTGAGGATGGTCTGCGCTGCCGGGTTGTAGTCGGCCACCCGATACGTTTTGTCCAGCACCAGCATCCCATCGGCCATTTCATCAATCACGACCTCACGGGCCAGCGGCGTCAGATCGAACAGTTTGTGCCGGTACATTGTCCAGGCAAAGAGCGTGCCGCTGAAGGTGAAGGCAATAGGAGTGAAATCCACCACGTAGGAGATCAAGCCGAATGTATGGAGAATGTTGACGATCAGCGGGATCAGTATACCGATCAAGATTGCGGTTAATTGGCGTCGCCGCAAAGGCGTCGCGCCCCATAGCGCCAATGTGACCAAAATCAGGCCGATGAAAACAAGCGTGAAGGAGTACGCCGAGTGAACCCAGAACCATACGCCCCTCCCGACGTTGGGGATAAACCAAAAGTAATGCCAGGAATTTGTCCAAATCACCACCTGGGTAAGGGCTGGGACGATGAACAGGAGAAGGGCGCGCCGCAGCGTTAACCAACGGCTGCCGATGGATTGCAGCGCGAAGATCAGCAGCGCCACCGGCGAAGCGGCCAGACTGATGTATTTTAAACTCCGCCAGAAATCGCGCGTGGGGGAGTCGCCGCTGAGCGCCTCCATGGTAGCGATGAGCGACCAAAGCGTCACGCAGCCCATCAACGCGGCAAAGCCACTGGCGCCGGCGGCCTCGCGGTGACGCCAGGCGTAGACGGCCAGCAACAGCGTCAGCGCCGCCGACAGAAACGCGCCTACGACGTACAAAGTCGTTGCTAAAGACATACACCTAACTCACTTTGGGGAGGGAATAGGATTCACTGCTACCTTGAGTATAAAACCTGACGTGAAATAGGCAACCTCCGTCAGAACGGCCAGACCTCCCCCCGATAATCCACTAATTCCAGGCGATCCTCGTCAGGCCGCGCTTCAAGGAAGAAAGGGAGAGCGCACGCCGCCGCTTCCGCCGGTTCCAGGTCGGCCTCCATGTTCTTTTGTCCGCCCATATAAGAACGCACCCAGCCGGGATGGTACAGCCGGAAGGTATACCCCTCCGGGCGCAGGTGATTGAACATAAGCTTGACGGCCATGTTCAGCGCGGCTTTGGACATGCAATAGCCGTACCACGCCGTGCGCGCCGCGCGGCTCACACTGCCCGCCTCCGACGAGACGAAGCACAGCCGTTTCCACGTCCCTTGATCGGTCAGCGGCAAGAACGCTTCCACCACGCGGAGCGGCCCCAGCGTGTTGACGTCGTACAGCCGGTGCATCTCCGCGTAGTCCTGCGGCTCGCGCAAATCCCGGCGAGTCGTTGGCGAAGTCACGCCGACGTTGTTGACCAGCACGTCCACGTAATCGGCCTGCGCCGCCACGAGCTGCGCCGCCGCCTGCACCGATTCCGACGAGGCAACATCCAGGGGAACGCAATGCAACTTCCCCGGAAATCGCGCCGCCAATTCGGCCAACTCTGGCCATTCCGGCATATACTGGCCGGCAAAAACGCGCCAGCCCCGTTCCAACAATCCCCCACACAGCGCCAGACCCAATCCACGATCCGCGCCCGTCACCAAAGCGATAGAGTTCATAATTCCTCCTCAAATGGCTCAACGGATTGAACGGATTGAACGGAGTTTTTCCGTTAAAATCCGTTCAATCCGTTGAGAAAAAGTTGTTCAGATGCGTTTGCCGCACCACCGCAGGGCATTGGTGAGCAACGCCTGGAACGACGGATGCAGCCACACCTCCACGTTGTGACCGGGCGTGAGCATGACCACTCGCCCATCGCCCTCGTTGCGCGTCCAGCCGCCGGGTTGGACGCCGTGTTCCGAGGCCGTCGTCATAAACACGTCGGCCTGCGCGTCGTCCAGCGCCATCTCGTAATGCTCGTCCAGCACCGTGAAGGGCGCGCTGCCCGCCGTGAGGGGATGGCCCGCCTGGGGCGTCACCGTCACTTCACATTGGGGCGGATGATGCAGGAAGACGCCACCTAACAGGCCGCGCAGCACGGGTGTCTCGGCGTAACCGGCGGAGCCGGAGTGGACGACCAGCAGCCCATTTCCGCGCCGGACGTAGTGCAGGAAAGCTTGCTCCACCTCCGGCGTCATCCAGGGCCGCTCGTCCGTCGCCGACACATTGTTCGACTTGACCAGCATCACCACCGGATACGCGGCCATCCGCTCCGCCGTCCAGTTGCCGGCGTTCTCCATCCAGTCAAACGTGAACGTTTCTGCTGCATCGCCCTGCGGCAGCGCTTCCAATCCCGTATGCACGACGCTGGCCGGATGCCAACGGTCGTCACATAGTACCCATACTTTCATGGCTGTACCTCCTCGAATGTGGGTTACCAGATTCACGGGGATATTATATGCCGATACACTCTTTTAGCCGAAGCCCACTTTTGAGGTATACTAACCATCGTCGTCAGGCGCGACGTACCCTGATGATTTGAAACGAATAAACTTGAACACACACTGAAGTTCCAAAATGTCAACATTCAATCTCGAAGCATTGACATGTATTCTTGCCCCTATATATTTAATAAGCTCGTTCCTGGCATCTTATTACATCAATCAGTTGATACGCTTGGAGCGCACTGAATTCCGTGAGGCGTGGGGGAATGACGGATTACCTCGTGAATTGGTATGGTTTGGATCACGCCGTACTCCCGATTTTGCTACCATGCTATGTTATCTGGGTTGGCTATTTGCCGCTCCTTCTTGGGCCAAATCCAGCCCACAAGCGTTGCAGTTATTGTGGCGATTGCGTCTGACAACCCTGATATCGAGCATTGGGATCATCTTTTTTTTCTACGGTTATGTGAGAATTATTGAAAGCGCTGGTTCTTGATAGCGTCAGAATACCCAACCTTTTTTACGATATAGCCAACTTATCGAGTGGTAATATGAGCCATATTGAGAATTTATTCGCTATGTTACGGCAAACCGGACGCAAAGCTTTGATGCCCTACGTCACGATGGGCTATCCCACCCTGGAAAGTGCATTGGATATCGTGCCGGCCCTTGCAGAAGCCGGCGCAGACCTGGTGGAGTTGGGCGTCCCGTTCAGCGATCCATTGGCCGACGGTGCGACGATCCAGGCGGCGGCGCAGCACGCGCTGGAAAATGGCATGTCGCTGGCGCTGTGCCTGGAGCAGGCCGCTGCGCTGCGCGTATGCGGCGTGACCATCCCCTTCGTGCTGATGGGCTACTACAACCCCATCGTGCAGTTCGGCATTGAGCGCTTCGCCGCCCGTGCCGCCGAGGTGGGTATAGACGGCCTCATCGTCCCTGACCTGCCGCCGGAAGAATCCGACGCGCTGTATGCCGCGGCGCTGGCGCACGGCCTGGATTTTATCTTCCTGCTGGCCCCTACGTCTGATGCAATGCGCGTGCAGACGGTCGCCGCGCAATCCACCGGCTTCGTCTACCTCGTCTCGCTCGTCGGCGTGACGGGGGCGCGCGCAACCCTGCCGCCCGATCTGGCGGACTTCGTCGCCCGCGTGCGCGCGGTCACGGAGAAGCCATTGGCCGTGGGCTTCGGCATCGGCACGCCGGAGCAGGCCGCGCAGGTGGCGCAGGTCGCGGACGGCGTCATCGTCGGCAGCGCGCTCGTCAAGGCGGTGGGCGCGGCGGAACGTCCGGCAGAGGCGGCGCGGGTGTTTGTGGCCGGGCTGCGCGCCGGAATAGACGGCATCGGGTAATAAATATCTTCATCACCGGCGCTTCTGTGCGCCGGTTCAGCGCCGCCGGCGCAGTGTTTTGAACCCTGCGCCGGCGGCGCTTCTTATCGCTTCGACTACCAAACATCCCGCACTAAAACCCCCCTCATGTCTAGTACGCTCATTGCATTTTTGCTTTATGCTATAAGAGGTATTGAAACCCTCGCGCCCGATTCATCCGCCGTGCAGGGCCGTAAGTGACTGCATGGCGCATTGGAGCGCCTGGATGCGCTCATTGCAGGCCTGAATCACAAATACCCTACTATCCTGCTGTGCGCATGAGTCTTAAAGGAGGTGTCTGTCGAAAGAAACGTCAACACACGGTCATAACACTCGTCAGCGTAAATCTAACTAAACTTAATGATAAGGAGACTCTAAAATGAAATCCCTACGTTGGTTCAATGTGCTCGCAGTGCTCGCGATGCTGTTGAGCGTCCTGCCGGTCCAGGCGGCGTCGAAGGCGCTGCCGATCGAACCGGTGACCCGGTATGAGGCGGAAGGGGGCGACGACCCACTCCAACGCTTGCTGGACGACACGGGCGGCACGGCGCGCGTCAGCCTGAGCCGCGCCACCGGCCAGGCGAACTTTGTACATCTGCAAACCGGCTCGCTGCCGACGTTCAAGATGGCCCGCCTTGACGACAGCGCTGCGACCGAACGCGCCTTTGCTTTTTTCAGAGAATATGGCGGCGCGTTTGGCATTCGCGACGCTGAACGCGAATTGCAATTGGCCGGTGTGTCCACCGACCCGTACGGTATGCGCCACGTCGAATATGTGCAAATGTATGAGGGCGTGCCGGTCTTTGCAAGCAGTTTGCGCGCGCATTTTGACAAAAACGGGCAACTGACCGCGATCAACGGCGTGTTTATCCCCAAGGTGGGAGTGAATCCCGCCGCGGCCCTGAGCGCCGAACAGGCGGCCGACATCGCCATTGCACACGTCGAAGCCCCGACATCAGCCGCGTCTGATGCCACGCCGGCGCAAAAGAAGGGCGACTCTTCGGTGTCTGCCGGGCTGGAGGCGCGCAGCACGACCCTCTACGTCTTTCGCGCCAACCTGGTGCGCGGCATCCCCGGCGCCAATCACCTGGCTTACGAGGTGGAAGTCACCAACGGGCGTGACGTGCGCGAGTTTGTGTACGTCGACGCCCACACCGGCGCAGTGATCGAGCAGTTCACCGGCACGTACAACGCCCTGTACCGCCGCGCCTTCGATACGGACGAAAATTATCCCACCACTCCCTTCTGGACCGAAGGCCAGACTCTGCCGACCGGCAACACCGAGGCCAACAATGTCATCTACGCCTCAGGTGAGCTTTATAATGTCATTGGCAGCCTGACGGGCGGCGCGTACCTTTCGTGGGACGGCGCAGACGCTCAGATGGACAATATCTTTAACACCACCACGCTCGATTGTCCTAATGCCGAGTGGACCGGTACGTATTCTCACTTTTGCACCGACGTTACCGGCGACGATACCGTCGCCCACGAATGGGGCCACGCTTACACGGACGGCACCCACAATCTGATTTACGCCTGGCAAGCGGGCGCGTTGAGCGAAACCTATTCCGATATATGGGGCGAGGTGGTTGACTTCCTCAACGGTCGGGGACTGGATACCGGCCATGTTGCTTTCCGCACTACCGGCAGTTGCTCGATGTACATCACGCCGCCAGGGCCAGACAACTCGTATCGCTGGCTGTCCGGCGAGGATGACCCTGGGATGGGCGCCATCCGTGACCTGTGGCTGCCCAGTTGCTTTGGCGACCCTGACAGGGTTTCGGACGCCAACTATTACTGCGGTACGGGCGATCAGGGCGGCGTACACACCAATTGCGGTGTGACGAACCACGCCTTTGCCCTGTTGACCGATGGCGGCGCGTTCAATGGCCAGACCATTGCCGGCATTGGCATTACCAAGACGGCGCACCTGTACTGGCGCACGCAGTCCGTGTACCAGACGCCCACGACCGATTTTCAAGACCACGCCAACGCGCTGGTGCAATCCTGCCAGGATTTAAGGGGACAGCCTCTGCGCGAACTGAGCACGACGACCACCAACACAGGTTTTTCCACGGCAGTGATCAGCCAGGCCGATTGTGACGAACTGGACAAGGTCATCGCTGCGGTAGAAATGAACGTTCAACCGACTCAGTGCGGTTTTACGCCCATGCTTGAGACGCCTGCACCGTCCCTGTGCGGCGTTCTGGAAGATACCAATACCATTCTCACGCAAGACTGGGAAGCCGGCCTGGGCACCTGGATCACCGGCACGCGCGCGATAGCCAATCCGGCGACGTTTGATTCACTGGACTGGTTCGTGAAAGCCAGCCTGCCTGATGGCCGCGCCGGTCAGGCGGTTTTTGCCGAAAATGATGTGAACAAGGGCGACTGTGGCGCCGACGACGAGAGCGGCGTGCGCTATCTGGAAAGCCCCACTATCACCGTGCCAGCCGCCGCCGCGCTGCGCCTGGCCTTTGACCATTGGGTAGCGACCGAAGCAGACTGGGACGGCGGCAACGTCAAGATCAGCGTCAACGGCGGCGCGTGGCAACTGGTGCCGGCCGAGGCCTACCCGTTCAATGCGTACCCCGCTACCCTGAGTTCCGCCGACGATGGTAATACCAACCCCATGGCGGGTGAGGAGGCGTTTACCGGCACCGACGGTGGCGCCAATTCCGGCAGTTGGGGGCAATCGCAGGTGGATTTGAGCGGCCTGGCGGCGGCGGGCGACCAGATCAAGCTGCGCTTTGAGCTGGGAGCAGATGGCTGCAACGGCTCGGTCGGCTGGTACGTGGACACGGTTCAGTTGTATCAATGCGTGGCTGCGCCGGCCGGGGTGCTGAACGGCGCCGTCTCTGACGGCGCGAATCCCATCTACGGCGCGGAGATCGAGGCCGTAACCAACCCAACCTTTGATGCTACCACCGATCAAACCGGCTGGTATTCGATGACGGTGCTGGCCGGCACCTACACAGTGACGGCCTCGGCCTTTGGGCATCTGGCCGAAACGGCCACCGGCGTGATCGTCGCTGAAGATCTCGAAACGACGCAGGACTTTGTCCTCACGGCTCTGCCCTCGGCGGTTTTGAACGGCACGGTGACGGATGCCGCCACCGGCTGGCCGCTGTACGCCAGCATTGACATCTCAAGCACCGCCGGTCAGACGACGCTTTGGACAGACCCGGAGAATGGCGCTTACAGCCTGGTATTGCCCACCGGCATGACCCATACGCTGACGGTGAATGCCTGGGTGGATGGCTACGTACCGGAGACGGTTGATGTTAACATTTCGGCAGCCACCACCCACGACTTTGCGCTCGACGCCGACCTGGACGCCTGCACTGCGCCGGGTTACGTTGGGGGAAGCAATGACGTGATGCAGGATGGCAGCTTTGAGGCCGGTTCGCCCAACCCTTACTGGGGTGAAGGCGGCACGACCGGTTATTCGCCCATCTGTGACGCCAGTTGCTCTACGAGTGGTAACCCAATAGCAAACACCGGCGATTGGGCGGTCTGGTTTGGCGGTTGGAGCAGTAACAACACGCACTGGGTCACTCAGAGCGTCACCATTCCTGACTCACCGGCCACGCTCAGTTTCTGGCTGCATATGGAAGGTAATGCCAACGGCTTGCTGGATGTTAGTATAGATGGGACCACCATCGTAGACTTCACCCAGGCCGATGCACCCGACTATACGGACTATACCGAGGTTACGGTTGATGTGAGCGCCTACGCCGACGGAAATCCACACGTCCTGGATTTTACCGGTCAGGAAACAGGCACAACCGGAATAAGTTTCTTTGTGGATGATGTGGTATTGGCTTATGCTACCCCATGCGTGGCCCCCACTGGCGGCCTGATCGTGGGAAACGTATACGATGCCAACACCGACGATGGCATCAATGGCGCAGCGGTGAGTGGGACTGGCGGTTCGACAACCACTGCTGCCACGCTGGACGACCCCGGCGTGGCCGATGGATTCTACACACTGTTTTCACCGGCCGGCTCGCAGGTCTTTACCGCAACCAAGCCCCCCTACACCCCGGCCTACACCACAACGACTATTACTGCGGGTGACGCCAAGCAGGTGAATTTCACCTTGTCTGCGCCACTCTTGGACTATGAGCCGGAACCAGTGAGTGTGGAGCTATCCGGGAACCAGCAAACGGTTGAGACACTGACGTTCACCAATACAGGTACGGCTGACTTGAATTGGAGTATAGTCGAGGCAGGTATTCCCGGCGGCGCCTATAGCAATGGCCCTCTGGTGACGCATCCCGGCGGCGGCGCCGGTGGGGCAGATGCCAGCGCCCTTCAGACGGGGCTGGGAATGGGCAGTAACGGTTTCGGCCACTCCCTCGCCGCCGATATGCGGGTGGCCGATGACTTTACCCTGGTAGGCGGGGCATACATTGACACCATCGTCTTCTACGCCTATCAGACAGGCTCACCTATAACCTCGACGATTGACCATGTCAACCTGCAGATTTGGCAAGGGCG
Source organism: Anaerolineae bacterium (assembly GCA_034429475.1). Classification (GTDB taxonomy): domain Bacteria; phylum Chloroflexota; class Anaerolineae; order B4-G1; family SLSP01; genus JAKQHY01. Next base: position 17,090 of record DAOUGD010000072.1, read on the forward strand.
GCCCGGCGACCCCGGCAGCACGGTTATCTGGGGCGACACAAGCACGAATCGGCTGGTCAGCACCACCTGGTCCAATATCTATCGCGTATCTGACACTACTCTCGATGGTACTACCCGGCCCCTCATGGCCAATACCGTAGATGTGGGGCTTCTGCTCCCGCCCGGCACCTATTGGTTGGATTGGCAGACCGGCGGCACACTGGCTTCTGGGCCATGGGTTCCACCCATTACCATTCTTGGCCAGACCACAACAGGCAATGCGCGCCAGTGGGATGGCATTTGGAGTGACCTTGTGGATGTCGGGCCGCAGGGGCTTCCCTTCGTCCTCAATGGGCCGGCGGGCATACCCTGGTTGAGCGAATCCCCGGCGGCCGGTACGTTGGCGACAGGCCACGACCAGACTATCAACCTCACCTTTGATTCCACCGGTATGGCTGCGGGCATCCACACCAGCCTATTCGCCATCACCAGCAACGACCCACTCAATCCACACCCCTACCTGCCCGTCACCTTGACCGTTGAGGTAGCATGGGGCGTGGCGCTCACACCGGCCACTGCCGCGCAATCTGGCGATCCGGGGACGACAGTAACGTACACGCTGCGCGTTACCAACACGGGCACCGTGATAGATACCTTCATCCTGTCCGCGGGCGGCACCGCCTGGACGCTGGGACTGCCCACGAGTGTAGGGCCGCTGGCCGTCGGAGAAGGCGCAGACATCCAGGTGATAGTCCGCATCCCCGCTGGCGCAAGCGCCGGCGAGAGCAACGTGCTCACGGTCACGGCCACATCGCAGGGAGACGAGAGCGAGACTGCCAGCTCAATCCTGACGACAACGGCCAACGCCGTGCGGGGCGTCTCGCTCACGCCGCTGACCACGGAGCAGTCTGGCGATCCGGGGACAACGGTGACGTACACGCTGCATATCACCAACACAGGCAATGGGGTAGACACCTTCACGTTGTCACAGGTCGGCGCTGCCTGGACTACCGATGTGCCCGCCAGTGCAGGCCCGTTGGCGATAGGAGAAGCCACCACCATCCAGGTGGTGGTTCATATCCCATCCAGCCCAGGTGCGGCGAGCGACGCAGTCACGATCACGGCCACGTCGCAGGGAGATGAGACCAAGACTGCCAGTTCAACGCTGACGACCTTGACGACAGCCATGCGGCATATCTACCTGCCTCTGGTGTGTAGACAATACTGAAATAGCTCGTGCGTCTACCCATTCACACAATGGCGGCCTAAAGGCTGGTAAGAGAGTGATTTTTCGTTGCCGCGCAGAGCGCGGCAACGAAAAATCGCCTTTTAATTTGACAATTCCCCCGAATCAAGTATCATTTGAGCCATCTGATGAATGACAGCCTAAACCAAGTCAAAAGTCACATGAACTCTCAAATCTGGTTCGCCTATTATTACTTTTATTTTAGCTGCCCCCCAGCGGGTCGGCTCCTTCGCGTTGCGAGAGGGTAAAAGTAAGACAGGCAGAACCCCAAAAGCAAACCGAAGCCGTGGAGCGACCCGCTCCACGGCTTTTTTGTTTTTGAAAAAGGTAATGGGAAATGGGAAATCAGAAATGGGTGAATGGGGATTAGGGATTGGGCGTCATTGTTTTTTCTCTGTGAACTCTGTGTTCTCTGTGGCAAAGAAAGGAGGTAACTATGCCGTGTCGGGGGATTCGAGGGGCGATCACTGTGGAAGTTAACGAGCGTGGGGCGCTGTTGGCGGCGACGCGCCAATTGTTAACGCGCATCGTTGCTGCGAATGACATTGCCGTGGCAGACATTGCCAGCGTCATCTTCTCCGTCACGCCGGATCTGAATGCGGTCTGTCCGGCGGCGGCGGCCCGCGAGATGGGCTGGACGGCCACGCCGCTGTTCTGCGTGCAGGAGATGGTCGTCCCCGGCAGCCTGCCGCGCTGCATCCGCGTGTTGATGCATTGGAACACGGACCGCGCGCAAGCGGACGTCCATCACGTTTACCTGGGCGAGGCGCGAGCACTGCGGCCAGACCTGACGAATAGCGAATAGCGAATTACGAATTGCGAATCGCAAGTCGCTATTCGTAATTCGCTGACTCGCTGATTCACAATCTATGAGGGAGGGGGGATTTATGAAAAAAGTAGCTTTCCAGGGCGTCGCAGGGGCGTATTCGGAAGAGGCGGTGCGGCAGTATTTTGGGGCGGAGGTGAAGTCGGCGCCGTGCCGCGCGTTTGAGGAGATGTTCGTGATGGTGGAAAACGGCGAGGTGGATTACGCGTTGCTGCCGGTGGAGAATGCCGCCGCCGGGTCGGTGGCTGGGGCTTACGAGCTGCTGTTGGAGCGCGACCTGCGCATCAACGCCGAGGTCATCCTGCACGTCCACCACATGCTGATGGCCGCGCCGGGGACGAAACGGGAGGAAATCAAGCGCGTGCGCTCCCATCCCCAGGCGTTGGCGCAGTGCCAGCGGTACTTCAACCGCTACGGGCTAACCGCCGAACCGTCCTTCGACACCGCTGGCGCCGCGCGCGACCTGGCGGCTACTCCCGAACCGGGCGTCGCCGTCGTTGCCAGTGCGCTGGCGGCGGAATTGTACGGGCTGGAGATTTTGGAGCGCAACGTCGAGGACTACCGCTTCAACTACACGCGCTTCTTCCTGATGGGGCTGGACGATCCGCCCCGCGCGCAGCGTCCGAAGACGTCCGTCGTCTTCTCCACCCGCCACCGGCCCGGCGCGCTTTACAAGTGCATGTCGGAATTTGCGTCGCGGGGCATCAATCTCACCAAAATCGAATCGCGCCCGCGCCTCAACCAGCCCTGGCGCTACACGTTTTACGTAGACTTCGAGGGCCATTGCCAGGATGTCCCTTGCGAAGCGGCCTTGATGGGACTGCTGCGGTACTCATCTTTCGTCAAACTACTTGGGTCATATCCGGCGGCCACCACGCCAATCGTGGATGAAAGTGCTTAAAGAGTGATTTTTTCACGCGCGGCTTCGCCGCGCGTGAAAAAATCTTTTGTTTATAAGGAAAAACAACTATGGGAGGAGAAACAATGATTATCATTATGAGTCACGGCGCGACCACGGCGCAAATTGCCAATGTAACGGCCCGCATCGAGCAGATGGGGTGTCAGGCGCACCTTTCACAGGGGGAGGAGCGCACGATCATCGGCGTGATCGGCAACGGGCGGCCGATTGACCGCGATCAGATAGAGCGGATGTCCGGCGTGGAGCGGACGGTATCGGTGCTGCGGCCCTTCAAGCTCGCCAGCCGCGAATTTCACCCGCAAGACACGGTGGTTCCCATCAACGGCGTCTCGGTGGGCGGGAAGCAAATCATTATGATGGCCGGCCCCTGCGCGGTGGAGAGCCGCGATCAATTGCTGGAGACGGCGCACGCGGTGAAAGAAGCCGGGGCGCATGTGCTGCGCGGCGGCGCCTTCAAACCGCGCAGCTCGCCGTACAGCTTCCAGGGTATGGGTGAAGAGGGTCTGCGGATTATGGCCGAAGCGCGCCAGATCACCGGTCTGCCCATCATCACCGAAGTGATGTCGCCAGAGCAGGTGCCGCTGGTGACGACCTACGCCGACATCCTGCAAATCGGAACGCGCAACATGCAGAACTTCGCGCTGCTGCACGCGGTGGGCGAATCGCAGCGCCCGGTGATGCTCAAGCGCGGCATGATGTCCACAATGGAGGAGTTGCTGATGGCGGCGGAGTACATCCTTTCGCACGGCAACCACCGGGTGATGCTGTGCGAGCGCGGCATCCGCACCTTCGAGAATTACACGCGCAACACCCTCGACCTGAGCGCGGTGCCGATGCTCAAGCAACTCAGCCACCTGCCCGTCATCGTGGATCCGAGCCACGGCACCGGCAAGTGGGAACTGGTGGAGCCGATGTCCCGCGCCGCCGTCGCCGCCGGGGCCGACGGCCTCATCATCGAAGTCCACCCGCGTCCCGAAGAAGCCACCTCCGACGGCGGCCAATCGCTCAAGCCCAAACGCTTTGCCGCGCTGATGGAATCGCTCAAGCTGATTGCCCAGGCCGTGGGGCGGACGATATGAATAGCGAATTACGAATAGCGAGTCGTAATTCGTAATTCGTAATTCGTAATTCGCAATTCCAGAAGGAGATGGAACGAATGAAGCAACTGATGGATTCGACCGTCGCCGTCGTCGGCCTGGGGCTGATGGGGGCGTCGTTGGGGGGCGCGTTGCGCGGGAAGTGCGCGCGCGTGATCGGCGTGGCGCGGCGGGCGGATGTGGTCGAGACGGCGCTGGCGCGCGGGTTCGTGGACGAGGGGACGACCGACCTGATTGCGGGTGTGCGCGAGGCGGACGTGGTCGTGCTTTCGACGCCGGTGCGCGTGATTGTGCAGCAGTTGGCCGAAATCGCGCCGCACCTGCGCCCTACCTGCGTTGTGATGGACTTAGGCAGCACGAAAACCGAGATCGTCGCGGCGATGGAGCGCCTGCTGCCCGCGCATATCCAGCCGCTTGGCGCGCACCCGATGTGCGGCAAGGAAACGTCCGGCATCGAAGTGGCCGAAATCACGCTGTACCAGGGACGCACGTTCATCCTCACGCCGTTGGCGCGCACCACGCCAGAGACGCTCGCGCTGGGCGTCGCCCTGGCCGAGGCCGTCGGCGCGAAGCCGCTGGTGCTGGAGGCCGACCGGCAGGATTACCTCGTCGGCACGGTCAGCCATTTGCCGTACCTGCTGGCCTGCGCGCTCGTCGCCACGGCGGACGCAACCACTTCCAAAGACCCGGCGGTGTGGAAAATCGTCGCGGGCGGCTTCCGCGACACCTCGCGCGTGGCCGGCAGCGACGTACAGATGATGCTCGACATCCTGATGACGAATCAAGCGCACGTACTGGACGCCGTGAAAGTGTTCGATCAACAGTTGCAAGCTCTGGCGCGGATGGTCGAGGCGGGGGATGAAGCCGGCCTGCGCGCCGTCCTGACCGCCATCCGCAATACGCGCAAGGAGATGTTCCCATGAGCAACCTCGTGATCCGGCCCGGCGGCGCGCTGCGGGGAACGGCGCGCGTCGCCGGCGACAAATCGCTTTCGCACCGCGCCTTGATGCTTGGGGCACTGGCGGATGGCGTCAGCCACGTCCGGGGCTTGCTCCCCGGCGGCGATTGCCTCGCCACACTCGGCTGTATGCGCGCGCTGGGGATCGAGATTGAGGTTCGTAGTGACGGCTTCAGCCGTTCAGAGGCCGCTGAAGCGGCTACTACGAGCCTTGATGTGATTATTCATGGGCACGGTCTGCGCGGATTGCAAGTGCCCGCCGCGCCGCTGGATTGCATCCGCGCCGGGACAGCGATGCGGTTGTTGACAGGAATCCTCGCCGGGCAGCCGTTTAACAGCATCCTGACCGGCGATCCGCAACTGCTGCGCCGCCCGATGCGCCGCGTCGTGGAGCCGCTGCGCGCGATGGGCGCGGATATTGCGGACACGGACGGGCGCGCGCCGCTCATCATTCACGGGCGCACCCTGCATGGCGGCGAGCACCGTCTCGCCGTCGCCAGCGCGCAGGTGAAGAGCGCGATCTTGCTGGCCGGGCTGTTTGCCGATGGGCCGGTAACAGTCCATCAGCCCGGCCCCAGTCGCGATCATACCGAACGCATGTTGGCGGCTATGGGTGTTCCAATTACTACCACCGGTCTATCTGTTACCCTATCTCCTACTTCCTATTTCCTATCTCCACTCTCGCTCACCATCCCTGGCGACATTTCTTCTGCCGCCTTCCCGCTGGTGGCGGCGGTGTTGGCGCCGGGGTCGGAGATCACATTGACCGGCGTGAACGTGAATCCGACGCGCACGGGGCTGCTGGATGTGCTGGCGGCGATGGGCGCGGAGATCGTATGGGTGAATGAGGGGGAACAGGGCGGCGAGCCGGTAGCCGATTTGGTGGTGCGGAGCGCGCGGCTGCGGGGGACAGAAATCGGCGGCGACACGGTGGTGCGGATGATTGACGAGTTCCCCATCCTGGCGGTCGCGGCGACGCAGGCGGAAGGGCGCACGGTGGTGCGCGACGCCGCCGAACTGCGCGTCAAGGAGACGGATCGCGTCGCTGTGGTCGTCGAGGAATTGCGCAAACTGGGCGCGACCATCGAACCGCTGCCCGACGGCTTTGTGATCGAAGGTCCCACACCCTTGCGCGGCGCGGCCGTGGATAGCCACGGCGACCATCGCCTGGGCATGGCGCTCGCCGTGGCGGGGCTGGCGGCGGAAGGCGAAACGGTTATCGGCCATGCGGAATGTATTGCAGATTCCTTTCCTGGGTTTGTGGGTATAATGCAAGAGTTAGGAGTCAACTTTTCAGGAGGATAAAGGTGAAAATGCGATTCGAAAAATTCTTGCGGCTGTTGGTTTTGATGGGCATCTTGTCTCTCAATCTGGCGAGTGCGCCGCCGGCCACGACGGCTGCGGCGACGCCTCCGCCTGTCGAAGACATTCCCGCTGACTGGTGGGCGCAGGCGCAGGCGGATATCCGCGCCTCCGAGTATACCATCACCTGGCAGACAGACACCACCCTGGCCGACGTCCCCGCCGCTTACCACGCGGCCAACCGCGCGCAGAACTTGCGCGTCTACTTTACGGAGGAGGGCATTCGCGTCATCCCCCGCACCGGCGATGCAAGTTGGGAACTCGGCATCCAATTGACCGGGCGCGGTTCGGCAGAACTGGAAGTTGAAGAGCGTACCATCACCTACCGGCGCGACAATTACGACTATGAATCGCTCACCAACACTGAAAAAGGTTTGGTCTATGACATCCTGTTTAGTAGTCTGGATGGCGTTGAATTCGCGTTTACCGGCAATTTGACTGCACGCCGCGACGGTTCCAGCGTTGATTTTCTGACCGATTCTGGCGTCCCAGTTTTGCGCCTTAAATATAGCTATGTGATGGTCAGGGATATGCTTGGCGATAATACGACGGTCTCTATGCCTGACGCTACGCATCTGCGTTTCACGCCCAACACGTCAGATCCCGTTACCGAACGTCTCGTGATGCGGCTGATGGCTTTGCCCGCCGCCGCCGACTGGAACGTCGAAAGCAATCAGACCGACGCACAGATGGGGTTCGCCGTCGCCAGCGCGGGCGACGTGAACAGCGACGGCTACAGCGATGTGATCGTCGGCGCGCCAACCTATGGCAATGGACAAGTCTTTGTCTATTATGGCAGTGCGACCGGACTCAGCGCCACAGCAAGTTGGATGCAGACGATCTCGCAATCCGGTGCGCGCTTCGGCGCGGCGGTGGCCGGCGCGGGTGACGTGAACGGCGACGGCTACGCGGACGTGATCATTGGCGCGCCCAACTATGCCAACGGGCAGGCACAAGAAGGCGCAGCCTTCGTCTACCACGGCTCGGTGAGCGGCTTGGGCGCGACCGCCGCCTGGTCTGCCGAAAGCGACAAGGCCGGGGCGCACTTCGGCGCGGCGGTGAGCGGCACGGGTTACGCGCACAGCAGCCTTTACACCGGCGTCATCGTCGGCGCGCCGGAGTACAACAATGGACAGGCCAACGAGGGCATGGCCTTTATCTTCTACGGGTCGGACAGCGGCTTGAGTGTGGCCCCGGACTGGTCCGCCGAGAGCGACCTGGCGACCGCGGGTTTGGGGGCGTCCGTGGGCTGCGCCGGAGACGTGGACGGCAACGGTTATGCGGACGTGATCGTCGGCGCGCCCGGCTACGACAACGGCGAAACCGACGAGGGGCGGGCGTTTGTTTACTACGGCGCGGCGGGCAGCATCAGCGCCACGGCCAATTGGACGGTTGAAAGCAACCAGGCCGGCGCACTATTCGGCGCCTCGGTCAGCCTGGCGGGGGATGTGAACGGCAACGGCTACGGCGACGTCATCGTCGGCGCGCCGGGGTACGCCAACGGCCATGCGGCGGAAGGCGCGGCCTTCCTCTACCTGGGGGCGAGCGTCGGCCTGACGACGACGGTGGGGTGGAGCGTCGAAGGGGGGACTGCTGATGCTCAATTGGGCGCATCCGTGGCTCTGGCCGGAGACGTGGACGGCGACGGCTACGCTGACGTCCTCATCGGCGCGCCCGGCTTCAGCGAGGGCGAGACCGGCGAAGGCGAGGTGCAGCTCTATTCCGGCGCGGCGACCGGGTTGAGCGCGACCGCCGTCTGGACGCAGACGCTTAATCAGGCCGGCGCCCATCTGGGCGCAGCCGTGAGCGGCGCGGGCGACGTCAACGGCGACGGTTACAGCGACATTCTCGTCGGCGCGCCGGGCTATAGCCATCCCGAAGTCAACGAAGGCGGCGCGTTTGCCTTCCACGGGCACGTGGATTCCCCCAACCCGACTTATGATTGGACGGCGTCAAGGGGCCAGACCACCGAGCAGTTTGGCATCGTGGTTGGCAGCGCCGGCGATGTCAACGGCGACGGGTATGATGATGTCATCGTCGGCGCGCCGCTTTATGATGGCGGGCAGGAGGACGAAGGCCGGGCGTTAGTCTATTATGGCTCGCCCAACGGGCTGCCCGCCGCCGCCTCCTGGAGTTACGAGAGCGATCGGACGTATGCGCGATTCGGCGCAGCGGTCAGCACGGCCGGCGACGCCAACGGCGACGGTTACGACGAGGTCGTCATCGGCGCGCCCAATGACACCGGCTCGCTCAGCGCCGACGGGCGCGCGTATGTTTTCTTTGGCCAATCCAACGGACTGAAAACCTACTATTCCTGGTACATACAAGGCGACCAGCAGTTCGAACGCCTGGGATTGTCGGTCGCCTGCGCCGGCGATGTCAACGGCGACGGGTACAGCGATCTGATTGTGGGCGCCCCCGGCCACACCAATGGACAGAATTTCGAAGGGGCCGCTTACATCTGGCTGGGCACGATAGACGTGCGGGAGGAAGGCGCGATCGGATTTCCCAGCACCGCGCATTGGGGCGTCGAAAGTAATCGCGGCGGCGCCTCCTACGGTCAAGCCGTAAGCACCGCCGGCGATGTCAACCGGGATGGCTATAGCGACGTTCTCGTCGGCACAAAATCTTATAACAACGGCGCCAGCAACGAAGGCGCGGCTTTCCTGTTTTTGGGCAATGCCGGGGCCATGAGCACGGCCTACGTCTGGTACGCCGAAGGAGGCATTGCCGGTGCCGAATATGGCGCTACGCTGGACACCGCCGGCGATGTCAACGGCGATGGCTACAGCGATTTCATCGTCGGCGCGCCCGATTACGAAAATGGACAGAACTCGGAAGGCGCAGCTTTCCTTTACTACGGCACGCCGGGCACGATCAATCCTGAACCGGACCTGCTGCTTGAAATCAATGAGGCCGGTGCGCTTTTTGGGATTTCGGTGAGCACGGCCGGCGATGTGAACGGCGACGGGTATGCCGATGTGATTGTCGGCGCGTCGGACTATTACGTCCTCGGCAAGAATGGCGAGGCGTTTATCTTTTACGGCGCAGCGACCGGCTTGAACACGACCGCCCATTGGGTGGGAGATTCTGCCGTAGCCAGTGAGGAATTTGGCTATGCCGTCAGCGCTGCCGGCGATGTCAACGGCGATGGCTTTGACGATGTCATCATTGGCACTAACAGCAGCACGGCCGTCTATGCTTTCTACGGCAACGGCGGCGGCACACCCTTGCGGCCCCGCCAGATGCAACTCAACGGAACAACCCGCCTGGCGCCGCTAGGGCGGGTGAACTCCGCCAATTCAGTGCGGCTGCACCTGGAAGGTTTGACGCCGTTGGGCCGCGAGTGGCTCAAGCTTGAATGGCAAGTCGCTCCGCTCGGCCAGGATTTCGGCGCGGCCGGCACGGTCAGCGGCGTGGATGACGCCTGGCGCGCGTCCGGCGCGACCCTCACGCAAACCGTCGCGGGATTGCAATCCAGCACAGCCTATCACTGGCGCGTCCGGCTGCTCTACCGGCCCGGCAATCCACTGGCGATGTCCGCCGGTCGTTGGATTCACATGCCCTACAATGGCTGGCTGGAGACGGACTTCCAGACCGCGCGCGGCGCGCTTAGCGTGAGCGCCAGCAACGATAGCCCGACGGCGCTGGGCAGCGCGACGACGCTCACGGCCACGTCTGGGTCCACCTACGTCACTTACGCCTGGAATTTCGGCGACAGCGCGTCCGGCAGCGGCAAAGTCGTCACGCACACTTACGCCGCCACCGGCGAGTACACGGCTACTGTCACCGCCAGCAACGGCGTGAGCACCGTCGTCGCATCCACCCATGTGATGGTGGTGGACGAACCCATCGCCGGACTGACGCTGGTGAACGATAGCCCGACCGCCGCCGGGCAGGCCACGCACTTCACGGCGACGGTAACGGCGGGCGGCGGCATCACCTACACCTGGAACTTCGGGGACGGCAGCCCGGTGCTGATCGGCGACGGCGATAACACCGTGACGCACATTTACAGCACGCCAGGGCCCTACGTGGCGACGGTCACAGCGCGCAACTTCTACGGCCCGGTCGGCGCCACGTCGTCCGTCACCATCACCGACGCGCCGGTGACGGGCTTAAGTGTCGCCAGCAATGGCCCCACCATCATCTTGGGCCAGCCGGCGCTGTTGACGGCGACCGTCACCGGCGGCAGCGCTGTGAGCTACGTCTGGGATTTCGGCGATGCCACGATGGGCAGCGGCGCGATGGTTGCGCACCCCTACGCCGCGATAGGAACTTACGCCGTCGTCGTCACCGCCAGCAACAGTCTCAATGCGCTCACGGCGACCACATCCATTATGGTCGTTGACCAGCCCATTACCGGGCTGAGCGCGATCAACGACAGCCCGACAGCTCTTGGTCAGGCGACCACCTTCACCGCCAGCGTCACCGGCGGCACGCACATTAGCTATACCTGGGAGTTCGCGGATGGCGACATCGGCACGGGGCAGACCAGCACCCACGTGTATGCGGCGGTAGGCATCTACACCGCTACCGTCACCGTCTTCAACAGCAACAACACCATACACGCCACCACGCGCGTCACCGTTGAGCCGCCGATTACCGGACTGCGCGCCATCAACGATAGCCCCACCCCTCTCGGACAACCGACTACTTTCACCGCTACCCTCACCGATGGCGCGAATGTCAACTTCCTCTGGAATTTTGGCGATGGCGCAGTCCGTTCTGGGGACATTGTGCAACACACTTACCTGGCGACGGGGTTCTACACCGCCATCGTCACCGCCAGCAATGAATCCAGTGAAATGACGGCGACCACGCGCGTCACCGTCACGGAAGTGCCGCTGGCCGGGCTGGCCGTCGTCAACGACAGCCCCACGCCGCTGGGCGATCCTACGACCCTCACCGCGACGCTCGCGGCGGGCAGCGGCACGGTCTACACCTGGGCCTTCGGCGACGGCGCGACCGGCAGCGGCGCGACCGTCCAGCACGTCTATCCCGATATGGGAACTTATACGGCCATCGTCACCGCCAGCAACAGCCTCAACAGCCTGACGGCGGCTACATCTGTCACTATCACTGCCGGGACGCCGGTTTCTGGCTTGTTGGCCTTCAATGACAGCCCGACGCCGCTGGGGAACGTCACCACGCTCAGCGCGACGGTGGAGAGCGGCAGCGGGGTGACATACACCTGGGCCTTTGGGGATGGTGCGGCTTTCTTCCCACAGGACTGGCCCGACAGCGGCAAGGTCGTCACGCACACTTACCCCGCCGTGGGGACGTACACGGCGACGGTGACGGCCACGAACCGCGCCGGGCAGATTACGGCGGCGACGACGGTTGTGGTGGAAGATGCGCCTATCGCCGGGCTGACCGCGTACAACAACAGTCCCACGCCTCTGGGCAGGACAACGACGTTGAGCGCGACGGTGACGGCGGGCAGCGCCATCAGCTTTACCTGGGATTTGGGCGATGGGCAGAGCGCCGTGGGCGCGTTGGTGACGCACGTTTACGCAGAAGCGCGCATGTACACGGCAACCCTTACGGCGACGAACCCGATCAACACGGTCAGTGCCGTGACCCTCGTTACCATTGTTTCGGCGCGGTACGTGTACCTGCCGCTGGTTCTTCGTCAGAGTGGAGGTAGATGATGACTATTGACGGCCACACCACCTTGGTCGGCCTGATCGCCTGGCCGATTGGACACAGCGTCTCTCCGCCGATGCACAATGCGGCGTTTGCGGCGCTGGGATTGAACTGGTGTTACGTCCCGCTGCCGGTCGCGCCGGGGCAGGTGGCGGCGGCGGTGCGCGGGGCGGCGGCGCTGGGCTTTCGGGGCGTCAACGTGACCGTGCCGCACAAGCAGGCGGTGATTCCGGCGCTCGATGCGGTGGCGCCGGACGCTGCTCAGTTCGGCGCGGTCAACACCATCGTCATTGACCGGGATGCGGCAGGCGCTCCGACGACCACCGGGCACAACACGGATTATCAGGGCTTCCTCGGTTCGCTGCGGCAGGGTGGATTCGAGCCGGCCGGGAAATCCGCCGTGGTGGTGGGCGCCGGGGGCGCGGGGCGCGCGGTGGTGTTCGGCCTGCTCCGGGCGGGCGCGCGCGACGTGTTGGTGCTGGACATGCAGCCGCAGCAGGTAGAATCCTTGCTGTCCGATTTGGGCGGAAACGGCGCGCCGCTGCGCACGGCGCCTCTCTCCACCGAGACCCTGGTGGAATCGGCGCGCGCGGCGGAGCTGCTGGTCAACGCGACGCCGGTGGGCATGTCGCCCAAGGTGGCGGCTTCGATCTGGCCTGAACCGCTCCCGTTCCCGGCGCATCTCACGGTTTTCGATCTGGTTTATAATCCACAGGAGACGCAGTTATTACGGCAGGCGCGCGCGGCGGGTGCGTTGAGCATAGATGGTCTGGACATGCTGGTGCGGCAAGGCGCAATTGCGTTTGAGCTGTGGACGGGCCAGCCGGCGCCCTTCGCCGTGATGCGCGCGGCCTGTGAGCAGGCGCTCGGTGAGGTGGAAAAAAGATTCTCTCAACGGATTCAACGGAATTGAACGGAGACTTTTTCCGTTGAATTCGTTCAATCCGTTGAGGCTATTTTCGAGGGGGCAAATGAGCATTTTTGAAGTGATCATGCTGGTTTGTTTTGGCCTGAGTTGGCCGGTGTCCATCGCAAAAGCGCTGCGGACGCACAAAGTCGAGGGCAAAAGCCCGGTCTTTATGATTTTCGTCTGCGTGGGGTATCTGAGCGGGATCATCCACAAAGTCTTGTTCGACCTGGACTGGGTGGTGGGCCTGTACGCCCTCAATATGACGATGGTGTTGGTGGATATGGCTTTGTACTTTCGGTATATGCCGAAGGGGTGAAATTCACGGCCTGAGGGCCGGAGATTAAAGGGGTATTTTCGCGGGCGGTGTACCGCCCGCGA
>DAOUGD010000073.1:0-4068 GCA_034429475.1 Anaerolineae bacterium
TTGTTGGGACAATAGAGCGTGTTCCAATCCATTTTCGCATCCTTGTGTAGCATTTGTGATGCTCTTAAGGATACGACAAATGGCACACTATTTCACTTCCTCATCAAGGAAAATGAGGGACAATACCCAATGATTCACATAACCTTAATCGCTTCATCGCCGCACAGGAAACCGTCTACCCCACCGCCCTCGCCGAGCTAAAAAACGGCCAGAAGCGCACGCACTGGATGTGGTTCATCTTCCCGCAGGCAGCGGGATTGGGGTTCAGTTCCACGTCGCAATACTACGCCATCCAAAGCCTCGAGGAAGCGCGACAATACCTGACCCATCCCGTCCTGGGAGTGCGGCTGCGGGAATGTGCAGAAGTTTTGCTGACCGTCGAAGGCCGTTCCGTCTCGCAAATCTTCGGCTATCCCGACGACCTGAAGTTGAAATCGTCTATGACGCTGTTTGCGCGCGCCGCCGATGATCCCCACTCCGTATTTGTCCGGGTGCTGGAGAAATATTTTCACGGGGAGCAAGACAGCAAAACGTTGGATATTCTGGTAAAATTCAGCACGTAAAAAAGGAGTCTCTTTTGACCTCAAACGACATCGTCGGACTCATTGCTTCTTACATCTACGCCTTCGGCCTGCTCTTCATCGTCGAAGGCATCGGCAAATGGCGCAAGTGGCCGCAATTCCTCACCCGCAAGCTCATCCACATCGGCGCGGGGATGTGGATTTGGGGCATCCTGGCGCTATTCGACCATTGGACTGTCGGCGTGATCCCCTTTGCGACGTTCATCGTCTTGAACTACGTTTTCTACCGCCAGCAGACGTTCAAGGCGATGGACGACGAAAAAGCCACGCCCGGCACGGTTTACTTCGCCATCTCCATCACCATCCTGTTCGCGCTGCTGTGGCGGACGGGCGGCGCGGTGGATCGCGTCCCCGTCGCTGCCGCCGCCGTGATGGCGATGACGTGGGGCGACGGGGCGGCGAGCATCGTCGGCAAACTGGCGGGCAGGCATTCCTACAGCATCTTCGGGCACACGCGCACCTGGGAAGGCACGGCGGCGATGGCCGTCTGCGCCTTCCTCGGCATCGGCCTGACGCTGTGGCTGCTGCCAGGCTCGGCGCTCAGCCCCAACAGCGCGCCGGCAAGCCACCTCCTGCTGGCTACGCTCGTGGGGACGGCCATTGCGACCGTCGCCGAAAGCGTCTCCCCCGCCGGGACGGACAATCTCAGCGTGCCGCTGTTGACGGGACTGGCGCTTTATCTGGTATACTAAGCCCCATGAATTTCCTGCGACTGCTCCTCGGCCTCATCATCAGCGCCGCCATCGGGATGCTGGCCTACTACAAGGGCGCGCTCTCCAAAAGCGGCGTCGCCGGCGCGATGCTCACCGGCACGCTCATCTTTGGCTTTGGCGGCTGGACGTGGGGGCTGCTGCTTATCACGTTCTTCATCGCCTCCAGCCTGCTTTCCCGATACAAAGAAACCCTCAAGGAATCGCTGGCGGAGAAATTCGCCAAAGGCTCCCGGCGTGACCTGGGCCAGGCGCTCGCCAACGGCGGCATGGGCGCGCTGCTCGCGCTCGCCTACGCGCTGCACCCCCACCCCGCGTGGTTCTACGCCTTCGTCGGCGCCATGGCGACGGTCAACGCGGACACCTGGGCTACGGAACTGGGCGTGCTCAGCCGGAAGCCGCCGCGCCTCATCACCACCGGCAAGCCCGTAGACGTGGGCACGTCCGGCGGCGTCTCAACCATGGGCACGCTGGCAACCCTCGCGGGCGGCGGCCTCATTGGCCTCTCCGCCGCAATCTTCCTCGGCATCGAAACCGTCATCCGTCAAACGTCAAACGTCAATCTCCCTACTCCCTACTCCCTACTCCCTACTCCCACCCTCTTGCTCGTCGGCGCCCTCAGCGGACTCGCCGGCTCTCTCTGCGATAGTCTCCTCGGCGCGACCGTGCAGGCCATCTACTACTCCCCCGTCCGCCAGAAAGAGACCGAGAAAGTCATTGACCCCGACGGGACGCCCAATCGCCTGCTGCGCGGCTGGCGCTGGCTGAACAACGACTGGGTGAATTTCATCAGCTCGGCGTTTGGCGCGTTAGTAGGGGCGGGGTTGTGGCAGGTCATCAGTTAAGAAGTAATGAGAAATGAGTAAGAAGTAATGAGTGTGCGCGGTCGTCCCGCATCACTCATTACTCATTTCCCTTTACCCATTCCCAAATCACAAGGATACCTATGGCTTTCTATCTCTCGAAATTACTTCCCCTGTTAGTTTACCCGCTCGGCCTCTCGTGCGTCTTGCTGGGTGCGGCGCTGATCGTGCAGCGCAACCCACGCTGGCAAACGCGGCTGGTCGGCGTCACGCTGGCGATCCTCTGGCTCGGCGGCAACCGCATCGTGACGATGACGGTGGTGCGCTCCCTGGAATGGCGCTACGCGCCGCCGCCGGGCCGCACCGCGCCGCTGCCCACCGGCGACGCCATCGTCCTCCTGGGCGGCGCGACGCGCGAGTTGGGCTACCCGCGCCCCATCCATGAGGTCAACGAGGCCGGCGACCGCATCCTCTACGCCGCGTGGCTCTACAACCACGGGGCCGCGCCGCGCATCCTGATCAGCGGCGGGACCGCGCCCTGGGTCAGCCCGCAGGGCGGCCCGCCGGAGGCCGAAGCGATGGCCGAGTTGCTGGAAATGATGGGCGTGCCGCGTGAGGCATTGTGGTTAGAAGAAGAATCCCGCAACACCCAGGAAAATGCCGCCAACAGCTTTGAAATTCTGGCGGAACACAACGTCAAAACCGTCATCCTCGTCACCTCCGCGTTGCACATGCCCAGGGCGATGATGCTGTTCCAAAACCCCGACTTCACCGTCCTCCCGGCCCCCACCGACTACATGATTTCGCAGGCGGAATGGGATCATTACACGCAGCCCAGCCTCGCCATCCAGGTGATGAACCTGATCCCCAGCTCCCGCGACCTCGCCCTCACCTCCCAGGCGATGAAAGAGTACATCGGGATGCTGGTTTACAAAATGCAGGGATGGATGTAAAATCTCGCCGTTCGTAATTCATAATGCATAATTCGTAATTCGTAATTCGTAATTCGTAATTCGTAAAGGAGCCTCTTCCCATGCGCATGAGCCAACTTTTCAGCCGCACCCAACGGGACATCCCCTCGGAGGCGCAATGCGCCAGTCACCAACTGCTGCTGTGCGCCGGATTCATCCGCCAACTGGCGGCGGGCGTGTTCAGCTACCTGCCGCTGGCCCGCCGCGCGATGACCAAGGTGGAAGCCATCATCCGCGAGGAGATGGACGCCATCGGCGGGCAGGAAATCACCATGCCGGTGGTCAACCCGGCGGAAATCTGGCAAGAGACCGGGCGCTGGTACGCCATCGGTTCAGAGATGGGCCGCTTCAAGGACAAGTCCGGGCGCGATATGGTGCTGGCGATGACGCACGAAGAAGTCGTGGCCGATCTGGCCCGCCGCGAGATTGACACGTATCGCCAACTGCCGCAACTGATCTACCACATCCAGACCAAGTGGCGCGACGATCCCCGCCCGCGCGCCGGCCTGATCCGCGTGCGCGAGTTCACAATGAAAGACAGCTACAGCCTGGATGCGGACGAAGCCGGGCTGGACAAACAGTACCGGGCGCACTACCAGGCGTACTTCAACATCTTCCGCCGCTGCGGGCTGGACGTGGCGGCGGTGGGCGCGGACACGGGGATGATGGGCGGCAGCATGTCGCACGAGTACATGGTGCTGACCGACATCGGCGAGGACACACTACTGTTCTGCGATGGCTGCGGCTACGCCGCCAACCGGCAGGTCGCCCGCCTCCAAAAGTCACCGGCAAAACCGGAGTCGCTGCTCCCCATCGAAAAAGTCGCCACCCCGGACGTGACCACCATTGACGACCTGACGAAATTCCTGAACATCCCAAAAGCCAAGACAGCCAAAGCAGTGTTTATGGTGGCGGAAATGGCGGAGACGCGGGTCAGCGGATCGGCGGATCAGCGAGAGAGCGGATCAGCGAATCTCCCCCTCTCCATAAACACTGCTTTGGC
>DAOUGD010000074.1:0-27457 GCA_034429475.1 Anaerolineae bacterium
AAGCGTCTCCCCCTCCCCTTGTCTCCCCCTCTCCCCCTCTCTTAAAATAGCGTCGCACAGGGGAGCGCACATGCGGTCGAGGATCGCGGTTTGCAAGAGGAAGGTCTGCACGGTCGGCGGTTCGCGGTTGAGGACTTCTTCGAGGAGGTAGTCGAGGATGTAGCGATGCGCGCCGGTGAAGGCGGCGATGAACGCGCTCGCATCGCGCCCGGCGCGGCTCCCCTGCAAGGCCAGGGCCGCCATGTGCAGTCCGGCGATCCAGCCCTCGGTGCGCGCGTCCAGCGCGGCGATGTCCGAGGGGGTCAGGGCCAATCCCATGCGCTGGTTCAGGAACGCGGCGGCCTCCTCCGGGGTGAAGCACAAATCGGCCTGCCGCAGTTCGGTCAATTGGCCGCGCGCGCGCAGGCGGGCGAGGGGCAGCGGCGGATCGGCGCGGGCGGCGATGACCAGGTGCAGGTTGGGCGGCTGATGCTCCAACAGGAAGGCGAGGGCATCCTGCACGGGCTGCGCCGTCGCCAGGTGATAGTCGTCGAGGATCAAAAGCACGCTTTCGGCCCTCGCCCCGATCTGGTTAATCAACGCCGTCATCAGGGCCGTCATCTGCGGGCTTTGCGGCGACGGCAGGGCGTCCGGGATGTCCAGCGAGAGCGCCGTCCGCAGCGCGGCGACGAGGTAAGCCCAAAAGCGCGCCGGGTCGCCGTCCGCTTCGTCGAGGGTCAGCCAGGCGACGGCGCGGCGCCCGGACAAGTCAGCCGCACAGCGATTCGCCCACTCGCCGAGGAGCGTCGTCTTGCCATAACCCGCCGGCGCGGCGACGAGGGTGAGGCGGCGTCCCAGGCGCAGGCCCTCGTCCAGCCGCGCGAGCAGATGCGGGCGCGAAACGCTGGTCGCGTGCGGCGCGGGGATGTAGAGTTTGGTCGCCAGAAGCGGCATGACTTGCGTAGTCGTATCCATAGTCCTCTTTATGAAAAGGGAGAGTTTCATCTCAATTGAAAATAAGCCTTCGTAAAACGTAAAACGTGAAACGTAAGCGTTTTTTACGTTTTACGTTTTATATGCTCACTAACTCAAATGAAACACACCCTTATGCAAACCCTGAACAAGTTGAGGATTCCGGACTCCCGAACTTGTTCGGGTTTTCAGCGCTGTGCGTGACCGGCGCAGACATCCACTCCTCGCCAACCGGTCAGAGCTTGTCCTGAATGTGAAATGTGTCCTGCTCCCCCTGCAAAACCAGGGTTACGATCTCTGCGGCGGCAGATTCATCGCCTTTCTCACGCGCCCACGCTTGCGCCTCGGTTGACAGTCCGCCCAACGCAGCGGCCACTTGCTCCGCCCGCTCGCGGGTTTCCTGGGCTATCGCCTGATGGTGCAGCGCAAAGGCCAACAGGCGAGCGGCAGCCTCGGCTTGCCCCTGCTGCGTTGCCAGCGCCGCCGCTGCCACCAGGCCGGTCAGCACGAGATTGGCGTCCCCCGACTGGCGGGCCAGGGGCAACGCCTGCGCCAACTGCGCGCGCGCCTCCGCGTATGCGCCCGTCGCCACCGAGAGCTCCCCCAGGCTGACCAGCGCGACGGCCATGCCGCGCCGGTCGTTAATCTGCTGCTTCAGCGCCAGACTCTCGGTGAGGAGTTGGCGGGCGTCGGCATAAGCCTGCTGCTTCAACGCCAACTGTCCGGCATTGGCCAACGCCGTGGCCGCGCCGTGAAGGTGATCGTTGGCTTTGAAGAGATCGCTGCACTCCCGGTAATAGCGCCGGGCGATGTCATAGTCATGCGTGACTTGCGCCAGGTTGCCCAGGTTGTTGAGCGCCATCGCCGTGCCGATGCCATCCTGAAGCTGGCGACTCACGCCAACGGCCTGTTCAAAATAGCGGCGAGCCAGGGCATACTCGCCCTGCGCTTTGGCGCAACTCCCCAAAAAGTTCAGGGCAAAGGCGATCCCATCCTGATCGTCCGCTTCCTCCGACAGGCGCAGGCTCTCCTCCGCAAGCCCGGCGGCGCGGCCATAATCGCCCGCGTAGTAGGTGGTAATGGCGAGATACCCCAAGATGGCCGAGCGCCGCGCGGCGCTCTCGACATAAGGCAGGTAGGAGCGCGCTTTCTCCAGGATGGCCCTGGCGGTCTCCACCTGGCCGATGTGGCTGCACATTCGCGCCTGGCGTCCCAAGAGATCGCACAACAGGGAAGCCTGTTCCGCCGTGGCGGCGGGCTGAATGGCGATCTGATCCAAAGCCAACTGGAAGACCTCAATCCCTTCCTGGAACCAACTCTGCGCGCTGTAGAAATTGTGCAGGGTCGCCGCCGCGCGTTCCAATGCCGTCAAATCGCGTTTTTCGATGATCCACTGCCACGCGGCGCGGATATTCGCCAGATCGGCGCGGATGGCGGCGCGCCGCGCGGGTTCTTCGCCGCTGCCCTGGCCGGCCAGGAACTCCAGGTAGAAGGCGGCATGACGCTGATTGGCCGCTTCCTGTTCTTCCGGCGCGGCGCCCAGCTTTTCGGCGGCATACTGACGCAACAACGTGTGCAGCGTGTAGCGCCCATCAGGCCCACGCTGGATCAGGGAGCGATCGGCGAGAGTGACGAGGAGGTGTTCCGTGGTTGGGGCGCGCTGTTCGATCACGGCTTGCGCCGCTTCGGACGTGAAGCCGCCCTGGAAAACCGCCAGTTGAGCAAAGACGGCCTGTTCCTGGGCGGTGAGCAGCCGCCAGGAATGATCGAAAACGGTCCGTATGCTGTGATGCCGCGCCGGTACGTCGCGCATCGCAGTGGTCAGGAAGTCGAGGTCCTGCGCGATCTGCGCTGCGATCTGTGGGCAAGGATACGCACGCACCGCGGCCGCGGCCAACTCGATGCCCAGCGGCATTCCCTCCAGCAGTTGGCAGATTTGAACGACGGCGGGGACGGTTTCGCCGTCAAACGCAAATCCGGCGTGTACCCGGCGGGCGCTCTCTACGAATAACCGAATAGCGCTGTAGGTCTCCAGCGCAGCGCCGCCGTCCGCTCCGGGGAACGCCAGCCCCTGGACGTCCAGCAGCCACTCGGCGCGCAGGCGCAGCGGCTCGCGGGAGGTGATCAGGAGTTTGACGTGCGGCGCCTGGGCGAGGATGGCGACCGGCAGCTCCGTCCCTTCTCCTCCCTCGGACGCAGGCGCGAGCAGGTGCTCAAAGTTGTCCAGCACCAGGAGCAGTTCTTTGTCGCGCAAATGGGCGAGAAGCTGCGCCTGGGGCGATTCCTTGCCTGAGAAAGCCAGACCAATGGCTTCGGCAATGGCGGCAGGCAGAAACCGGCTCGAATTAACGGCGACCAGGGGGACGAAGAAGACGCCGTTGAGAAAGCCCCCGACCTGTTCGGCGGCGGCCTGAAGGGCCAGGCGGGTCTTGCCAATGCCGCCGGGGCCAACCAGGGTCAACAGGCGGCAGGCCGGATTCTCCAGCCGTTCCGCGATCTCGGCCAACTCTTCTGTGCGCCCCCAAAAGGGCGTCAGTTGGGGTGGCAGGTTGTGAGGGCAGGCCTCCCCGGCAGCGCGGATGCGTTCGTAGAGGACCTGCGTCTCTTCGTCCGGTTCGATACCCAGTTCTTCGGCCAGGGCGCGGCGGCAGTGTTCGTACTGAGCCAGCGCCGCGCTGCGCTGACCGTCGCGGGCCAGCAGGCGCATCAACTGCCGGTGCGCCTCTTCCCGCCAGGGTTCCAGCTCGATTTGACGCTGAGCATAGCGGCGCGCGCGGTCGTAGTCTTGACGCCGCTCGTAGTGGGTCGCCAGGTGATAGAGCTTGTCCAGCGCCAGCCGGTGAAATCGCTCACGCCGGAGCAGCGCCCATTCCTCAAAGAAAACGCCGTCTACAAACAGCCCTGCCAAAAACTCTCCCCGATAGAGCTTGATAGCCTGTTCTAACTGTTGAATGCAGGATTTGCAGGTTTCCAGGCGGGTGTGAACGTGGCTCTCACTGGCCGTGAGAAGTGCCTCGAACTGTAAGGTATCCAGTTGATAATCGCTGTCGGGGTTGAACTGCACTGTTTGCTGGGTAATGCACAGAAAAGGCGGAACGGCCTCGCGGTCGTGGATAGCCTGACGCAGGTTGAGAAGAGCCTGGGAGAGGTTGTGCCGGGCCGTGCGTTCGTCGCAATCCGGCCAGAGCAATCCGAGCAGCGCGTCGCGGCTGTGGGGACGGTCGGCAGCTTCCACGGCCAGATAGGCCAGCAGCGCCCGCACTTTGTTGGATTCAAAGCCGGTGAGCGGTTCGCCATCCAGGGTGACGTGGAAAGAGCCAAGTAAATAGATACAGAGACGCGCCATACCAAAATTATAGCGTCAAAAGGGGATTTGTAACATTGAACACGCGGTTTCCTGATACCTTCCTGATAGGCATAGCTTATCATAGCGCATAGTTGGATGGCGAGACCTGAAACGCGAAGCATGAAACGTCAAATGTGAAATTATGACGTTTGACGTTTGACGAAACGGATCATTATGAAACCCTCTCATTCCTACATTTCTTATCTACTGCGTATGTGGCGCTCCGGCGAGAGTGAGCAAACGGTTTGGCGCGCGTCGCTGGAAGACCCGATGACCGGTCAACGCCACGGATTTCGCACACTCTCCGATCTGTTTATTTTCCTTGAAGGGTTGAGCCGGTCAGAAAATGAGAAAAAGCCAATCCACGCTGGACAGGCGGAGGTGAAAGAAGGAGGTGAATGCCCATAAGTCAAATGAGATACCATAAAATCGGTAACGTCCGTTTATCTATTTTTCGATAGTCACCAGAAAAGGAGTGTAACGATGAAAAACAAATTTTGGTTTATCGGGCTGATCGCGGCCTTGTTCCTGCTAGGGGGAAGCATGGCCGTGACGATTGCTGCCAGCACCGCGCGCGACGCCGGGCCAGCCGTGGTCGCCGCCGCGCCCACAGCGCCGCAAGCCCCGCTCGCCTACACCACCATTATCACCGTGAACACCACCGAGGACACCAACGGCGACCCACAGACGCGGACCTGCTATTTCACCCAAAGCCTCTACAACGCTGCCAGCGACGGCAAGTGTAGCTTCCGCCGTGCGCTGGTCGAGGCCAGCCATCGCCCGCTGGCGCACCGCCCCATTTTGATCAAGTTCAACATCCCGCTCACCGACACGAATTACAACCCCGTCACCGGGACGTGGACGATTATGATGGAGGCGGACTATTCCAGCAGCGCCGGCGGCGAGGCGCTTGTGCCCGGCGACCTTGACAACCCGGAAAATCCCAACAGCAACGTCACCATTGACGGCGCCACACAAAGCGAAATCGGCGGGCGCGCCAACGGCGATCCCATCATCATCATCTACAGCGAGCATGTGCTCGACCTGGTCGGCGTCAGCTACAACACGATCCGCAATCTGGCGTTCAACGGCGGCGGCGGCATCTTCTCGAACGATGTCTCCAACGTCGGCGGCAACAACCTGATCGAGAACGTCTGGGTCGGCCTGAACGCCGACGGCACGGAGATCGTCCCCGGCTCTAACCCCGACATCACGCTGGCCGGCGGCGGCATCAGCGTCCAGGGCGACAACAACACGATCAGTAATACGATTGTCACCGGCTCGAACACCGGCATCTCCATCGAGGGCGACAACAACCTCGTCCAGTACAACACCATTGGCACGCGCGGCGACCGGACGATCCCGGCGGAGCGGCTCACGTGCGTTGCCTCCAATCTGTATAACCCGGCGCAATGGTACGGCGGCTGGGGCATCAATATCACCAGCGGCAGCGGCAACCAGATTGTCCACAACACGGTTGCCGGCGCGCACTCCCCCCACTCCCCCACTGAGACGGCCCCGCCCGCGATCTGGACGGCCGGCGGCGACGTCCTCGTGGCGTACAACACCATCGGCATTGACGGCGACGGCGTGGAAGTCGGCACCTGCGGCCAGGGTATCTTCGTCACCGGGCAGGGCGTGCAAGTTCTGAACAATACCATCATCAATGCGCGCACCAGCTTCTTCGACGCGGAAAGCGACGACCCCACCGAGGGCGCGATTTTCGTCAACGATGGCTCGCCGCTGGCGCGGCAGTTCGTCATGCGGGATAACGTGGTGCGCGATAGCACCAGCAAGGTGATCGAGTTCGGTCCCGCCGTCCCGGAGTCGCTGCGCCTGTTCGAGCCGCCGATCATCATCAGCATTGACGGCCTTACAGTGGTCGGTGAGACGGAAACGGGGTACGACTGCCCCCACTGTCTGGTGGACCTCTACCTGGACGACCTGGACGACGAGCAGGACGCGCTGGAGCTGCTGACGACGGCGGTAATTGACGCCATCACCGGCACGGCGCGCTTCACGGCGACGCTGCCCGCCGCGCTGCCCGCCAATCACGGCATTCGCGTTGCCGCCGTCGCGCAGGACGATTACGTCATCGGCGACTTCCTGTCGGGCACAACGACGATGCTCTCCCCGGCCTACGCCCCGGACGCCACCTTCACCCGCCCCCTGGCGCCCGGCTGGAATCTCTTCTCGATTGACGTGACGCCGCCTGACCCGGCCATCGGCGTCGTCTTAGCCGGCCTTGACGGGCAGTACGACGTGGTGCTCAGCTTCGACGGCGGGCCGTCCGGCGGCGGTCACACCTACGATCCGGCAAATCCCGGCGCGAGCGACCTGACGACGCTGGACGTGACGCACGGCTACTGGATTCACATCACCGCCGCCACGACGCAAACGTTGACGCTGGACTACGAACCCGCGCGCGACGACACGCCCATCCAGCTTTACGAGGGTTGGAATCTGGTCAGCTATCTGCCTGACCGGACGCTGCCGATCACGGAGGCGCTGGAAAGCATCAGCGGCGCTTACGAAATCGTCCGGGGTTTCGATGGCGGCGCGCTGACTTATATGCCCGCCCAGCCGCAATACAGCGACCTCACCGAGCTGGAGCCAGGCTATGCGTACTGGATCAAGATCAAGACGGGGTACGGCGCGCCGGTGTTAACCTATCGGGGCGCCGACACGCCCGTCAGAATGGCCGTTGATCTCACGACGCCGGACGCCCCACAAGGCGTCACGAGTGCGGATTTTTTCTCACCAACCACTGAGTGGACCGATTTCTATGGCGTTGCAACCCTCAGTGGCTTTTCCGCTCTTCGCAACGCCAGCGTAGTCGCTTACGATCCCGATGGCACCATGGCCGGCGCGTTCTCCGTCCACACGCCGCCCTACTATGGCTTCCTCCACGTCTATCTGGACGATCCCAACACGCCGGGGGATGAAGGCATTGAAGACGGCGACGAAGTCCGCTTCACGATCAACGGGCGGTTGGCGACGCCCTCCAAGTCTACCGTGTGGAATACCGGGGTGGACGCGAAAGAGGTCAATCTGGATGTGGAGATGCCCTACGTGGCGACCGATGAATGGGCCGACTTCTGGGGGACGCTGACGATTGACGGCGCGCCCGCGCCCATCGGCACGATCCTGGCGGCCTATGACGCGGACGGCGTCTACATCGGCGATGTGATCCTGGACGAGGCCGGGCAGTTCGGCTTCCTCCACGCCTACGGCGACGACGCGGCGACCGCCGGCGACGAAGGCGCGGAGATCGGCGACGCCGTCACCTTCAAGGCGTTCCTGCCCCTGCGCACCACGCCCTCGGTGGTCACGCCGTCCGGCGGCGCGCCCACCTGGCAGGGACGCGGCGCGCGCACCCAGGTGGCCCTAAGCGGCGCCATGCCCGGCCCGGTGGCGCCCACGGCGGTCGCCATAGACGGCCCGACCGTCGGCGCGCCGGGGGTGTACTACACCTTCACCATCGCGGTGAATCCGCTGGACGTGACCACGCCGCTGACTTACGTCATCCAGCGCACCGACGTAGTTACGCCGGCGACGGCGTCGCTGGGCCGCCTCATCGTCTTCCGCAACGTCAGGTGGACGACGACAGGCGTCAAGGTCATCACAGCGACGGCGACCAATGAAGCCGGGAGTATGACGGGCGTGTATACCATCACCATTATCGAAGGCGGCGTCATCCCAGTGACCGGCGTGGCGATCTCCGGGCCGACGACGGGTCTGACAAACACGGCCTACACGTTCACGGCGACCGTCCAGCCGGCCAACGCCAGCATGCCCATCACCTATACCTGGACGCCCGCGCCCGATAGTGGGCAGGGCACAGCGCACGCGAGCTACACCTGGGCGACCGCCGGTACAAAGCAAGTCAGCGTCACGGCGGAGAACGGCGGCAGCGCGACCGACAGCCACGAAATCGTCATCAGCGCGCCGGTCGAGCCGGAGGTCTTCGTCATCGGCCCGGCGGGCGGCACCCGGATTTTCACCGACACGAACGGCCTGACGATCCGAATCCACGTTCCGCAGCAGGCGGTCAGCGTACCTACCGTGTTCACGTTAACATGGAGCGCTGCGCCGGCCCATCCCCACCCCGACGGCTTCGGGTTTGCCGGGCGCAGTTTTGACCTGGTTGCCTCCAACCCGATCAGCGGCGCGATTGATCTTGGCCTCAACTACCGCGATCAAGACTTGCTGGACGCCAATATCACAGACGAGGGGACGCTGCGATTGTACTACTGGAGCACGGGTCTGGGCGCGTGGGAGGACGTGGTGAATACCTGCGTGGGGCTGGATTACACCCGCTATCCGGGAGTCAACGCGCTGCGTGCGCCAGTCTGCCACCTCAGCGAATTTGCGCTGCTGGGCGAAGGCGGACAATCCAAAATCTACTTACCGCTGGTTCTCAGAAACTAACGGCGGCGCATGGGAAGGTATTTTGCGGTGAGGGACAATCGTCCCTCACCGCAAAATGCTTTTAAAAAACGGCTCAACCAGGTCGTAGTCCGTGAATCCCACCGAGGCGTACAGCGCGTGCGCGGGGGACTCATACGAGTGGACATACGCCATGACCGCGCCCAGACGCTTCAGGCGACGGAGCGCCTCGCACAAGACGGCCTTGCCCAGGCCGCGTCGTTGATGCGCGGGCACCGTCCCCACCGGCTCGAAGACGGCGGTGCGCGTCACGTCGTCGAACCAGGCCGTGCAGAAGGCGGCGACCGCGCCGTCGGGCGCGACGGCCACAAGGTCAAGGTCGCGGCGGTAAAGGGGCGCATTCTGAATGTTGCGATACCAGCTCACGTCGTCGCGGTTTTCGATGGCGATGGCCGGTTCGTCGGGATGAAACGCCAGGCCGGAGGCGTAGCAGCGTTCGAGCAATTCCAGGCCATCGCCCAACGCGCGCACCGTGTACCCCGGCGGCGGTGGGGCGGCCGGGATCGGGACGTCCAATGGGCGACGACGCCAATAAGCCTGATGCTCAGGCGCGGAAATACGCTCGAAGCCGTTCCGCGTCAAGGCCGCACGGCGCAGCTCGTCCTCAACGCCGGCCGATACCCAGAGCGTCCGGCGGTTGTCGTCGCTCGTCACGGCCAGATGCTCGGCGGCCACGGTCAGCATTTCATCCTCAAGGGCAGGTGTGCGGAAGTCGGGGTGAACGTGCAAGATGGCTTCGCCGCCCATAATGGGATTCAACACCGCCGCCAACCATCCCTCCGCCGTTTCCCACAGAAAGACCCCATCGGCGAGGTCCCCGCCGCCGAGATTGGCAACCAGATGCCAGCGCCAATAGTCGAACTCGGCAACGTGCCAGCTTAACTCGCGCAGGCCGTTACGCAGGAGCACTTCGCGCAGAAAGGCGCGGATACGCCAATAGTCGTCTTCGCCTTGATACAAACGTCGCGTCAATGCCATCATTGATTCTCCTGAAAAAGGGGGAAGTTTCACGCAAAGGCGCAAAGGTGCAAAGATTTTCAAAATCAAAGCATGGGCTTTTTAAGAGAAAAATCCGTGAAATCCGTAAAATCCGTGTCCCATTCTTTGCGTCGCAAGGGTAAGATCCACTTGAGTGCTACAGTTTCTTGTCGAAAAATGTGTGTCGCCGGCCTTCCTGATAGCCCAGGCTTTCGTACAATTTGAGCGCGCCGCTCGGATTCTGGGTATCCACGCCCAGGGCCGTTTCTGCCATCCCCATGGCTTTGAACATCTCGATGCTCTGCACGAGCAGCGCTCGCGCCAGCCCGCGCCGACGCCACGGACGCCGCACAAACACGTACTGGGTACGGCCGCGTCGGCGGTGGTAGCGCGCGTTCTGTTCTTCATCCAGGTGGTTCAGCGCCATCCCGACGACCTGATCGCCGTCCCAGGCCACTTTCCACAGAGACGGCGCGAACGTGCGCGTCTCCGTCCACCGCTCAAAGTCCGCGTCGGTCGTGGGCGCGTAGCCCCAATGATCCTGACGCGCTTCCTCTTTCGCATCCCACACGGCGCGATACTGCTCCGGCGCGACCGGGCGCACGTCCAGCCCGGCGGGCAGCGGCGCATCCGGCAGCGGGGCGTCAATGGGGCGGGTCATCTCGATGTAATGGCGCACCGGCTCGTAGCCGGCCTGTGTAAACAACGCCCAGGCGCCGTACTCCTTATCGGTCGTCCACACGCGGAAGCGCTTCTCCCCCGCCGGATGCTCACGGGCCGCTTCCCGCAGGCGCGCTTCGCCGTAGCGCAACATCGCCATGCCCAGTCCCTTGCGCCGCCACGCGGGATGGACAAAGCCGAGCGGGATGTAGTACCACGCCGGGGACGCTTCCTCCCACCACACCCGGCTGAAGGCGACCGTCTCGCCGTCCACCTCGGCGAACAGCATATCTTGGTACGGGTCGCAGTTGTTCAGGTGCGCGAAGAGCGACGCCATATCCGCGACCGTGTTGATGTATTCCAATCCATCCGCATCGTTGCAGGCGTCGAGGATCGCCACCATCACCGGGTAGTCAGGCTCGCCGCGAAACCGGCGAAAGGTCAGGCCGGGGATGGGCGGGGCGTCGGGGACGGGGATCATATACCTGGTCACTGAGTTCACCTTGATCTTGAGTAACTGCCGGCTCAAGGCCGGACGAAACGCTCAAAATCTGCCGCCGGCGTCACTTGATTCAGGTCTTCGAGGCTGTCGTAGAGCATTTGCAAGACGTAATGGGGATTGTGCGTGTAAGCGCCGCGATCCTGGTTAACGTAGTGGTAGTTGTAGGCCGCGCGCAACAGTCGCGGCGTCCACGCCGTGTAGCGATTGCCGCCATTGGCCTCGTCGGGGTCGGCGACGCCGTTGGCGTTGGTATCTATGAAGAAGTAGGGATGGGTGTGTTTCTCGTAGGCGATGGGCGCGCCGGCGATCTGCGCGGCGTAGGCTTGCAGCGCCGGATAGAGGGCCGCGTGCAGCGCGGCGATTTCGTCCGCGATGGGTTCGCTCACGTTGCCGTCGCCGTCGTAATCCACCGCGCTCTGCCGGATGTCGCGCAGGTCGCCGGCGTCCACCACGTTGGCGTGGCACGGGCTGCACGTGTCCGGATCAATCGCCGTGCTGTGGGGGTTGTGGCACTGCGAGCAGGTTTGGTAATCCTCCACGTGTTCGAAACGCCCAACGTAGGATTTACCGGCGTACTGGTAGCCGCCCTGCGCGTCGCCGCCCATCAGTGTGGCCGCGGCGATGGCGTAGTGGACGTTGATGAAGCTCAGCTCTTCGGCAACGGCGTCGGGGTCGAGGCCCTCCACCGCCTTGTTGACCGTCGTGGTCGCCGCGCGGCCTTGATGGCACTGCATGCAATTTGCGGCATAGGAGTTTTCCGCAAGCTCTGCGCCGGAGGGGAATCGCACCGTGGTCAGATCGTGCGCGGCGGGGTTGTGGCACGTGTGGCAGTAATGCACCGAGCCGACCGGCGCCGGTTCGTCCACCTGGCCCACGGCGCTGCCGTCTTCGCCCAGAAAGTCGGTGTAGCCGGTCATACTGTGACATTTGGCGCAGTTCGGCGGCACCACCGGCGGATCGTCTTCGTCCCAGTTGGTGAACGCGGGGGAGGTCTTGTCCGCATGGCCGGACCGCGCCCACTTCGCGGCAATCGCCTCAACCGACTCCGGCGCGACAAAGAACTGGTAGCCCCAGAGGATCAGCCCCGTCAAGGCCATCAAGACAAGTCCAAGCGTCAGAATAGCGGACCCTTTCATCAAAAATTCCTCCTTCAGGGACGTTTGAACGTTTGAACGTTGAAACGTTGAAACGTTCCAACGACCGACTTGCACGATTTTCACGCTCAGTATACACTAGCCAGCATAAAACTCAATTGGAGAGAGGGATGGCCTTATGGTGAAGCAACAGACCAAACAGCGTTTGTGGATTGCCGTCTACTTCGTGTTGATCTTTGCGCCGTTGTTGATCTTGCTGTTGGCGCCGCGCCCGGAAGGGCGGACGTTCTGGCGCGATCTTTCGGTGGCGCTAGGGTTTGCGGGACTCTCGCTGATGGGCTTGCAGTTCTTGCCCACGGCGCGCCTGCCGCTCTTGAGCGAGGTTTTCCCATTGGATACGCTCTACGACTTTCACCACAAGCTCTCCATTGCCGCGTTTGGGCTGTCGTTGGCGCACCCGGTGATTCTTTTCCTCCACAATCCCCACATGCTGCGCCTGCTCAACGTCTTCACGACGCCGTGGCGCACGAAGTCCGCCGTGATCGGCGTGGCGCTGCTCATCCTGTTGATTGTCACCTCGGTCAAGCGTCTTTCGCTGAAGCTCTCCTACGAAACCTGGCGGCTGTTGCACGACCTCTGCGCTGCTGGCGTCGTTGGACTGATCCTTTTTCACATCTTCAAGGTGAACTACTACACATCCGTACCGCTCCAGCGCGGGCTATGGATTGCCCTGGGCGGCCTCTGGGCGGCGATGATCCTCTACATTCGCGTCATCCGACCGTGGCAATTGCTGAAGCGCCCCTACCGGGTCGTCGAAGTCATCTCGGAGCGCAGCCAGACGTGGAGCCTGGTGCTCGAACCGGTAGGGCATCCCGGCGCCCCCTTCCGCGCGGGGCAGGTGGCGTGGCTGAGCGTGGGCCATTCGCCTTTCAGCATCGAGGCGCACCCGTTCTCCTATGCTTCCAGCGCCGACCATCCGGAGCGGATTGTGTTCGCGATCAAGGAACTGGGCGATTTCACCGCGACCCTGGGGGAGGTCAAGCCCGGCACGCCCGTCTACGTGGACGGGCCGTACGGCACCTTCGATCTCGATCATCATCCCGGCGGCAACTACGTCTTCATCGCCGGCGGCATCGGCTCCGCGCCGATTATGGGGATGCTGCGCACGCTGGCCGACCGCCACGACGAACGTAAGATCCAATTCTTCTACGGCAACCGGACCTGGGACGACGTGATTTTCCGAGAGGAGCTTGAAACGTTGCAGGCGCGGCTGAACCTGGAGGTGATCCACGTTTTGCAGAACGCGCATGAGGGCTGGGAAGGCGAGCGCGGCTTCATCACCAAGGACGTGTTGCAGCGGCGCCTCTCCGACGATTACCGCAACCGCGTCTATTTCATCTGCGGCCCGCTGCCGATGATTGTGTTGGTGGAACGCGCGCTGGAGCAGCTCGCTGTTCCTCGCAAGGAGATGCACGAGATCAGCCGCAAGCGCGCGTTCGAGGAGACGCGCCGGCGCATTTTCTCCGAAAACTACAAGATGGCCTAGGGGTTCGCCTGGCCGTGTGAAAGGAGTGCCATGCAGAGAATTTATGCTCGCCGGTTGTTGATCGCAACCCTGATCTTGATCGGGGTGTTGGCCTTGACGTTCGCAGTTTTGCAGGGAGGCCTGCCGTAGTGACGCCGCAATCTTCCGTAAACCCCTTTGCGCGCGAAGCGCCTCCGCGCGGACTGTGGCGCTGGATTCCCGGCGTGTTGGTGCTGCGCAACTACAAACGAGAGTGGTTGACCAAAGACATCACCGCCGGCGTGGTGCTGACGGCGATTCTCGTGCCGGTCGGCATGGGTTACGCTGAAGCCGCCGGAATCCCGGCGATTTACGGCCTCTACGCCACCATCGTGCCGCTGCTGGCTTACGCGCTCTTCGGGCCGAGCCACATCCTGGTGCTGGGGCCGGATTCGTCGCTGGCGGCGCTGATCGCGGCGACGGTGTTGCCGCTGGCCGGCGGCGACGCCGGGCATGCGGTGACGCTGGCGGGGATGCTGGCGATTTTGTCGGGGCTGCTGTGCATCCTGGCCGGCATCGCCAAATTCGGCTTCATTACCGATTTGCTCTCCAAGCCCATTCGCTATGGCTACCTCAACGGCATCGCCTTGACCGTGCTGATCGGCCAGTTGCCGAAGATTGTGGGATTCTCAGTAGAGGGCGACAATCTGCTCCAGGAGGCGATCAACCTGGGGCGCGGGATTTTCGCCGGACAGGTCAATGGGACGGCGCTCATCATCGGCGTCGTATGTCTGGCGATTATCCTGGGCTTCAAGCGCTGGCAGCCCAAGGTTCCCGGAGTCCTGGTGGCCGTCGTGGGCGCGACGCTGGCGGCGGCGGTGTTCGATCTGGCGAACCGGGCCGGTATTGCCGTCGTCGGGCCGCTGCCGCGCGGGTTGCCGGTTCCCGCGATCCCCACGGTATCCTTCGAGGAATTCCGCGCCTTGTTCGCCGGCGCGCTGGCGATTGCGCTGGTGTCTTTCGCGGACATGAGCGTCCTGTCGCGCACGTTCGCGCTGCGCTGCGGCTACGAGGTGGACGGCGATCAGGAGCTGATCGCGCTGGGCATCTCGAACGTAGCGGCGGGGTTTTTCCAGGGGTTTTCGATCACCAGCAGCTCTTCCCGCACGCCCGTAGCCGAAGCCGCCGGCGCCAAAACGCAGCTCACCGGCGTGGTCGGCGCGGTGTGTATTGCGGTATTGCTGCTGGTCGCGCCCACGTTGTTGCAGACCTTGCCGCACGCGGCGCTCGGCGCGATCGTGATTTCGGCGTGCCTGGGGTTATTCGAAATTCCGGGTTTGCTGCGACTGTACCATTTGCGCCGCGTTGAATTTGTGTTGTCGCTGGTGTGTTTCCTCGGCGTGGCCCTGATGGGCGTCATCCAGGGGATTTTCCTGGCGGTGGGCCTGGCCCTGCTCGCTTTCGTCTGGCGGGCGTGGCGGCCGTATCACGCCGTTCTGGGCATGGTGGACGAGCTACAGAGCTACCACGACATTGTCCGGCATCCCGAAGGGCGCCTCGTTCCGGGGTTGGTGCTGTTCCGTTGGAACGCGCCGCTGTTTTTCGCCAACGCCGAGATTTTCCACGAACATGTCCTGCAAGCCGTAGCCGAAGCGCCGACGCCGACAAAATGGGTGGTTGTCACCGCCGAACCGGTGACGGACATAGACCTGACCGCTGCCGACGTGCTTTCAGAGCTGGATCAGGCCCTACAGCAGGAGGGCATCGAGTTGTGTTTCGCGGAAATGAAGGGGCCGGTGAAAGATTGCCTGAAGAAGTACGGGCTGTTCACCCGGCTGGGCGTCGAGAATTTCTACCCGACCATTGAACAGGCCGTCGCGCAATACCTGAAAGTCCATTCCGTGGAATGGCCGTGTGAAACTCCGGCAGGAGAATCGCGTTAGCGGATGTGGCCGGCCTCCCTGTTTCACCAAAAGCTATCGCCTCATGGCGTGCGCGGCAGCGTCAGCCGGTAGAACTCCCCGCCCGCCGCCGGCATGACGCGGAAACGCGCCCGCAAGCCGGGGCGGATTTGGTCCGTGTAAACCGGACGCCCGGCCTGGATGGCCGCGATCATTTCTTCCACCAGCGAGTCGGCGATCTGGCCGTTGCTGCCATAGGGCGTGGCCTCTTTGATGACGATGCCGGGACGCAGCTTCTCGACGTGCGCCATGTAGTAGGTGGCGTAGAGCGCGCGCCAGTCCATCACCACGAAAGCGTCATCCGGCAGCAGGGACAGCCGCAGGCTGGCGATCTGGCGGGGTTCTTTCAGGGCTTCGAGCGGGTAAGGATACGTTTCTTGCACAAACGTCCCCGCGCCGGCCTTGAGCGCTTCCCAGCGTTCCCCGGCGTAGGGCGTGACCACGACGAGCGCGCACAGCGCCGCCATCACCGGGGTGAGGCAGCGCACCCAGCTTTTGCGCTTCGCCAGGAAACGCCCGACCCAGTCCAGCGTCCGCCCGATCCCCACGCCGAGGGCCGCAGCGATGAAAATGTACGTGCCGAGGTAAAACACGTAGTCGTCCCCCGGATGATAGTTGAGGATAAAGAGCAGCATCACCAGCAGCGTGAGCGCCATAAAGACGCCCAGGCTCAGGGTGGGCGCGGTGGGGATGCCCTTGATGAACGCTTTGGCGCGCGTGTTGAAATCGTCCAGTTCGGGGTTGCCGGTGCGCGCGGCGAGACGCCGCGCGGCGTGGCGTATCTCCCCCAGACCGATGAGCGCAAAGCCTATCATCCACAGCGAAAACTCCTGCCCCAGCACGCGACTGAGGTATTGACTCACGGCCAAAGCGAGGTTATTGTCCGCCGGGAACATAATCCCGCGCCATTGCACGCTCATAAACGTCAGCCACCACCGCTCAAAAAAGCTGTCCAGATCGGTGGTTTGTAGTCCCCAAATGGAGCGCGAGGGATACAACATCGTCTGGATGAAGCTGGACGGCGGATTGTTGAGGTCCAACAAGAAGAACGTCCCAAAATAGAGCGCGATTCCGATGCCGAATCCCACAATGGCCGGGCGCAGACAGGCCCACCATTGCGCCCTGGGCTGGAACGCCGTCACCCACAGCACAAACAGGAGTGCGGTCGGGGCGAGCAGCGTCGCCGAGAGGTGGACGCCCAGCGCCGTACACGTCAACGCCGTCGCCCACGCCAGCGCGCGGCGGCGCGGAAGCGGATCGCGCTGCCAGTAGGCCAGCAGCAGCACGATGGCGACCAGGAACGCCATGCCCGGCGTGTACACTTCGGCGATGATCGCCTGCGACCAAAAGGTGTACGACAGGGCCAGCGCGACGCTCCCCAAAGCGGCCCCGATACGGTTTGGCGTGAAGAAACGCGCCAGCAGGTAGACGCCGCTCACCGTCGCCGCCGCGCACAACGCCGAGAACAGGTTGATGCGCCAGGCCGGCGAGAAGAGCGGCAAAAATCCCACCCCGCGCGCCAGCAGCAAGTAGATGGGATACCCCGTGGAATGGGTCATCCCTAGCGTATAGGCCAGCGTTTGGAATTCGGCGCTGTCGTGGTAAAGCACGTCCGGCGCGAGCGTCCGCACGTAAGCCGCCAGCGCCGCCACGCCGATCAGGGCGGCCAGCCAGCCGTCTTTGCGATCAGGATGCGGTACGATTTCGTTCATAGGCTATGAGATTTCCAGGGTAAAAAAAATTAGGACGCAGATTCACGCGGATACACGCAGATTTTTTCTTTTATCCGCGTTCATCTGCGTTCATCTGCGTCCCGTTTAAATCTGGATAACGGCGACGCCGAAGCGATCCAGGGTCAGCGTTTCATTCGTCGTTGCGCCGGTCAACAGCTCCGTCTTCCCGGCAGGGACGGACACGGTCTGCGGCGTCTCCGTGTGGTTGAGGACGAATAGCAGCCGCCGGTCGCCGGCTTCGCGCACGGAGACTTCGACGCCGGGCGGCGGCGTCAGCGGCGCGACGACGCCCGCGTGCGCCAGGATGTCGGCGATCAGCCGGTCGTAGAACGCTTCTTCTGCGATGACCGTGCCCAGGAAGTAGCCCCACCCCTGGCCGAAGCGGTGGCGCGTCAACGCGACGAAGGGCTGCATGTGCCAGTCCGTGTAACCGGCGAGCGTCTCTGCGGCGTCGGCCCGCACCCACTCGGCGGTCTTCGTGGCCGTGTAGGCGGCATCGGCAAAGTCGCCGCAGCCTTGCACCGCGTAGGTGAACGCCTCGCCACGCCACTCGTGGTTGAGCGATTCGTATTCTTCGATGGTGATCCCCAACGCCTCCGAGAGCAGGCCGGGCAGGGTGCGCGCGTGACACAGATTCGTCTCGTCCTTGACGCCGGTGCGGCTGTCGCAGAAGAGGACGCCGCCAGCTTCGACGTACTGACTCAGCGCGTGAGCCACGGCGTCCGGCAGGACGTACAAGTCCGGCGCAAAGACGGCGCGGTAGGGCGTGAAGTCGTCGGTGGGCTTGATCATGTCCACGGCGACGCCCGCGCGGAACAGGGCGCGGTAGACGCGCTCGACCGCCGCGTGGTAGGTGTTGCCGGCGTAGCCCGGTTGGATGCGCACGGCCCACAGACTGTCGTAGTCGTAGATGAGCGCCACGGACGCTTTGACGGTGGTGCCCTCCAGCAGCGCGCTCAGGCGCTGGAGTTCGCCGGCGGTCTGGGCGGCTTCGTTGTAGCGCCGCAGCCCCTTGCCGTCGTGGCCGAGCAGGCCGTGCCAGTATTGCTCGCGCCCGGCGGTGCAGGTGCGCCAGCGGAACCAGATCATCCCATCCGCGCCGTGCGCCACCTGCTGGTAGGCGATCTTGCGGATCTCGCCAGGGCGGGGATTGCGTCCATACGCGCCCCATCCGCCCGGCCCGGCGGTCTGCTCCATGATCCAGAAGTTGCGCTTCTTCAGTCCGCGCATCAAGTCCGCCGCTTCCGAAGCGTTGTAAGGGATGTCAGGCTGGCCGCCCCACACCGGATAATTGTCCCAACTCACGTGATCCA
Source organism: Anaerolineae bacterium (assembly GCA_034429475.1). Classification (GTDB taxonomy): domain Bacteria; phylum Chloroflexota; class Anaerolineae; order B4-G1; family SLSP01; genus JAKQHY01. The sequence continues at coordinate 18,492 of DAOUGD010000074.1, forward strand.
GGTCTGCCGCCAGATCGTAGTAGTTCAGTTCGGGGAACAAGCCCATGAAGTTGTGCGTGATGAAGTGCTGTGGACAGACCTCGCGCAGAATCCGCACCTGATCGCGCTGGAAGCGGACGTTCAGCCATGAGGTGAAGTGCTGCCAGTCCAGGCACGCGCTAGGGTTGTGGGTGTTACGGTCAACGGGAATCTGGATTTCTCCCCACGTCCCGTAGATGTGCCCCCAGAAGTGCGTCCCCCAGGCCGCGTTGAGCGCGTCCAGCGCGCCGTATTTCGTCCGCAGCCAGTCCTGGAACGTCGCCCGGCAGGTGTCGCAGTAGCACACCGGGCCGCCGAATTCGTTGTCGGTCTGCCAGCCGATGACGTTGGGCGTGTCTTTGAAGTGTTCCACCAGCGCGCGCGTGATGCGCTCCGACAGCAGGCGATACGCGCCAGAGGTGAAGCAGTTGTTCTTGCGCACGCCCCACACCACGCGCGCGCCGTCGGCCTGCATCGCCAACGTCTCCGGGTAAGCGCGCGCCACCCACGCGGGCATCACCGCCGTGGGCGTACAGAGCAGCGCGCGGATGTCGTGCCGCGCCAGGGTTGCCAGGGCTTCGTCGAGCCAGGCGAATTCGAAGCGGCCTTCCTGGGGTTCCATATTCACCCAGGCGAACTCCGCCAGGCGAACGACGTTGAAGCCGGCCGCCTGCATCATCTGCGCGTCGGTTTCCCAACGCTCCTGGGGCCAATGTTCGGGGTAGTAATCTACACCAATGTACATAGTTCCTCCAAAGATAACAGGATTTACGGAATGATAGGATAGAGAGGGGAGATGGGCGCGGGCGGTGGCCGCCCGCGCCCATAGGCTTTTATGGCAAGGTCTGTTTGCTTAACGCCATCGGCGAGGCGGTTTGCGGCGAGATGGGGCGCAGGCGGATGCGGTAGCGCGTCTCTGCCGGTTTGAGTTGGTACTCCGGGCGGCATCCAGGGCCGCAACTGGCGCTGCCCAGGCCGGATTGGGCGTAATCCAGGTTGAGGGTGATGTCGGCGCGGCGGTGCAACTCGCAGGTGTGCTTTGCCTCGGTCAAGTCCTGGGCGGTGTAGTGATGCGCGCTCACTTCCGGCGCGCCCACCGCCAGCAGGCCCACGCCGGCGTCATCCGTTAGCGCGACCCAGCGCGCGTCGGTCTTGTTGCCATTCTCCTCGGGGACGATGTACGGGACGTACTGCTCGTCCACCGCGCCGCTGTAGACGCCCATTTGCGCGCCGTAGTTGCGGTCCACGTAAGTCTCGTGCGGGCCGCGCCCGTACCAGGTGAAGCGCTCGTAGCCACCTGGCAGGGTCATGGTCAGGCCGATGCGCGGCAGGAATGGCAGGTCGCCGACTTCGGGGAGGACGTGATGTTCGATGAGCACGTCGCCGCTGCCGTAGATCGTGTAGGTGTATGCGCACTCGAAGCGCGCCGGCGGCTTGGCGGCAGGCCCCGCCGCCTGCGCGAAGAGCGCGGCCTCAAATTCGGGGCGGATTTTCTCCGGCGCGGTCTCTTTGAGGAAGGTGTACAGGCCCATCATCAACTCCGGCAGCCGGTTTTCCCGAAGGAAATGGCCGAGCAATCCCCTGACTTTAGCCAGCTTGATCGTCCCCGGCAAGCTGTCGTAGGGGATGGACTGCCGCGCACAGAAGGCTTGCAGCGCTTCTTTGCTCAACATCCCCGACAGCCCCTGCGCCATCATCTCCGACTGTTGCGCCGGGCCGGGGAATGGCGGCGGCGCGACGAAACCGGCTGCGGGCGCACACACCGAATGGACGGTGATCTCGACAATTTGCGGCGCGGGTTGTTTTACCGCTACGGCCTCAATCTGCTCTTCCAGGCGATCCAGCCCGATCTCGCGCCAGAGGATGGCCGCGCGCTCGTCGCCCCAGGTCGTGAGGTCATTCTCGGTGGGCGCGCGCCAGAAGTTGGCCTGCGGCCCGCTCACGAGCAGGTCGCGCCCCTGGTAACGCAGCGCCGCGATCGTCCCGGCCTGCTTGTCGAAGACCAGTTGGAAGTCCGGCCCGGCGACGACAGCCTGCGCGTCGGATTCGGTCAGGGTGAGGGCGGGCAGCGCCGCCACGTTCACCGGCCTGACTTCCGGCGCGGCGAAGGGAATGGCGAATTGCGCCCAGGCAACTTCGTGACCGGCGTTGGCCCAGAGCGTGGCTTCCGCCAGCGTGAAGTGGAGGGTGAGCCAGTATTCCGCGCCTGACCCCCCTTCCGTCCCCCCAAGTGGGGGGGAAACAGGGGGGGAGAATGGGATCGTCACGGTCTCACGTCCGCCGGGCGGCGTAGACAGACGCGGGAGTTGGCCTTGCTGGATGACTTGTCCATCCGCCTGCAACGTCCAGGTGATGTCCAGGTGGCTCAAGTCGGAGAAGTCGTAGCGGTTGATGACCTCCACCTTCCCCGCCGGCGCGTCCACCACGGCCACCTGCACGGGCTGGTAGACCTTCTTCACTTCCCACAGCGCCGGGTGAATCGTCCGGTCGGGAAAGATCAGGCCGTTGATGCAGAAGCTCCCATCATGCGGGGATTCGCCGTAGTCGCCGCCGTAGGCAAACCATTCCACGCCATCTTCGGTCTTCCGGCGCAATCCTTGATCCACCCAATCCCATATAAATCCGCCGCGCAAACGTGGATGCTGCGCGACGATGTCCCAATACTCCTTGAGGTTGCCGGGGCTGTTGCCCATGGCGTGCGCGTACTCGGCCATGATGAACGGGCGCGTCTCGCCCGGGCGCTCCGCCAGCGCGACGAGGCGCTCCAGGGTTGGGTACATCTTGCTGACGATGTCAATGTACGGCTCGTGATCCGCCGAATCGTAGAAAACCGGGCGCGTGGGGTCGTTGGCGTGAATCCAATCGGCCATCGCGGCGTGGTTCGGCCCGTGCCCCGACTCGTTGCCGAGCGACCAGATGATCACGCTGGGATGGTTCTTGTCGCGCTCCACCATGCGGCTGCCGCGCTCCAGGAAGGCCGTGCGCCAGACGGGATCGCGGGTCGGCTCGTCCCAGACGCCGTGCGTTTCGAGGTTGGCCTCGTCAATCAGGTAGAGGCCGTACTGATCGCACAAGTCGTACCAACGGGGATCGTCGGGGTAGTGGCAGGTGCGCACCGCGTTGATGTTGAAATGCTTCATCAACAGGATGTCCGTGAGCATAGACTCGACGCTGACCGCGTGGCCCGTGTCCGGGTGGTGCTCGTGGCGATTGACGCCCCGGAAATAGACAGGCGCGCCGTTGATGAGGATTTTGCCGTCCTTGATTTCAACTTTGCGGAAGCCCACGGCACAGCGTTCTACTTCCAGAACGGTTCCCGCCGGGTCTTTGAGCGTGAGTAACAGGGTGTAGAGGTGGGGATGTTCGGCAGACCATTTCAGAGGGTTGGCGACGGGTAGGGAAAAGGTGATGGGGGATTGGGGAGGCGTCATTCGTAATTCGTAATTCGCAATTTGCTCGCGGTGCGCGTCGAAGAGTTGGGCTTCGAGGGTGCAGCCAGTCGCGTCGCCGACGAGGTCGGCGCGGACGGTGAGGGTGGCGTCGCGGTAGTCGGCGTCCAGGTCGGACTGCGCCCAGAAGTCGCGGATGTGGACGGGGGGCGCGGCGAAGAGGTACACGTCGCGGTAGATGCCGCTCAGCCGCCAGAAGTCCTGATCTTCGAGGTAGCTGCCGTCGGACCAGCGGTAGACGCGCGCGGCGAGGGTGTTCTCGCCAGGGCGCAGGTACGGCGTGAGGTTGAACTCGGCCGGCAGGCGGCTATCTTGACTGTAGCCCACCTGCTTCCCGTTGACCCAGAGATAAAACGCCGAGTCTACACCGTCGAAGACGATGAATACCTGCTTCCCGGCCCAATCGTCGGGAACCGTGAAGGTGGTGCGGTAGCAGCCGACGGGGTTGTGGTCTTTGGGAACTTCCGGCATGTTGTCGGGGGGGAACGGGTACTGGACGTTGGTGTACATCGGCACGTCGTAGCCCTGCATCTGCCAGTTGGACGGCACGGCAATCGTATCCCAGTCCTGCACGTCGAACCCGTCGGCGTAGAAGTTCTCCGGCGCGGCCGCCGGATTCGGCGCCAGCTTGAACCGCCAGTCGCCGTTGAGCAGCTTGAAGTTGGTACACGCATTGCGGTCGCCCGCCAGCGCGCTCTGTGCATCCTGGTAGGGCAACAAGGTGGCGTGCGCCGGTTCCTTGTTCTGTTCAACCATCTGGGGATTTTCCCAATCGTTTGTCATAAAAATCCTCCCTTGAAAATAGCCACAGAGATCACAGAGTTCACAGAGAAAACCCTTTGTGTCCTTCGTGTCCTTTGTGGTGAAAATTTTCATCCAACCACTGGTGAACGCCAGTTAATGAGGAATTCCCTTGAAAATAGCCTCAACGGATTGAACAGATTAAATGGAGAAAATATCCGTTAAATTCCGTTACATCCGTTGAGAAAGTTTTTTTTTCATCCAACCGCTGGTGAACCGCCAATGATGAATTTCTAAAAAATAACCACAGAGACACAGTGAGCACGGAGAAAAATCTCTGTGTCCTCTGTGTCTCCGTGGTAGAAGTCTTTATCCGTGTCAGTGTTTAGGCCAGCGATGTCACGCCGCTGAGGGAGAGTTCGGCGGCGCGGTGGCATTTGACGTAGTGTTCGGGTGAAATCTCTCTAAACTCCGGCTCTTCGGCCTTGCAAATATCCGTGGCGTAGGTGCAGCGCGGGTGGAAGTAGCAGCCCGAAGGCGGATTGGCCGGATTCGCCACCTCGCCGGTGAGCAGGATGCGCTTGTCGCGCGGCGTGGGATCGGGGCGCGGGATGGCCGACATCAGGGCTTCGGTGTAGGGGTGCCTGGGCGACATGAACAGTTCGTGCGTCGCCGCCTTTTCGACGATCTTCCCCACGTACATCACCGCCACTCGGTCGCTGATGTGCGCCACGACGCTCAGGTCGTGGGCCACGAACAGATACGTCAGCCCCATTTCTTCCTGGAGTTCCTGGAGCAGGTTGAGGATTTGCGCCTGCACCGACACGTCGAGCGCGGAGACCGGCTCGTCGCACACCAGGAATTTGGGGTTGGGCGCGAGGGCGCGCGCCAGGCCGATGCGCTGCCGCTGCCCGCCGCTGAAGGCGTGGGGATAACGCCGCATGTATTCCGGGCGCAAGCCCACCCGGCGCAGCATTTCCGCCACGCGATCCTCCAACTCCTTCCCCTGGGCGATGTTGAGCGCGCGCAGCGGCGCGCCGACGATTTCCAGCAGCGTCATGCGGGGGTTGAGCGAGGCGTAGGGGTCCTGGAAGATCATCCGCATGTTGCGGCGCACATGGATCAGTTGCTCGTTGTCCAACGCCGTGAGATTGACCCGCCCCATGGCGGGGTCCTGAAACCAGATTTCGCCGCTGCTGGGCGTGATGGCGCGCAGGATGCTGCGCCCGGTGGTGGTTTTTCCACAGCCACTCTCGCCCACCAATCCCACCGTTTCCCCTTCTTTGACGTAGAAGTTGACGCCATCTACCGCCTTCACATGGCCGACGACCCGTTTGAAGAAGCCGCGTTGGATGGGGAAATATTTTTTCAACGCGTTGACTTCCAACAAAGGCGGCGAAGCCGCGTACTCCGCTTTCACTTGGGATTCATTCTGAGGATTCATTTGCTCGGTCATGGCGTCGCATCCTTATTCGTTTGCGCCTGGGCGGCGTGGGAAGCATACAGGTGACAGCGGACGATATGATCCGGGGCCACTTCGATCACTTCAGGCGTGATCTGGTTGCAGACCCCCTCTATGTACTGCGGACACCGGGGATGGAAAGAACAGCCTTTCAACACGCTGTACGGGTCGGGCACCATCCCCTTGATCGTTTCCAGCCGCTTCTTCTGGCCGGCGGCGCGCGCCATCACGTCATCAAGCTGCGGGATGGAGCGGAGCAACGCCTGGGTATAGGGATGCAGCGGTTTTCTGAAGATTGAAGTCACGTCGGTCTGCTCGACGACTTTGCCCATGTACATTACGGCGACTTCGTCGGCCATCTCGGCGATCACGCCCAGGTTGTGGGTGATGTACATAATCGCCATGTCGAATTCCCGTTGCAGCTCCCGCATCAGATCGAGGATTTGCGCCTCGGTGGTCACGTCCAGAGCCGTCGTCGGCTCGTCCGCGATGAGCAGGTTGGGGTTGCAACTGAGCGCCATGGCGATCACCGCGCGCTGGCGCATCCCGCCGCTCAACTGGAAGGGATAGGTGTCCACGATCCGGTCGGCATTGGGCAGTTTGACGCGAGAGAGGATTTCGATGGCTCGCTTGCGCGCCTCCTCTTTGCTCACCTGTTGGTGCAGCATGATGGCTTCCATGATTTGCGCCCCCACCGTGCGGACGGGCAGCATGGCGGCCATTGGCTCCTGGAAGACCATCGAGATTTGATTGCCTCGGATGCTGCGCATCTCGCGGCTGTCGGGCTTGAGCCGGGTGATATTGATCGCATCCGCTGTGGTAGACGAGGCCGTTTTGTGAATAGTGCGGTAATAGGTAATCTCCCCTCCCTCGATCCGGCCCGGAGAAGGGACCAACTGCATCAGTGAGAGCGCCGTGATGCTCTTGCCGCAGCCACTTTCCCCTACTACGCCCAACGTGCGGCCTGACTTGATCACCAAGTCAACGCCATCCACCGCCCGAACCACGCCCTCGGCCAGGTAGAAGTATGTGCGAAGATTTTTGATTTCAGCCAGCACAGTATCGGTTGACATGGCGCCTCCTAAGTGACGTAGGGGTCTGCGGCGTCGCGCAAGCCGTCGCCCAAAAAGTTGAACATCAACACCGCGAGCACCACCACCGGCACCGGCCAGAGAATCCACGGGTAGTGGGCCACGTTCATAATATCCTGGGCGTCCTGCAACATCACGCCCCAACTGATGGTCGGCGGATTCAGGCCGATGCCCAGGAAACTCAGTGAAGTCTCGCCGAGGATCATGCCGGGCAGCGAGCCGGTCAGCGAGACGATGATGTAGCTGGCAAAGCCGGGGATCATGTAGCGGACGATGATGGCCCACTCGCTCTCCCCGTCCAGCCGGGCGGCCAACACGAAGTCCTCCTCGCGCATACTGAGGAGCCGTCCGCGCACGCTTCGCGCCAGGCCCGTCCACCCCAGGATGGAGAGGATGAGCGTGGTGGCGAAGTAGATGCGCAACTGCGGCCACTCGCGCGGCAGCGCGGCGGCCAGCGCCATCCACAACGGAATCGTGGGCAGCGTCGTGATCACCTCGATGACCCGCTGGATGGCCTCATCCACGATGCCGCCGAAGAAGCCGGAGATGCCGCCCAGGGTCAATCCCAGGACAAAACTGACGGCGATTCCGACCAGGCCGACGCTCAGTGAGATGCGCCCACCATAGAAAATGCGCGACATCTCATCGCGCCCGATGGAGTCTGTCCCCATGACGAAGAGCGGCATGTCATCCGTGCCGGTGCCAAAGAGATGGAGGTCGGCATCGAATAGTCCCCAGAACTTGTAGGGGTCGCCGCGCACTAACAGCTTGATCGGGTAGATGGCGTTGGGGTCTTCCTCGTAGAACGGGCGGAACGTGACCGGGTCGCGCTTCATCACCATCCCATAGACGAAGGGCAGGCGAAACTTGCCCTCCTGATCGCGGATGTGGATCGCCGTGGGCGGGAAGGAAAGGTATTGCTTAAAACGTCGTAAAGGATCGTGCGGGCTGACAAACTCGGCAAAGATGACAATGAAATACATGATACCCAGAACCACCATCGCCATCTGCGCCAGCTTGTGCCGCCGGAATTTCCACCACACAAGCTGCCACTGCCCCGCCCGGTAGAATTCCTCCTCCTCCCCGGCCTTGATCTGTGGGCGCTCTTTGCGCCCAAACCACTTTTTCAGCAAGTTGGATGCGCTCATGCCCCCTCCACTCCGCCGAACCGGATGCGAGGATCCGAGACGGCCAGCAGGACGTCGGATAAGATCGCGCTGATCGCGGTCAAGAATCCGGTGATCAAGATGTAGGCGCCGGCCATGTACATATCCTGATTCCGCAGCGAGGAATACAGCGCCGGCCCGGCCGTCTGTAGATTGAGCACGATTTCGACCATCAGCCCGCCGGAAAAGAGCCACGGCAACAGCCACATCACACCGCTCAAAATCGGATTGATCGCCAGCCGCGAGGGATAGCGCACGATGACTTGAAATTCGGATAGCCCCTTCGCGCGCGCCACCGTCACGTACTGCTTGCGCAGTTCGTCCAGCATCATCGCGCGCATCGTGCGGATCGTGCCGGCCACGCCGCCGGTGCCGAGGAGGATAATGGGCAGCCAGAGATGGCTCAACAGGTCCAGGAACTTACCCCAACTCCACGGCAACACCAGGTATTCCTGCGAGAACAACCCGCCGGCCCGAATGTCAAATTTGGTGAGGGCCACATACATAATGATCATCGCCAGGAAGAAAGCGGGGACGGCCAGACCGATGAAGGTGATGAAAGTCACGATATAGTCGGTAATCGAGTACTGCTTGACCGCCACATAGACGCCGATGGGAATCGCCACCGTCCAGGTAAAGATGTGGGCGAACAGGGCGATGGCAAAGGTGTATCCCATGCGCTCCATAATAACCTCGGTCACCGGCTTTTCAAACGTGAAAGAATAACCAAAGTCAAATTTGGTGATGATATTGGTGATCCAGAGAAAATACCGCTGGTACATCGGCTTATCCATCCCATACTGCCGTATCAGGGCTTGAGCCTGGACTTCATCCACCTCTACCCCGCTGTTCCGAAGACGTTGGATTTGCAACGTCACAATGTCCCCTGGGGGAAGTTGAATGATGATAAAGGCCAGCACTGAAATCAACAGCAATTGGGGGACTGCCCGGACAATACGCTGAAAGATATATCCAAGCATACGGGTTCACCTCCTACAAAATCGGGAACGCGGGCGTCTCGCCCGCCGGCGGGCGAGAC
>DAOUGD010000075.1:0-20913 GCA_034429475.1 Anaerolineae bacterium
TCTCAAAAATTATGAAATGGACCGGCCAAATTCTTAGGGTAGTCTCAAAAACTGTGAAATGCCAGTCTCAAAAACCGTGAAATAAGGGCCGTTTTAGGCCTTCTCAGTCTCAAAAATTATGAAATCCTACAACATTACCTGGCATTATGTGAAAAGTACGGCGTGGAATTCTGGACTGCGGATAAACGTTTGTATAACAGTGTCCATAGTGCGCTGCCGTGGGTGCATTTGCTGCAAGAATCCGAGGTGGATTGTCACTTGTCGTAAGGCGCAAATTCCTCATACACTGTGCCTATGGCAACGTCTCAGGCTGGTTTCATTCAATGGGTAAGGTTGTAAACGAAGAAGTTCACAACCTTACCCATTTTTATTTCCATTGCCACGAACCAGACGCACCGGCGCTGATGAAATTTCCCGACCTGTGCCATAGGGAGAAATTTATCAGCAGATTAAGCAGATTGAGCAGATTTTTTTCCTAATCCGCTGAATCTGCTCAATCTGCTGACAGAAAAATAAGCTGTTCAGTCATGCTATTGCACAGGTTGAAATTTCCCGCAAAGTCGCCAAGCACGCCAAGTTTTTGTTCTTTACTTTGCGTCTTTGCGCCTTTGCGTGAAACGAGAATTAATCAACGGATTGAACGGATTTCCGATCCTATCATTCCGTAAATCCTGTTATCTCTGGAGGAGGGTATGGCACGATTGCATGAATACCAGGGTAAAACCCTACTGAAGCAGTTCAAGGTGACGGTTCCGCAAGGACGGGTGGCGGGTACGCCCGACGAAGCCCGCGCCATTGCCGAGGAAATTGGCAAGCCGGTGATGGTGAAGGCGCAGGCGTGGATTACGGGGCGCGCGAGCGTGGGCGGCATCCGCAAGGCGGACACGCCCGACGAAGCCGCGGCGGCGGCGCAGGCGATCCTCGGCCTGAAGGTCAAGGGGTTCACGGTGGAGCAGGTGCTGGTGGAGGAACAGATCGCCATTGCGCGCGAATTCTACGCCGGCGTCATCGTGGACGACCGGGCGCAGGCCCCGCTGGTGATGTTCGCCAGTGTCGGCGGTACGGGCATCGAAGACATCGCCAAAACGCACCCCGACAAAGTCGCCACGACGCACGTGGACATCGAGTTCGGCCTGCAAGACTACCAGGCCCGCGACCTCGTCCGCAAGACCGGCATCGGCGGGACGTTGCAGCGCGACCTCGGCGGGCTGCTGGTGCAGCTTTACGACGTGGCGCGCACCTATGAAGCACGCGCCGCAGAGATCAACCCGCTGGCGCTGACCGCCGACGGCAAGCTCGTCGCCGCCGACTGCCGCGTGACGGTGGACGACTACGCCGTGTTCCGCCACAAGGATTTGAGCATTGCTATTGCCCGCGAGTATGACCGCCCGCCGACGAAGCTGGAGAAGATCGCCTACGATGTGGAAGCGGGCGATTATCGCGGCACGTTCTACTTCATCCAGATGGCGGAGGATTTTGAGGCGGGGCAGGGGTACGTGGGCTTCCACGGGGCGGGCGGCGGCGGCTCGATGATGAGCATGGACGCCGTGCTGCGGCAGGGTTACAAGCTGGCGACCTTCGTGGACACCAGCGGGAATCCGCCTGCCAGCAAAGTCTACCGCGCGGCCAAAATCATCCTGGCGACCGGCTCGATTGACGGTTACTTCGGCTCCGGCTCTGGCGTCGCCAGCCAGGAGCAGTTCTACTCGGCGCGGGGGCTATTCAAGGCCTTCCTCGAAGCGCAACTGGATGTGCCTGCCGTCATCCGCCTGGGCGGGAACGCGGAAGATAAGGCCGTCGAAATCCTGGAAGCGCTCAACGGGCGCATTCCCGCGAAGGTGGAAGGGTACAAGAAGGACGATTCACCGGATTTCTGCGCGGGGCGGCTCAATACACTGATTCAAGAAGCAAGAAGCAAGAGGCAAGAAGCAGGAAGCAGGAATTACGAATTACGAACCACCCAACCACCCAACCACCCAACCACCTATTCCTTTGAAACCGTCACCGGCGGTACGGTCACTTACGATCACGCTATATGTGCGACGTGTGAGAGCAAGGTCTGTATTGAGGCGTGCGGGATGAAGATTCTGAAGCTCAATGAAGCGGGGTGCCCCGTGCTCAACATCGCGCCGGCGGATGTGAAGAAGGGGCGCTGCTCGGAGTGCTTGGCTTGCGAAGTGGATTGTTTGCTGTACGGCGCGGGCGGCGGGCACGTGACGTTGCCTATATCAGGACTAGATACTGATCGTAGATGAACAATCGTGTCACTCAGATTTGCACCACTAAAATGCATAAATGAATAAGCAGATATTCGCGATAGCCACGTTTTCTTTGGCGGGTTTCGCAGCGATTATTTGTTGGAACCTGGCTTACACTACATTTTCCACGCAATGGAAACTGAAATCTAAACGATGGTTGGTGTGGACAATCATTTTTTTCGCCTTGACCGGTTTCAGTATGTGTCCCGCCATGTCAAACGAAGGCTTTCTCGTCGAAGAGTGGGGGCTGTCTATGGGTATGGCTGCTCTGGTAGTTATAGGCATGCTCGCAACAACATGGATTCACAATTATTCAGCCAGAGCGTTAGACCGTGATTTTGAACTCATCCGCTCCGCCCAACGCATGCGCCGTCGTCAACGTGCTTTGCAAAAACCGCCATCTCGTAAACCCGGCAAGACCGTCATTGCGTTGGTGATAGGCTTGCTCAGCGGGATCGGATGGGTACTTTGGCAAAAGCGGAAAGATCCTCACACATCAAAGAAACATACGGAGTCGTAACTATGGCAATCTTGATAGACGAAACTAAACGAGTGTTAGTTCAAGGCATCACTGGCCGCGAGGGCGCGGCTCGAACTAAGTTAATGGTGGATTATGGCACGAAGGTGGTTGCCGGGGTGACGCCCGGACGCGGCGGCGAATCTGTCGAGGGTATCCCCGTGTACGACACGGTCGCCGAGGCGTGGGAGAAGGCCGGCCCGATTGACATCAGCGTGCTGTTCATCCCTGCGCCGCTGGTGAAGAGTGCGGCGTTGGAAGCGATGGACGCGGGCGTGAAGCTGCTCGTCATCGTCCCTGACCGCGTGCCGATTTACGACGTGCTGGCGATTGCCAAACGCGCCAAGTCCGTCGGGGCGCGCTTCGTCGGGCCGAATACGTTGGGCGTTCTCAGCCCGGATAAAGGCGTGCTCGGCATGATCGGCGGGCGGGCAGCGACGGCGAAATCGTGGTTCAGCGCCGGCCCGGTGGGCATCGCCTCGCGCAGCGGCGGGATCACGTCTTCGATGGCGTACTACCTGGCGCGGGCGGGCATCGGCGCGACCACGCTCGTTCACGTGGGCGGCGACGCGGTGGTGGGTCTGCCGCATCCCGACGTGATGCTCGAATTTGAGCGCGACCCCGACACCAAAGCCGTCGTCATGTTCGGCGAGATCGGCACGAGCCAGGAAGAGCGCGTGGCCGATCTCATCGAGGCCGGCGCGTTCACCAAGCCGCTGATCGCCTATATCGGCGGCAAGGCGGCGAAGAGCGGCACGCGGTTCTCGCACGCGGGCGCGATTGTCGAAGGCGGGCGCGGCACCTATGAAGGCAAAGTGGCGCGGCTGCGCGAAGTCGGCGCGACGGTGGTGGAGCAGTTTATGGATCTGCCGACGGTGACGAAGGCGGTGTTGGAGAAGCTGTAGACAGCAGACAGTAGACAGTAGACGGTAGACGGGCCTGTCTACCGTCTACCGTCTACCTGAAAAGGAGGCGAAAATGACGGAACAGACATGGTCTCAACCGATTACGCAGATTGAACCGAACAAGGTGGCCGTGCGCGGCTATCGGATTGATGCGTTGATGGGGCGCGCGTCGTTTGCGCAGGTGGTGTATTTGACGCTCAAGGGAGAGATGCCCACGGAGGCGCAGGGGCGTGTGATGGATGCGATCCTCGTCTCCAGCGTGGATCACGGGGCGACGCCCCCCTCGACGCTGGCCGCGCGGACGGTGGCCTCCGGCGGCGCACCGCTCACGGCGGGCATCGCGGCGGGCATCATGACGATCAACCAGCATCACGGCGGCGCGATTGAGGGCTGTATGCGCGTGCTGCTCGAAGCGGTGGCGCGGCAGCGGGACTCCGGCGAGGATGCGCTGACGACGGCGCGCGCGTTGATGGCCGAGTACCGCGCGCAGAAGAAGCGCGTCCCTGGTTACGGGCACCGCATCCACACGGACGATCCCCGCACGGCGCGGCTCTTCGCCATTGCGGAGGAAGCGGGCGTCGCCGGCGACTACGTGGCGATGGCGCGCGCGCTCCGGCAGGCGATGCAGGAGACGCTCGGCAAGGATTTGCCGCTGAACGTGGACGGCGGGATTGCCGCGCTGCTGTGCGAGATGGATTTCCCACCGGAGATGGGCAACGGTCTCTTCGCCATCTCGCGCATCGTCGGGCTGACGGCGCACGTCTTCGACGAGATCGTGAATCAGCGCCCCATGCGCGAAATCTCGCCAACGGCGCACACCTACAACGGGCCGGAAGAGCGAACGTTAGAAGAGCCGCTCAGCGAATTGAGCGGACTGTAATATAATGGGGATTAGGGATCAGGGATTAGGGATTGGACTACCCAATCCCTAATCTCTAATCCCTGGTCACTCTTTAAAAGGGGGGGAACGTATGTCCAAATTTGAGCGATTTTTGAAAGAGAAACCGGTGCTGGTGGCGGACGGGGCGACCGGGACGATGTTGCAGCAGGCCGGGCTGCCGGCCGGTGCGGCGCCGGAACGGTGGAATCTGGAGAATCCCGACGCGGTGCGCGCGCTCTATCGCAGTTACATCGAGGCGGGGGCCGACATGATTTTGACCAACACCTTCGGTGGCTGTAGCGTGCGGTTGGAGCGCGACGGCCTGGGCCGCCAGGCGCACGCGATCAACGCGGCGGCGGCGCGACTGGCGCGGGAAGTCGCCGGGGACGCCGTATTGGTGGTGGGCGACATCGGCCCGTCCGGCAAGCTGTTGGAGCCGCTGGGCGACCTGTCTTATGCCGATGCAGTTGCCTCCTTTGCGGAGCAGGCGGCGGGATTGGTGGTGGGGGGCGCCGAGGTGATTTTGATCGAGACGATGAGCGATCTGAACGAAGTCAAGGCGGCGATGGAGGGCGTGCGGCAAGTCACCGATCTGCCCATCCTGGCGACGATGAGCTTCGACACGAAGGGGCGCACGATGATGGGTGTGAAGCCGGAAAAGGCTGCACAGACGTTGACCGACTGGGGCGCGGCAGTGATCGGCGCCAACTGCGGGCGCACGTTGAGCGAGACGCTGGAAGCCGTCCTCAAGATGCGCGCGGCGTTGCCCGACGCGGTGTTGATGGCGAAGCCCAACGCCGGCCTGCCCCACGCCGAAGGCGGCGACCTCGTCTACGACGTCACACCGGAGATCATGGCCGACTACGCGCGTCGTTTCGTGGCCGAGGCGGGCGTCAAGATTTTCGGCGGCTGCTGCGGGAGCACGCCGGATCACATCCGCGCGGTGGCGGCGGCGCTGAAGGCGTAAATTTTTGTCAGCAGATTTAGCAGATTCAGCAGATTAAAGCTGAAATTGCTCAAGTCTTGAAGTTGGTTAGAGTGCTGCTATAATGAAAATGGTTGTACCATTACAGCCAAGTCTGTTTTTTTCCTTTTAGTTTAGTCCACAGGAGGATGTACCATGCGTTACGAAATCAATGGCACTACGTTACCCACCCTGGAGGTCCGTCTCAACAGCGGCGAGTCCGTGTATACGGAATCCGGCGGCATGGCCTGGATGAAGGGCAATATTGAGATGAAGACCGACACAAAGGGCGGTCTGATGAAGGGGCTGGGCCGCGCGCTGTCGGGCGAATCGCTGTTTATGAGCACGTACACCAGCCACGAAGAGGGCGCGCTCATTGTCTTTGCCCCGGAAGCGCCCGGCAAAATCCTCGATATTAATCTGGCGGCGGGTCAGAGCCTCATCTGCCAGAAGGACGCCTTCATGTGCGCGCAGGACGGCGTCGAACTGAAGATGCACTTCAAGAAAAAGCTGGGCGCCGGGCTGTTTGGCGGCGAGGGGTTCATTTTGGAGCAGATCACCGGGCCGGGCTATGCGTTCCTGGAAATCCCCGGCGAGGTTCGCGAATACGTCCTGGCTGCCGGCGAATCCATGAAGATCGATCCCGGTCACATCGCGGCCTTTGAGCCAACCGTGCAGTACGACATCTCGATGGTGAAGGGCCTGAAGAATATGTTCTTTGGCGGCGAAGGGCTGTTCCTGGCTACCCTGACGGGGCCGGGCAAGATTTGGCTGCAAAGTATGCCGTTGGCGAATCTAGCCGCCAAGCTGGCGCAGTATATGCCCGTGAAAAGCTCCTGATCTCAGGGCATTTTAAATTAAACCCGGCCTGGGTTAGTGCGTTTGTCATCAAGCCTAATCCAGGCCGAGTTTTTTATCCGAGTTGTAACACCAACTTCAGTTGGTTTCTGCGGCGAGCTAACAAACTAAAGTTTGTGTTACGTATCTATTTTTAACGGAGCTAGAAAATTTATGCAAATTCGGCAACTGAATACAGAGAATCCCCACGATGTCCGGCAATTTGTAGACTTTCAGTTTGACCTTTACGCGAACTGCGACAAATGGTCGCCGCCGCTGGTTTCCAGCGTGAAGACGATGATGAACCGCCGCAAACATCCTTTTTACCAACATTCCGATGCGGCGTTTTTTGTGGCGGAAGCGGGGGATGTCACGCTGGCGCGGGTGGCCGTGTTGGATCACTGTCGCTACAATGCGCACAGCGGACGTAATGCAGCGTTTTTCTGCTGCTTCGACGCGGTGGACAACGTGGAGGCCGTCCGGCAGCTTTTTGAATCCGCCGCGTGTTGGGCGGCTGGGCGCGGGCGCAGCGTTCTGCTCGGTACGAAGGGGATGATGCGCACCGACGCCCCCGGCATCCTGGTGGAGGGCTTCGAGCACGAGGCCGCGCTCAGTATGCCGTATAATTACGACTACTATTCTCGTCTGCTGGAGAGTGTCGGTTTCGAGAAAGAGATTGATTATCTCTCCGGTTATCTAATGCAGGAACAACAAATCCCAGAACGCATTGTGGCGCTGGCGGAGAAAATCAAGGAGCGACGCGGCTTCTGGGTGAAGTCGTTTTCCAGCAAAAAAGAACTGCGCGCGTGGATTCCGCGCATCCAAAAAGTGAATAACGAAGCATTTTCGCAGGTGTGGGGGTATTATCCGATAGATGCGGCGGAAGTGCAGTTGATCGGCCAGCAATTGCTGACGATTGCCAATCCCCGGCTGCTGAAGGTGGTGATGAAGGACGACGACATCGCCGGATTCGCCTTCATTTTCCCGGACGTGTCGGCGGCGCTGCGCGAGGTGCGCGGGCGATTGTGGCCGTTTGGCTGGATCAAGGTGCTGTGGGCCATCCAAACCACGCGCCGGATGAGCGGCAACGGTGTCGGCCTGTTGCCGCAATATCAGGGCTTCGGCGCGACGGCGCTGCTGTACGTGGAACTGGAGAAGACGCTGCGCTCCGTCAACACCGTGCATTGCGACGTGGCGCAGGTGATGGAGAGCAATCTCAAGAGCATGGACGATCTGAATATGTTGAAGGTCAACTGGTACAAGCGCCACCGAGTTTACCGGCGGGTGGTGTAGGTCTCAACGGATTGAACGGATTGAATGGATGGGTATTCGTCGAAATCTGACTTCTGAGGTGAATGGATGACCCTGGATACAACGGAACGTGTTTCTCAACTGACGAAAGTGGTTTATGGCACCGGCGATTGGGGCATGGCGTCGTTCAATACACTGCGCCAGATTTTTTACGCAATTTTTCTGACCGATGTGGTGGGGCTGGACCCCCGCCTGGCCTCGTTTGCGGCGTTGATCGGCGTGTTGTGGGACGCGATCAACGATCCGTTGGTGGGTATGCTCAGCGATAGGGCGCGCAGCCGGTGGGGGCGGCGGCGGCCTTTCCTGCTCTTTTTTGCCATCCCGTATGGCCTGGCCTTTTTGATCCTGTGGTGGGCGCCGCCGATCGAGAACCAAATCCTGTTAATGTTTTACATGATGATCGCCTACGCGCTTAGCGACACGCTGCAAACGTTGGTGATCGTGCCGTACCATGCGCTGACGCCGGAGATGACCTCCGATTACGACGAGCGCACCTCATTGGCGGGCTATCGGATGTTTTTCAATCTCCTGGCAACCATCGCCGCAGCGGTGATCGCGCCGACGATTGTGGATGTGGTGATGGAGCGCGGCGGCACGCAGCAGCAGGGATACGTGCTGTCTGCGGCGCTGTTTGGCGTCTCCACCGTCATTCCCTACTTGCTCATCTTCTTCACGGTGCGTGAGCGCCCAGCCGAGGCAGATCGTCCGGCCGAACCCGCCTTTCGCGATACGCTGCGCACGGCCTGGCAGAACGTGCCGTTTCGCTACGCCACGGCGTTGTACATGCTCAACTGGGTGACGTTCGACATTATCGGCGTGGTCCTACCGTACTTGCTCGTCTACTGGGTAGCGGGAGGCGATCTACTGGCCAAGGTGCCGGGGCTGGGCCTGCCCATCGAATCCGCCGTGGTGGGGCTGATGATGCTCACAGCCACACTGTTCTTGCCGTTCTGGAACTGGTTGGCCCATCGTCTGGAGAAGCGCATCGCCTACATCATCGCGCTGGCGTTCTGGGCCGCGCTGCTGCTGCTCGTCCCCTGGATGCCGCAATTGAACTATATCCTGGTCTTGACGCTGGCGGTCTTCATGGGGATCAGCGTTTCGGCGGCGCACATCCTGCCGGACGCCATTTTCCCGGACGTGATTGACTGGGACGAGTTGCGCACCGGGCAGCGGCACGAGGGCGTCTATTACGGGGTGAAGAACTTCATCCGCAAGCTGACCACGGCCTTCGCCATCTTCCTGGTGTTGCAGACGCTCGGCTGGCTGGGCTACCAGTCGCCGCCGCCGGGGGTGACGCAGTTCACGCAGCCGGACGCCGCGCTGTGGGGTATCCGCATCCTGACTGGCCCCGTGGGCGCGCTGATGCTTGTTGCCACCATCGGCGTGGCGTGGGCCTATCCGCTGGATCGCCGGCGGTTTGAGCGGGTGCAGCGGCGGTTGTTGGCGCGCAAGCAGCGCCACGCGGCGCAACGCCGGGCCGCAGCCGAGGTCGCGCCGACGGTGTAATCAGGACGCAGATTTTCGCGGATGTGCGCAGATAATAACAAATGACCGGATCATTGATCCGGTCATTTGTTTTAACACCCATGGCACGTCCCAACGGACGAGATTCCTTGCGCTTTCACTCCTTGCTCTTTTGCAGCGCGCCCAGCGCCGAGGAGGCCGCGTCGCCGATGGTGCGCAGCATGGCGTTGCGGCTGCCGATGGCCTGCGCGACGATGGCCTGATGGATGTCCCACACGGAGCGGTCAATCTCGTTGTTTTCGTCGGTGGGCAGGCAGATGGTGGCGTCGCCGTCGAAGCCGATCTGGGTGTAGGCGCGCAGTTGGACGTTGCCCTTGGTGGCGATTTCGCCGATGTCGGGGCGCTCGTCCAACAACACCTTCACCTGATCGTGCGGCGTCGTGAAGGTGCGCACTTCCAGGACCGTCACGTCATTGATAAAGGTCTGTAGTTTGTCGGCCAATTCCTGTGAAAATTTTTGCACTGCTGTTTTTAGGTCTGCCATTGTGTATCCTCCTGAATCAGTTAAAAGTTAGAACTGCGGCGCATCGGGCTGCGCGCGCAAGATTGCCAAAACGTCCCGGATGTACTTCAGCACGGCGGGGACGACGAACACTTGGGTGCCGGGCGGCCCGCTCAATTTGACGATGAGTTGCGCGGCCCCGCTCGTGATCACCGTCGCCAGTCGCAGGCGGGCCATGATCTTCGCCAGCACCAGCTCCACGGCCTGGTGGTGGATGACTTTGTCGGCAGAATCCACCTCATCCTCGAAGATAGTGGTGAAGTCGCCCGACCATTCCATCCAGGTGTAACCCACCAGCGTCGCGCCAAGTTGGGTTTTCACCTGCACCGGATGGGCGAGTTTATCCTGCACCTGCTGCACCAGCGCCTCCCATCGGGTCAGATCGTCTTCCTGCGCGCGGGATAGTTGGGCCAACTCCTCCGGCGCCGCCATTTCGAGGGTCTCCAACGTGTGCAACAGGTCTAGTTCCGGCGCGGGCATGTCGGAGGCGGCAAAAGATGCCATCTGAATTTGCCCCGGTTGGTAACGCGCCTCCACCTGGGTCATGCGCCGGATGGCATGGTCAAGTTGCCCGTCGCCCTGTTGCAAGCCGCGCCGGGCTGCGGCCAACTCCGTCCAGGCGGCATCGGCCCGCGCGGGCAGGACGACGCGCTCGACGGCGGCGTCCTCAGCGCCGACCGCAAACGAGACCATCCCCCCCACCGGCGCGAACAGGCCGAAGGGGTCGTCGGCGGGGGGCAGCGCGGAGTAGCTCGTGGTCATCGCGTCTACTTGCCCATCAGACGGGCGGCCAGGTCGGCCACGGTTTTGAGGAATTCGGTGCGGTTGATCTGCGCCTGCTTGACCGTATCCGAGTGGATCTGCCACAATTCCCGATCCACGCTGCCATCCTCGCGCACCGGCAGGCAGACTTCCATGTCGCCGTCAAAGGAGATGTAGGTGCGTGCGCGCATCTTGATCTGCCCCTGGAAACGTTTTTCTCCGGCATCATAGACCACGCTTTCGAGGTTGCTGCTGGTGTAGGTGTTCACTTCCAGGCTGGTGATCTCTTCGACGGCTGCGCCGATCTTTTCGGCCAGTTCGCTGGCAACGTTCTGGAATGTTTGCAGCAGGCCGCCTTCGGCTTTGGATTCGCCTTCCGCCTTACTACCCTCATCTTTTTTCCCAGGCCACCCGAGAGCATAACCCGTATGTGCTTCTTCGCCAACAACTTTCGACTCCTGAGGCATAGGGGTATCCCCAGTTGTGGCTGCTGTTTGTTGAGCTTTCGGGTGTTTTTCAAGGTTTTCCAATGAAAGGACGAGGCTGGGCCTCTCTGCCGGCTTTTCGTCTTCCGCAAAGGGGACTTTAGCTGCCGGGTCTCCAATGACAACATAACCGCGGGCGTCATTGTTGGCTGTCCACATATGCGCAAGCTCATATTCGCTGATGTAATCAGGAGTCCATTGTAATTCTTCAAGGTTTGCACTCAAGGCAGAACTCATATCAGCGTAACGCAGATTGAAGCTGGGATCCGTCGCCAGTCCTATCGGATCGCCATTTAAGAGTTTGCGTAAGGCTGTGACGAAAGCCTGGTTGTCTGCGGTTCCTTGAGGCGATATGAAAGAATACCCCCAGGCGCGCTCGACATGGCCGATAACGGCCAACGCCCCTTGTTTTAACATCCGATTGGGGAGCGCCGCAACGAAACTCTGAGGAGCAATAGGCTCACGTGCCTTGAATGCCTGGAGTGCGAATTGATCGAGTTGGGGCGTTCCTGCGCCATAACATGCAAAGAACATAGCGATCAGGCCCAGCAGGTTGGCGCTTTGAGCAATATCCTCGCCGGCAAAGTAGTAATCACGTTTGACGCCGCCGCTGGGGCCGGGCCAGTCCTGGCAAAGCAATGCGCCTTGATAGGCCAGTTGGTTGTTATGCCCGTTTGGAAATTCCATACCGTGGCTGGCTGTGACTAGCAAGGCAGGTATCTGACCGGGATCACCGCCTAGCAATTGACCAAGTTGAGCACGGGTTGCTTTGCCGTCGCCAATCAAAGGATCTCGCAAATTCCAGGCATATTTAAGGGGGATTTCATTTTCCAAACGGGGGTTCTTCAGGTTTTCGTAAAGAGGTCGAATGAGGAACTTTGAACTCAGTTCGGTTGCTTTATCCCCTTTTGTCTGCACGCCAAAGAAAGTCATATTACGGGCAAGTTTTACTTTCCCTGTCTCGGCTAACACGACACTTTGCGCGTACCTGGCATAGGCATCGAGATCGTCGCCGAAATCAAGACGCCCTACCCCACGCATCACATCAAGTTGATATTGGAATTGATAGGGAATTTCTTCTGGACTACCGACCAGGAGCACATAGAATGCCATTTGTGCAGGGTCGGCCGGCCCGGCGCTGATATTATGGCGCTTAAAGAACTCGTCTTTTCTCTCGTTGGGGCGGTATCCGCGCCCATCCCCAAAGATTTGATAATACTTTTCAGCCTGCCCCTGGCGCAAGTTCAGCAAAGGGCTGAGCGCCTCTTGGATGGCATTTTTGCGTCCAGGGTCCATCCCGGCAGGGAAAACCACAGCCCAACCTGCCTGGTTCAGTTGCTTGGGATCCACTCCTTCTTTTGCTGGCGCGTCCACAAGGATTTGGCCTCGTTTGTGCTTATCGTCCAATTCTTTCTGGAATCTGCGCTCTTGTTCTTCCCGTTGGCGGGACTCTTCTGGGGTTAGTTGTTCAAGACGTGCTCGCGACGCTTGATAGGCTGCAACATCTTCTGGGGTTGCCTTTCCCTGAATTAGACGGGCCAGCTTCTCAGTCGGCATCGGCGCCAATCCATACTCACCGGTCACACCGTTGACGCCATTGAAGACCATGTCGCCCTGCTGCAAATCTTCAACGAGATTGCCCTCTCCAACACCGAATTCAAACATAAGGTTACCTCCTGGTTCTAAGTTTTTCTCAACACCTATGGGGATAAAAAAGGGCGAAGGCGCACCGCCGGATCGCCGAGGATGACGTAACCGCGCGCATCATTGTTGCTCGTCCACAGCCGCGCCATGTCGTGCTCATCAGGCTCTTCGCCTATCGGCGCGTTGTAGGCGGCGGTCAATTCGGTGGAGAGCGCCGCGTAGCGCACGTTGAAGTACTCCATCGCCGCGCCGACCGGCAATCCAGTAAGCAGGGATTGCACCAGGCTCTCGAAAGCGGGCAGAGTTTCTGGCTGTCCGGTTTTGCCTTCCGGCTGCATGAACGATACTGCCCAGGCGCGCTCGACGTGACCAACGACGGCCAATGCGCCGCGCGGCGCACTTAACAAGGCTTTGGGTAGCGCGGCAACAAACGGTTTCTCCGCAATCGTCTGACCTTTTTCCTTGAACGCTTGCTGCGTGAACTCGTCGTAGCGCGGCGTGCCGGCGCCATAGCAGGCGAAGAAGAAGGCGATCATGCCGCGCGCGTTAATGGCGTCGCGTTTCTCGAGGATATCTTCACCTGAAAGGTAATACTTAGGCGAAATGCTCTTGTCCGAGGCATTGGGGCCGGGCCAATCACTACACAACAATGCCCCCTGCTGCGCCACCTGGCGCGCATCCCCGCTGGAAAATTCCATACCGTGCGAAGCGGTGAAAAGCAACGTTGGAGGTGTGGGTGTAGTCAACAGATCAAGCAATTTGCCTTTCTTTGCATCAACAGGCGCCACATAATCCACTTGCCAGGTCGGATATTTCCGCACTTTCCAATCATCGGATTGCACTTTCTTATCGAAGATAGTGTACAGCGGTTTGACCAGGTTTTCTGCACTCAATTGGGTGGAAAGATCACCGGGATTCTGCACGCCGAACAAGGTCATCTGCGGCGCGGCGGGCGGCGCGGCAGTCTCGGCGGCGATGACGTTCTCGGCGTAAGCGCGATAGTTGCTCACCTCGTCGAAGTCCAGCCGCCCGGTAGCATATTGCACATCCAATTGATACTGAAACTCAAAAGGAATCTCTTCGGGAGTACCGACGAGCAACAGGTAATACGGCACGAGTTCCGGGTTTGCCGGATCCTCGGGGCGCGCATTATGCCGGCCCAAGAAGGCTCTGGCCGTGTCGTTAGGACGATAGCCTTCGCCACCCTCGTAAATCTTGAAATGTTCCTGATACTTGGGATGAAATTCCTGCGCCGCGCGGGCTTCAAGTAATTCATCCAGCGATTTCCCAGCGTACTTGTCCGTGCTGCCGTAAATCGTCAGATCAGTCTGAATCAGGCGATGGCACAGCAGCGGCTCCAATGCCTCACGGATAGCCTTCTTCCGCGCTGGGGCCATCCGCGCCGGGAAGATGACGCCCCAGCCGGCTTCGTTAAGCTTGCCGGGGTTCAGGCTGGCGATCAACCCCAAATGGCCGATCTCGCGGCGCAATTCGTCAATCCATGTGGACAATGCTTGCTGCAATGCCTGCCAATCGGGCAACGTGCCAGAGGCGACATCACAGAAGGTTTGCAATGCACCTCGCAACGCCTCGATCAGGTCGCGCCACATCGCGGTTCTACCTTTGGCGACTACGGCGTTGATCTGTACAATGGCAGATTGCCACGCGGGGTTATCCGGCATTATCGCCGCCAGTTTGTCGCCCAATTTGACGGTGGTCACAGGACTGCTAACGATGTACTTGAAATCCGAAAGCGCCGTCATAGATTGCAGGGACGTCTGTAGCTCCGCCAACTTTTCTACCAAATCCTCCCGCCATATCGGGCGCAAGGTCTTATCTTTAAAAGCCTCCGCAATACGTTCATCGCTTAAGGCGCCTTTGGTGATAACGAGCAGCTTTTGATCTGTCTCTCGTTTGAGTTTCTCTTTGAATTCTGCCTGCATATCGGGATCGGGATTCAACAAGAATGTAACCAGGCTTTTGACATCCCCTTTTGCCAGATAAGCGACGAGCAGGCGCAACGTCTCCGACGGATCCTGCTTCAGTTGTGCCGCTAATTCCTGCGCGATGCCGGAGTTGCGGCTGGCCTCGCCGACAAGTTTGGCTACGATTTCGCCCGCCAACGTATCCAGCCAGGCATCGCTTGTGGTTGGGACATCAGCAGGTATTTTCCCCTCTGCGTCAGGGAACAATGCTACCGCTCTAGTCGCCAGCGCCGCCACAATATCTTGCAATCGGTCTACCGTCTTCCGCTCAAGCTGCTTTTGTAGGCGCTCCCCGACCTTTTCCGCCGCGTCGCGCCCCTCAAAAATATGATCCACCAATGCCTGCTCTGAGAGCGGCGCAAGGCCGTATTCACCATCCGAACGCACCCCGTTGAAGTATAATTTATCTGCCATGTCACACGCCCTCATTCTTCCTCATCCAAATACCACTGCGTCAACTTCCACACGTCCTCAAAATTCACCAGATACCGCCGGATCGTGCCGTCCCACGAACTGCTGGCCAGGTATTTCCCATCCGGGCTAAAGGCGACGCTCCACACGAGGTCCGTGTGCGCCTGGTAGAAGCCGATCAGCAACGGCTCATCGCGGGGGAAATCTTCGAGACCGTACAACCGTACGGCCCGGTCGCGCGCGCCGACGGCCAGGTATTGCCCGTTGGGACTGAAAGCCACGCTGTACACGTATTCCTGGTGTTCCAACTCTGCGACCGAGGTGAAGGTCTCCGTGCTCCACAGCAGGACACGTGTATCCCATGCGCCGGACGCCAGATAGCGGCTGTCCGGGCTGAAGTCTACACTGTACACGTCGTGCGTGTGTCCGACCAGCACGCGCGGCTCGCTGGCCGTGAAGTCGCCGCCGGCCGGCGCGGTCACTTCCCAAAGGTAGACGTTGTCATCGGTGGAAGCCACTGCAATCAAGCGGCCGTCGGGGCTGTAATCCACATCGTAGAACGCGCCGTGGCCGACCAGCTCAGTTACTTTGTCCCACGTTGCGGCGTCCCAGACGATGGCGCGATTATCGTCGCCGGCTGTGACCAGGAAACGGCCATCGGGGCTGAAGACGGCGCGGTTGGCGTCCCCCCTATGGCCTTCCAGGGTGCGCAGTGGCTTGCCTATAGCGGTGTCCCACACATAAACATTGTCATCCGCGGAGCATGTCACCAGACGCTTGCCGTCGAGGCTGTACGTGACGCCCCACACATCGCCTTCGCCCACTGGGATGCGCAGGCGCGGCGCCCCTTCTTTGAGCGACCAGAGGATCGCAGTGGCCTCGTTATCGCCGGAAGCCATAGATTGCCCATCCGGACTGAAGGTCACTTCACGGAGCTTCCCCTGATGCCCGGCCAGGGTGGACAATCCCTGGTCACGCACCAGAGCACGATCCCAAATCCAGATGTTGCCCGCCCCATCGGCGGTGGCTAACAGCATACTATCCTGGCTGAAGGCCAGTCCCTGGACGACATTGGTGTGGCCGGTCAGCACCAGGATGGCGTTGGGGTTGCGCACGCCAACGTGCCACATCCGCACGGTGGCGTCGCGCGAGCCGGAAAGCAAGAATTGCCCATCGCGGCTGAATGCCAGATCCTTCACTTCCCGCGTGTGGCCTACCAGCGTCCCCACCGCCCCGATGCGCCGCTGCGCGCTCTGGCGGTAATCCCACAGGCGGATGGTGCGGTCATCCGAAGCCGTAGCCAACAGGGCTTCCGTGGGACTGAAGGCCACGCTGGTCACTTTGTCCGTGTGCCCGCTCAACGTCAAAAACGCGGTCACGCGCAGCGCGTTGTTGACAGCCGCGACTTCCCACAGCCGCACCGTCTTGTCCGAAGAAGCCGACGCCAGATATTGGCCATCGGGGCTGAAGTTTACGCTGGTTACTCGCATCGTGTGGTCGGTCAAGGAGACGACCTCGCCCGTTGTCAGATCCCAGACGCGCAGGAGGCCGGCGTTGCGGCTGGCAATATCGTCCCGGAAGCGTTTGCCGTAGTCGCCCCCGGTAGCCAAATACCGCCCATCGGGACTATACGCCAGCGCGTAGACCTCGTCATACATCCCCTCCGGCACCACCACCTGCAATGATTCGCGCCACTGCTGGGCAGCGATGTCCCAGATGCGGACAATCCCCCGATGGGCGGCGTCGCCGCCCACGGCCAGGTAAGGCTGCTGGGGATGAAGCGCCAGGGCGCGGACGGCGCTCAATGCTGGGAAGGTATACGCCGTCTCAGTTTCACCGGTCCAGACCCAAACATCGCCATTGGAAAGTCCGGCGTAAAAGAGCTCTTGCTGCGGGTCAGCTACGATACTGCCCACTTCGCCGCTGCTGACGACATTCTCAAACACCTGCGCCGGATAAAAATCCAGCAGCGCCTGGCGCAGGGCGATTTCCGCCTCGGTGTAATCCAGGTCGCCGAACAGCGGCTTGAGCAGGCTGAGGACGCCGGGCGCCTCCTCTTGTGCAATCGCTTCATAAGCATACTCGACGCTGGTTTGCTGGTCAATGGTGCGCCAGTATTGCGACTCGGCGGCGGTGGCCTTGGAGTAAGCCAGCAGGCCATTGCGCGCCGCGCTCCAGCCCAACACACTGACGACGATCAACATCAGGATACCGGCGATGGCGATGCCCACCCCCAATCGCTGCATGACTCGCCGCCGGACCGCGACTTCACTGCTGACTTTGAGAAACTCCAGCTCTTCAGGCTCCACGTCGTCGGGGTTTTGGGCCGCCCAGGCCTGCGCCAGCTTCAAGGCGTCGTCGCGGTAGAGCAGGGCCGGCTGGCGACTGAGCGCCCACTGTTCCGCCGCCGCGCGCAGCGGCGTCCGCCGGGCCGCGTCCCATGCGCGGTTGGAGCGCAAAATGGGGTCTACCAGGCGGTCGTGCGACAACTCATACCAACGTGCGCCCGCCCGCACCTCGGGGCGGACGATGTAATGCCGCCCCAACACATCCACCGCGGCGTTGGGCAGTCCACCCGTTTCCGTCTCGCCCCGCAGCGTCAAACCGCGCGTCTGCATCGGCGTGATAAGCTCCTCGCTGAACCAGTGGCGGAGCTTTCGTTCGCTCACCTTGGTTTCCTGGTTGGCGGCCGTTACGGCGCTTTCGTAGAAATCGGTGAGCGCTTCGTCAATGTTACCGCACTCGGCGACTTCATCCGCCGTGATGAGTTTGTCGCTCTGTTCCGGGAGGTTATCCCACAGCCGGCGGCAGATGACCTGCAATTGCACCGGCTCTACAAACGGGCCTAACGGCTGCCCGGCCGTCTCATCGAGCGCGGGCTGCATCTGCTGGACTTTGATCCGTCGCAGATCGTCCACCATCTGCTCAGCCACACCCGGGGCAAAGGCAATACCCTGACCCAACGCGGGCTTGCTGATAGCTTCCAACGCGCCTTCCGGCCCAAGCAGTTCCATTCGAAAACGCGCGCGCAGGCGGCGCGGCAGCAGGGCCGCATAGGGGTCCAATTCGGCGATGTAGTCCTCCCGCATCGCCAGCAGGAAACTCAGGCGGGGAATGGCCTCCATCGCGTCGCGCACCTGGATGAAGAAGTCCCTGGCGTCCTGCCAGCGCTCTCGGTGACTGGTGAACAACTCCTCGAATTGGTCCACAATCAGCAACAACGGGGCCGGCGACTCAAATGCATCCTCCTCCGGCTCAGGATAAGTCT
This sequence comes from Anaerolineae bacterium, assembly GCA_034429475.1. GTDB lineage: Bacteria > Chloroflexota > Anaerolineae > B4-G1 > SLSP01 > JAKQHY01. The sequence continues at coordinate 18,257 of DAOUGD010000075.1, forward strand.
GCTGCAAGAACGAGGTCAACGTTTGCCCACAGAGCGTTGGCAAATCCGCTTCTTCTCCCACCAGGGACATCAACACGCTGAAGACGAACACATTCGGCACATTCGTTGCCGGGAGGGTCGGCGGAGGGCTGCTGCTCACCCGCGTGGGGGGCAACACCTGGAACCCTTCCGTTTCCAAAGCCGGGATGACTTTGGCGTTCAGCAGCGACGTTTTCCCGGCGCCCGACTGGGCGTAGAACAGTACCAGCCGTTCGGCCAGGATCAGCGAGAGCAAATCGCGCGCTTCGCGGTTGCGTCCGTAGAAATTCTTCTGGTGGCGGCGCTCGTAAGGTCGCGGTCCGACGTATGGGTTATTCTGCATCAGTGTGCCCCCCATTGCTCGCGCAGTTCGGCGATGAACTGGGTGGTGGTTCCCCAAAAGACGTTGATGTTCGCGTCCTGGAAATATTGCTGCAAGAAGGTCTGCACGGCATTGACGTCGGTGTGTTCCTTCTCCTGTACTTCCAGTTGCACCGAGACGTGTTTGAACCGCCGGCGCTGGTCAAGCGAAGCGATCAGTCCGCGCATCACGACCCGGAATTCCCAGTCCTGGATGCTATAGCCCACAAACAACAACGTGGCATTGGCTAACGCCCCCCGGATGTAGTTGGGAATCCGATCCATCTCGGCGGAAACTCGCACCAGATAATCCAGGTAATTGGTCTCAGTGGCCACCAGCGAGGCCGCTTCCGTATCAGCGCCAAACAGGTGATACACCAGCGGCGCTTCGACAGTGGGTTCGTAATCCGGCTGATCTTCAAACAGGGAGGGGAGAAAATCCAGTTCCTCATTCCAGCGACACACTTCCCGCGCCGGGGTCCGTCCTTGCGCAGTCAGCGCCTCGACCATAAAACTGTCCGGGTTGGTAGTCAAATACAGCGGCAGACCCAGGGAAGCCAATACTGTGTGTGGATCATTGGGATCGCCCGCGACCAGGTTCGCCCAGCCGGCGGCGCTGACCATCTCGCTCAACGCCTTGAGTTTGCGGGTGGGGCGCAACGCTTCCGGCAGACGTTGGACGAAGGTGGTCTGCAAGGTGTCCAACCATTCCAGGCGCGGGAAATCCTGTCCTTGACTGCTCGCCATATACTGCGCCACTCGCGCCAATACCTGCTTATCGGCAAAGGGATAGCCGTGTACCTGCGCCCACTGCTCGGCGATGGTTTCTGTGGTGGGGAGCAGCCGCCCGTGAACGCGCGGCCCGATAATGGGGATGCACTTGCCGCTCTGAATCATCTTCGACAGGCCGCTCCAGAAGATGCGCGGGTTGCTCGCCCCCAAGACTTCGCCCCGCGCGTCCGCCGCCGCATCCCACAACTGCCCCGACTTGAGCCGCATAAACAGCACCGGCACGGCGGCGTCGGGGCGGCCGGCCGTGAGCAGCGTGCTGCGCGCCTCGTTGAGCGCGCGATCAATGCAGCCATGCTCCCCCAGCCGCCGGTAGAACGTACTGTTGAGCTTCCGCGCCGTCTCAATGGCGACGAAATCCTGCATCGCCACCACCGCCGGGACGCCCACCTGCACCAGCTTCGGCCCTAGCCCCTGGAAGGCGTCGCCGGTCGCGCGCACGGCGCTCTGGCAGGCGGCCAGGAACACCAGGCGCGGCGGCGCAGGCAAACGCGCCAGCATCCCGGCCAGCGCGTCATCCGTCACGATAGCGGCCTGCCCGGCGGCATCTTCCATATAAAGCGCAGCCTGCGCCCGGCGGCGATTAAACGCGCCGTGGCCCACATAGTGCAGGACGTGATAGCCCTCGCCGTCGCGCAGCAGCGCCTCCAGTCGTTCCAGGGTGATGGGCGGTTCCATAAACTCGAGCGCAACCACGTCGGCGGCATCGCTCAGGCTCTCTTTCAGGAGCGCGTGTTCGGCGGCCACGTCCAACTGCGCCAGATTGTGCTCCGACTGTAAATTGGCCGGGTTCGCCACTGCCACCAGCACGCGGATGGGCCGCGCCTCGACTTGCTCGCCCCAGGGCAGCGCCACCGGCAGATAGCGCGAGAAGGGCGTCTCGCTGTGGGCCGAGAGCATCAGGGCGGCTTCGTGCAGCAGTTCCCAGGGCAGCGCGTGCAATTCTGGCGCGTTCACATCGAGGCGCAGTCGGATGCGCCGTTGCGGAGCGCGGCCCCGCGCCTCGGCCCACGCGCTGCGCAGGTGGGGGTCGGCAAACAGCGCGTCAAAAAGCCGCTGTCCATCGGCTATCGGGTCGGCGTCAGCCGTCCAAGGGACAATATCGGCTGCTAAAAAACCGCGCGGAAATTCTTGCTGCTCACCGAGGGTGATTTCAACGGGGTAGCCCGTTTCCTGCGCGGGAAAGATACGTATTTCAAGATCTACGAAATTGTCTTCAGGCATAGGTGGTTTCCCAAGAGAGGCGGATTTCAAAGTCTGCCAAGCAGATTTGAAAAAGCAAGTAAGAACAACAGCAAATTGTTTAAATTTTGCTCTGTTAAGTTAGGAAGCGTTTTTACTCCACCCCTTTATTTTAACTGCTTTTTCAACGAAAAACAAGTCACAAAAAGAGCCTCAGGGTTTTATCATTTCTCGTTGGGTCAGGTCAACTGGAGAGGTTTTGCGGCTGAAGCCGCTGGTGAAAAGGCTGTTTTTCGGTGACGGGCTAC
>DAOUGD010000076.1:0-2903 GCA_034429475.1 Anaerolineae bacterium
CCCCCTCCCCCCGTCTACCGTCTACCGTCTACCGTCTACCGTCTCCTCCTCCTCTGGCTCGCCCTCGGCACGCTGCTTACCGGGCCGCACTACCTGAGCTATTTCAACGAGTTGGTGGGGAAGGCGAACGGCTGGCGGTATCTGGCGGATTCCAACACAGATTGGGGGCAGGGCTACAAGGCGCTGGCCGATTTCCAGGCCACCCACGGCATTGAGACCGTCAATCTGGCGGGCTTCGTCTTCTACGACCCGGCGGCTTACGGCGTGGATTACACCGCGCTCACGCCGCTGCCCATCACCACGACGCCCGCCGTTTTCCCCGCCCGCTTCGCGCCGCCGCCAGGCAATTACACCATCAGCGTGTCCGCGCTGGACGGCATCCCGCTGGCCGACCCGGAGATGTACGACTGGTTCCGCTGGCGCACGCCGGACGCGGTAATCGCCCACGCGCTGCACTATTACCACGTCACGCCTGGCGAGACCGAGGTGGCCTGGGTGGCGCAGTGCATCACGCCGACCGCGCCGCTGGACGGCGCGGACATCGCCGCCGGATTTGGCCGCGCGGACATGCGCCAGATTGCCTTTGACTGCGCGCAGAGCTGGATTTTTCCCGGTGGGCAGCCGGGGGTGTACGCCCTCCACGGCGCGTGGTTTGAGGACAGCCTGGCGGCGCGGCTGCATCACGCACCGCCCACGGCGCAAGACGCTTTTATCGCCCGACGATTGGACGCGGCGCACATCGTCTATCAGCAAACGCAGTACCGCGAGACGCCCGCGTTCGCCCTTTACCACGCGCCCGCGACGCTCACGCCGCCGGGCACGCGGGTATGGATCGCGCCCGTCGAGACCGCGCCCGCTGCCCTCAACGCAGACGCGGCGCAATCCGCCCCCATCGCGCTTGAGGGTGCGCTCACTTTTATGGGCGCGGTCGCCTATCCGGCGGGGAACGTACTCGAAGTTGAGACGTGGTGGCAAGTCACCGGCCCGCCGCCGGAACGCCCGCTCTCCATCATGGCGCACTTGCTAGATAAGCAAGGTAAAATGCTCGGAGGGGCCGACGGGCTGGGCATCGCGCCGGCACAGTGGCAGGTTGGCGACGTGTTCGTCCAACGGCATAGATTCCTTGCACTGCCGGACGCGGCTTCTCAGGGATATATCCTGCGCGCGGGGGTGTATTGGGCCGACGATGGGACGCGCTGGGTCAGCTCGCAAACCCAACCACCCGCTGATGCGCTTTTCATAAACTTAGGAATTAATCCATAACCATACTGTTGAGGGCTGATCATGAGCAACAAATCGCTTGTCAATAAACGCCAACTTTATATTGTCGTTTTTTTTATACTCGTGTGTGCTTTAGGATGGGCTAGTAGCGCTACGCCCACCGACCTACACGCGGCGTCGGCACAGGGAGCGACGCCGGCGCCCTCCCCGGGCAAAGTTCACTATTACCTCAGCAATGACCCCACCCAATGGCGTCACAATATCCCTTTGGAGATGCCATCCGGTGCGCTTGAGATGCTGCGCCCAACTGCGCCCCTCACGCCGACCCTGCTGTATGCCACTTACCTCGGCGGCAGTCAGTGGGATGAAAGCTGGGCCATTGCCCTGGACGAAGCCGGGAACACCTACATCACCGGCGTAACGCAATCGGCGGACTTCTTCTACACGTCGCCCGTCGCTCCCTCCACAGAGACGAATGTCTTTGCAATCAAACTGGCCCCCAACGGTCAGGTAGTATACATCACCCTCTTTGGCGGCACAGAAGGAGAAGAAGGCAACGCGATTGCTGTGGATAGCCTGGGGAATGCCTACATCGCAGGGCGCACTGTCTCCGCCGATTTCCCGACGCTGAACGCCTGGCAGCCAAAATTTGCCGGGTTTGAAGATGTCTACGTGGTCAAACTGGGACCGGAAGGCCAGCTTGTCTACGCGACCTACCTCGGCGGGGCCCACGCTGAGGAGGCCAATGCGGTTTTTGCCGATTCGGTCGGCAACCTGTATGTTGGAGGAGAAGTCTATTCAGACGACTTCCCGCTGATGACCCCCTGGAGCACCGGGACGTATGGGCCAAACGAAGAGGATTGCTTTATATCTATTTTTGATGCTAACGGGCAACTGATTTACTCGACCTACGTGAGTTCACCGTATCGCGATCAGGTGTTCCGCCTCACCGTGGATAAAGACGGTTATGTCTATGGCGCGGGAATGACCTCGTCGCCTTCCTATCCCACCGTCAACCCGCTACAAAGCCAATATGGCGGGGGATGGGATGATTGTATCGTCTTCAAGCTAGATCCGTGGAACAATCAGATGCTTTACTCCACCTTCTTGGGCGGAACGGATCGTGATGAGTGTTGGGGGATTCAAGTAGATGACGAGGGCTTCGCCTATGTGGCCGGCGCGACCACCTCTGCCGACTTTCCACTCGTCAATCCAATCCAGAGTCAATATTATCGGGGAAATTATGACATCTTCATTGCCAAAATCTCGCCGGTGGGCAACCAACTCCTCTACTCCACCTACTTCGGCGGCAACGGGCGCGACTGGGTCTGGGATTTGAGGTTGGACAGCGCCAACCACCTCTACATCACCGGCGAAACTGAGTCCACCAATTTCCCCTATCTCAACGCGCTACAATCCTATTTGAACGGCCCACGCGATGCCTTTCTCCTCACATTGACTTCAGAAGGCGTCTTGCAATACGCCTCAACGCTGGGCGGCGCGCAATCTGAACGGGGATGGGGTCTCGCCGTGGACAATCAGTGGCGTGTTAATCTCACCGGCGGCACCGACTCCATAGACCTCCCCCTCGTAAACCCACAACAAACGCAGCTTGCCGGAGACACGGATGCATTTGTTGCTCGCTTTGGGCTGATTCCCACCTTCACCCCCACCCCCACATC
>DAOUGD010000077.1:0-39045 GCA_034429475.1 Anaerolineae bacterium
GGCCGAGCTATGCTCGGCCACGAAAAATCTCTCTCTTGACCGGCCTTCAGGCCGCCACTGTATCACTGCGCGGATAGCCTGAGCAGTTACGACGGGCTTTCATGAGAGAATCCATGGGGGGAGTAAAATGAAATATTACAATAAAAATCCATTTGGATTGCGTATCCGCTATTTATTGTTGATCGATCTGCTGTGCATTCTGGCCGCGATTACCTTTGGCTTCGTCATTCGCTACGAGTCGCTGCTCACCGTCTGGCCTTATCTCCGGCACAACTGGACTCTGTTTGTGTTGGTTCCGTTGGTGCGCCTGCCGCTGTACTTTGCCTTTCAACTCTACCGCCGCCTGTGGCGCTACGCCAGCACCCAGGAATTCAAAATCATCGTGCTGGCCGGTCTGTTGGGATCGCTGCTGGTCTACGCGGCGAACTTTGGACTGCTGCCCCTGCTAGGGATTTACCACTGCCCCTCGCGCTCCATCTGGGTATTGGAAAGCGGCCTGAGCGTCGCCTTTTTGGGGTTCACCCGCTTCCTGCTGCGCCTGTGGCAGGAGCGGATGACGCCGCATGAGGCCGCGCGGCTCAAGGTCATGGTGCAGAACCCGCGCCGCATTTTGATCGCCGGGGCCGGCGACGCCGGCGCGATGATCCTGCGGGAGATGCAGAACAATCCGGGGGTGGGGCTGCACGTGGTTGGCTTTGTGGACGACAACCCGCACAAGCTCCATATGCACATTTACGGCGTGCAGGTGTTGGGCGCGCGCGACGACATCCCCGCGTTGGTCAAGAAACACCGCGTTGACGAAGTGATCATCGCCATGCCTACCGCGCCGGGCAAGGCCCTGCGGGCGATCAAGAGCATTTGCGAGACGGCGCAGGTCTCGTACAAGACCGTCCCCGGCGTCTACGAGCTGGTGGATGGCACGGTGAGCGTCAATCAACTGCGCGAGGTGCAAATCGAAGACTTGCTGCGCCGCGAGCCGGTGCCGCTGGGCGCGGAGAGTGCGGCCTACCTGCGCAACACCGTCGTCATGGTGACGGGCGCCGGCGGCTCCATCGGGTCCGAACTGTGCCGGCAGGCAGCAGCGCAGCATCCCCGGCGGCTGATTTTGCTGGATCAGGGCGAAAGCGCGGTGTATCACATTGATATGGAACTGCGCACCCGTTATCCCGATTTGGAGATTGTCCCGGTCGTGGCCGATATCCGCGACCTGCAACGGATTGAGCGGGTGATGGCGCGGCACGACCCGGCGATCATCTTCCACGCGGCAGCTTACAAGCACGTCCCACTGATGGAACAAAACGCCGAAGAGGTGGTCTTGAACAACGTCTGGGGCACGCGCAACCTGTTGCAGGCCGCCGAACAACACAACGTCGCGCGTTTCGTCCTGATTTCCACCGATAAAGCCGTCAACCCCTCCAACTTCATGGGCGCGAGCAAGCGCGTGGTCGAACTGCTGGTGCAGGACGCCGCCAAACGCAGCGGGCGCAGCTTCGTGGCCGTGCGCTTCGGCAACGTCCTGGGCAGCGAGGGGAGCGTGGTGCCGCACTTCAAGCAGCAGATCGCTGCCGGCGGCCCGGTCACGGTCACGCACCCCGACATGGAGCGCTTCTTTATGACGATCCCCGAAGCGGTGCAGTTGGTCGTCCAGGCGGGCAACCTGGGGAAGGGCGGCGAAATCTTCGTGCTGGACATGGGCGAGCCGGTCAAGATTTTGGATCTAGCGCGCGATCTGATCACGCTTTCGGGCTTGCAGCCGGATCGGGACATTGAAATTGTGTTCACCGGTGCGCGTCCCGGCGAAAAAATCGAAGAAGCCCTGTTCAACGCGGCTGAGTCCTACACGCTGACGGCGCATGAGAAAATTTTTGTCGTCACTGAAGAGATGCCCATCGAGAGCCAGGCGTTGCAGTGGGGGGTGCAAAAGCTCATTCGTCTGGCGCAGGACGGCGAAGTACAGGCGCTCTGGCCCGCCATCCAGGCGCTTGCGCCAGAGTGCGAGCGCGTATTGCTGGACGAGGTCCCGGCTGCGAAACCGGCCAGTGTCCCGCCGACCCTGCGTCCCACACGGATTGCCGCCGTGTTGGAGCCATCGGCCTGATTTGGAGTCAAAGATTGTTGTCGTAACCACACGCCCCCGGCGCCGGGGGCGTGCAGTTTTGAATAGGAATGATGGCAAAGACTGCACTCGCGTGGCTCATCAAAGGCGCCGGCTGGATCGCTCGCTTTGAGATCTGGCCGGTGGGCGTGGGCGTCCTCCTGGCGACGGCCTCGGCGGGATTGGCGCCGTGGGGACTGGCGGTGCTGGCGCTGGTGTGGGGCGCGCGCTGGCTCGCCCAGGGCCGGCCGACAACGCAGACGCCAGTGGACTGGCCCGCCGCCGGACTGCTCGTCATGGGCGGCGTGTCCTGGCTCGTGACGGCAGACCGCGACGCCACCTTCATCGCGGTGAGCCGGTTGTTTGCGGGACTTTCCTTGATGTATAGCGTGGGCAATTGGGCGCGGATGGGCGAACGCCGGGCGCTTCTGGTGCAAGGGATGACGCTGGGCGGGCTGCTCCTGGCGTTGGCGACGCCGCTGGTGATTCCGTGGGACCAACTCGGTGACGTTGCGTTTTATGCGCAAGTCCCGCATTTATGGGATGCGCCATTAAATCCCAACATGGTCGCCGGGGCTTTGGTCATGCTGTTGCCTTTCCCCCTGGCGGCTCTCATCCTGTCGCCGGCGGCAATCTCTGCGCTGCCATCGTGGCCCCGGTTTCCTTCCCGGCGGCTGTGGCGCGGTGTGAGCTTGCTCACCGTGTTCTTGCTGATGGGCGCGTTGGCTCTCACGCAGTCGCGCGGCAGCTGGCTGGCGGCGGGTGCGGCGGTGTTTGTGGTGGGATTGGGCTACACGCGCCATTTCTTGTGGGTTTTGCTCACGCCGGTGTTCGCCGTGGGGTGGCTGTTGGTGCGCGGGCAGATGAAAACGTTCCTGGATGCTTTGGGAACCGGCGGGGTGATTGCCGGTTGGGCCGAGCGGGTGGAAATCTGGAGTCGCGCGTTGTATATGATTCAGGACTTCCCCTTCACCGGCGCGGGCGCTAACACCTATCCGCTGGTCGTGAACCTGCTCTACCCGATGTTCCTGGTTTCCCCGGACCGTATCATCCCCCACGCGCACAACCTCTATTTGCAGGTGGCGGTGGATTTAGGGCTACCGGGACTGATTGCCTTTGTTGCCATCGTGCTGATCGCGCTGGCTTGCGCTGCGCGGGGGATGCGGCGCGGCGCGACCGATCCGGTGGGGAACGCTATCGCCTGGGCGGGATGCGCCAGCCTGGCAGCGATGCTGGCGCATGGGTTGGTGGACGCCACGACGTGGATTGTGGGGTGGGGCGCGCCGTTGCCCTGGCTGGTGATGGGGCTGCTGCTGGCCTCGGAGATGCATCTTACTGACAAAATAGTGGCCTGAAGGCCAGGAAAGAGTGTGATTTTTCGTTGCCGAGCGTCGCTCGGCAACGAAAAATCGCCCCCTAAAGCGCGGCTTTAGCCGCATCTGACGAGGAGAAACCGCCCAAGTTATGAAGGCAATTTCACGCCTGCGAGATTTTCTGAAAGTTGCTTCACCGTGGATTGAGGCGGCGCTGGTGGGTCTTGCCGCTGCCCCCCTGCTTTTTCCCACCCTGTCATCACAAGCGACCCTGGCGGCTTTGGGGCTTCTGGCCGTGTGGTGGATAGTCCAACTCTGGAACGCCTCCCACACGCTGCCCCTGACGCCGTTTAACGGCGCGCTGCTTCTCTGGTCTGTCTGCGTGGGGGTGGGAACGTTGGTGACGGCCTACCCCGATTTGACGCTTTCCAAAGCCACCGGCTTGCTGTTGGGGCTGGCGCTGTGGCGCGCGCTAACGTTGTGGATCAAGGATGAGCGACGTTTGACGTGGGCTTTGCTCGGCCTACTGCTGCTCGGCGCGGGCTTTGCCGGGATCGGCGTGTTGAGCGTGCGCTGGAGCACCAAGATTCCGGTGCTCAGTGCGGTGATTGCGCGCCTGCCCCAACAGGTCTTGACCTTGCCTGGCGGCCCCGAATCCGGCGTGAACGCCAACCAGTTGGCCGGCCTCCTGGCGTTTTACACGCCGTTGCTGCTGGCGCTAACCGTCGGCCGACTCTGGGGCGCGAAAAAGGCGTCGTTGTGGCTGGGGCGAGTTTTCAGCTTTGGCGGCCTGCTTTTGTCCGGCGGATTTTTGCTGCTTACCCAATCGCGCAGCGGTTGGATGGGAGCCGCTACAGGTGGGGTGGCCCTGCTCCTGTTGTGGGGATTGGCCGCTGGTCGGCGCTGGCGACGGTTGGCGCTGGCGGGTTTGGGGGTGTTGCTGGTAGCGGGGGGCGTGTTGGTGTTCAATCTACCCGCCTTGAATCTGACGGCCTTATGGCAGACGCCCGGTGGGGTCGAAACCGACGTTGGGCAGCTTTCCCTATCCGGGCGCGTGGAAATCTGGAGCCGCGCTTTGTACGCCATTCAGGACTTCCCCTTCACTGGCTGCGGCCTGGGGACGTTCCGGCAGGTCATCTGGTTGCTCTACCCGTTATTTACGATTGCGCCAGAACGAGATATTGCACATGCCCACAACATCTTCTTCCAGGTGGCGTTGGATACCGGCCTGCCGGGATTGATTGCCTATCTGGCGCTGCTCCTGATCACCGGCAAAGTGTGTTGGGATGTCGCGCAGCAGAATGCGCGCTTGCGTTCCCTCGCGCTGGGGGTGCTGGCCGGACTGGTCGCACTGCACGTCTACGGCCTGACCGACGCGCTTGCCCCTGGCTCCAAGCCGGCCCTTATTTTTTGGTATGCGCTTGGCGTATTGACCGCCATGGAGCGGCTCAGCTCCTTCGAAGCTGTTAAAGCGGCGGACTAAGAAGCAGCGTTTTCGCGGGCAGTGTACCGCCCGTGAAAACACCCCTTTAACCTTCAGCCTTCAGACACGAATTTTCATCCAACCGCTAAAATGACAATGAACGAGTCTGTGAACGCATCTCCCTATCTGGCATTTTGGCAGCAAGGCGCTCTGACCTTGCCTGAACCAGACCTGATTGCCTGGGCCAGTCACCAACGGCTGTTACCGCTGTGGGTTTGGCGCGCCGGGCAACTCGGATGGGAAGCGCCCTCCACCCTGGCGCGAGCGGCGCAGGCGGCCCGCTATCACGAGCAGGCACAGCAGATGCTCGCTGAACAGCAATTGTGCGCGCTAGGCAGACTGGCTCAAACGCTGGACATCCCTTTAGTGTTGGTGAAAGGGGCCGCCATCGCCCAGGCTTACCCCGCTCCCTGGATGCGCGCTTACAATGACATTGACCTCCTGATCGCCGAAGAGCATCTGACCGAGTTCCTGCCGGCCGTCGCCGGTCTGGGCTATACCTGGACGGAGGCGTCGCCGGGGCAGCGGGGCTGGCATCTGCCTCCGCTTTCCCCCCAAGACACCGGACTCAAACTCGAAGTCCATACGGCGCTGGCGCGCGACAAAGGCCACCCGTGGTTCACCCTCGCCCAGTGGCGCGCCGGGCTGCGTCCCTTTGCTGCTTTCCCCGGTTTGTGGATTCCCGACCCGGTGGATCATGCCCTTTACGTGATTCACCATGCTATCGTCCATCACGTCCTGACCCTCGGATTCTTGCCCTGCGTAGACCTGAAATTCTGGACGCAATCCTGGGATTTGTCTGATTGGCAGTTCCTATCCACCAAAGCGCAGGCCGCCAATTTGCATCACGCCGTCTCCCTCGCCCTGGCGTTGACTACCTGGGTCTGGGATGATCCCTGGCCGGCGGAAGTGCAGTCGCTTTTCCTCTCGCCGCCGGAGGCCATTCTGGCCGGCGCCCAACGTAGTGTGCTTGGTGAGAATGTGCGGCGAGTGCCTCAGTTATGGCGGGATATGCCGGAACGCAATCTCCGGGGCTTCCTGAAATACGCGGGCCTGGTGCTGCTGGGCGATCTTGAGATGCGGCGGGCGCTGCCCTTCGGAGAAAAACTTCGGTTCTATCTGCACCGCCCGTTTCAGCTCCTGGCCCATCACGGCCCTACAGTGTGGCGATTGTTGCGCGGCGAGCGTCGGACGCGCCAGGCCTGGCGCACCCAGCAACAGTTGCAGTCGTGGCTCAGGGATGAGGATTGAAGCTACTAAAAAAGAAAGGGTTTCGGTTCAGGTATTGCCCGAACCGAAACCCATACTTCACATCTTCAGACGCAATGCTTGAGCAGAAACCGATTTTTAGTAGGGTTGCCAGCTAGGTGGACGTTGGTCGGCTACGATGATGTATTCTCCCCCGTTACCCAGATACGTCCCCCCTACGTTATCCACGATACTGCCGCCTAACCAGCTCAGGCGCGTGGTGTAAGTGCCTGCCGGGACGCTGCGCCAGTAATCCACATCACCACACCAGCCACTCTCGTAGTCTATGGAAGTATTGATCGGCCCGAACAGTTCCACACGTAGGCCGAAGGCGCACAGCGGTTCTACGTAGAGGTAAGCAAAGTTGCCCACATTCACTGCCACCACATTGCTCCAGGCAAAATTCTCGGTTGAACCATACGGGCGGATGCGCCAGTAATAGGTGCCCGGCGTCAACGTTTCGGCGCTGTAGCTGGTGCTGTAAGAATTTTGCTGGAAGGTTGTCGGATTGGTGAACTGTGGATTGGTATCACGTTGCAACTCAAACCCGATGTGCCCGCCGCCGGTAACATTCCATTCGACATAGTACACGCCGTCGCCGTCAGGGTTGTCAATGGGCTTCAGCGTCGCTACCGGTGGATACCCTCCGATGACGAGTGGCAGGTAAACCTGCGGCATGATAGTTACGGTCAGGATGTCGGTATCGGTCATGTACGAGTAATTCCAGGCCTGTACTTCGACCTGGTAGGTACCTACGGCTCCTACCGGTGGAGTGAAAGTCAGGTAAAAACAATACTCGTAGGAACAATTGATTGTCCCCGTGATCACGGCCGCTCCTAGCTGTGGCGCAACGTCGCCGACAAGTTCGAAAGAGGATGCGTATGCGTAGCCCCACGTGAAGTCTTCCAATGGGTGGATTTGCTTGTATTCGTCATCAATCAAATACGTAACTGCCCCCGTCGGCGCCTTGAGCGGGTTCGGCGCGACACGGATATGGTCGCCGTGGAACTCCAGGATGGGTGGATAGTCTGTCACAACTTCAATGGCCAGTAAGAAATACAGGTCGCCATCGCTGACCTCGACCTCCACAGAGGCCTGGGAGCCGCTGGAATACCCCAGGGATGTCATGCTCATGTAATGACTACCCGCCAGCGCAATATCCAGGCTATAAGTTCCATTAAGCTGGGTCACGGTATAGACCAGTCCCGACTTGTCACTGAGATGATAGGTGGTGAAATCCCATAAATCCAGCGTCCGCTGCCCCTCAACCGGCACACCGATGCCGTCGGGAATCGAGAGGCTCAACGTCGGCACGCCCGTGACGGTGACGGTGAACGCATCGGCGGTCGTGGACAGGCCATCGCCCACGCTCACGTCCACGACGAACTCTCCCCCCATCGTCGCCGAGGTAGAGGCGATGTTCAGATAGTGCGTGCCGGTGACGCCGGCGGCAAACAGCGCGCTGGCGGGCGTCGTGACCGTGTAAACCAGGTCAGCCGGGTCGCCGCTGTAAGTGGTGTACGTCCACAGGTCCAACGTCTCTGCGCCGTTCAGCGCCAGCGGTCGGTCGGGGATAGCCAGCGTCAACTCTGGCGGCGGGGGCGCTTCCTCCACCGTCACCGTGAACGGGTCGGTCGCGGTGTACACGCCGTCCGTGACCTCCACATCCACCACGAAAACCCCGCCGGTCAGCGTGGACGTAGACGTGATCGTGAGCATCCGCCCGGCCAGCGTCAGCGTGAACAGTTCGCTCGGCGCGGTCTCCGCCGTATACGTCAACGTACCCGTGCCGCTGTACCACGTGGAATCGTCCAGGTCGAGCGTCGCGCTGGTGTTGAGCGCGAGTGCCGTGTCGGAAATGGCGAGTGTCAACGTGGGCGCGGTCGGCGCCGTCACGGCTTTGGCGACCACCGTTGCTTCTACCGGGGCCGTGCGGGCCGCTCCCGCCGTCCAAAAGACGCCGCCGATCAACAACACGGCCAATGCCAGGGGCAAAACTAACCATCGTAACTTATTCACAACAAACCTCCTCAAAACTATAGAAATAGAATAGGGCGCTAACGCCCTGGTTGACTGAGGCTTGGCCTCAGAACACCCCCCGCTTATGCTCAACGGATTGAATGGACTTGAACGGATTCTTTTATTCGTTTCATCCGTTAAATCCGTTGAGATATCCCGCCGTCGTGTCCTCCGGCGATTGTGCTTCGTTTGTCTGCTGCCGCAAGAAGTCGAAGAACTCCTCCAAACTGGCGAAGCCGCGCCGCTCGTGCGTGCCGATGTGCTCCACCATCACGCGCCACGTCTGAGTTCCACTGATTGCCCACAGGCGCAGCAGATATGAATGATAAAGGGTCGCAGCCGGCTTACTTTCCACACTATCCCCAATGGCTTCTGCGTTATAATAACCACACGCACGATGTTCTCATTCCCTAAAGGACTTAACTATTGGATAGTATAGCGGACGACTATCACAAAAACGTCACAAGCTCGGCGCTGCCAGCCGAACTCCGCATTTCGCTACTCGGCTCGTTCCAGGTAACGCTGGCAAGTGAGCCGCTCACGCGCTTTGAGACCGACGCGGCCCGTGCCCTGTTGGCCTACCTGGCCCTGAACGCCGATCAGCCTCTCCGGCGGGAAACCCTGGCCGCGCTCCTCTGGCCGGAACAGGACGACCAGGACGCCCTCCACGCCCTCAGCCAGACCCTCAATCGCCTGCGCCGCGCGCTGGATGACGCCAACGCGCAACCGCCCTACCTGCTCGTCACGCGCCAGACGCTTCAATTCAACCCGGACTGCGTGTCTTGGCTGGACGTAACCGCCTTCAACATTGCACTGGACGCCGTGCAACGCCATCCCCACCGCCGCGCCTCGGCCTGCCGCGCCTGCCTCCGCCGCATGGAATCCGCCGCGCAGCTTTACCGGGGTGATTTGTTGGAGGGCTTCACGCTGGACAGCCTGCCCTTTGAGGAATGGTTATTGATGCAGCGGGAAACCTTGCACCGGCGCGCGCTGACGCTGTTCTACGATTTGGCCGATCTGCACCTCGCGCGCGGCGACTACGCTCAGGCGCAGGTCTACGCGCGCCGCCAGATCGCGCTGGAGGCGTGGCGCGAGGAAGCTCACGGCCAGTTGATGCGCGCCCTGGCCCTGAGCGGCGAACGCTCCGCCGCGCTCGCCCAATACGCTGCGTTGCGCCGCATTCTGGACGCCGAGCTGGGCGTCGAACCGGCCGACGCGCTCCAATGCCTGCACGCGCACATCCGCGAGGAATCCTTGCCGATCCCGCCGGTTCCGCCGTACCACGTGCCCACGTACCTGACCCCTTTTCTGGGCCGCGACGCCGAACTGGTGCAGATCGCCGCACAGCTCAACCATCCCGATGTGCGCCTCCTCTCCCTTGTAGGGCCGGGCGGCGTGGGCAAAACCCGCCTGGCGTGCCAGGTCGCCGAAAATGAGCGCGGCAACTTCCGGGATGGCGTCGTTTTCATTCCCCTGGCCGCCGTCGCCTCGGCGGAGGGCCTGGCCGTCGCTCTGGCCCGCGCGCTCGACTTCGAGTTCTACCAGCGCCAGGATTTGTGGACGCAGTTGCAGAACTACCTGCGCCACAAGGAAATCCTCTTGGTGCTGGACAACTTTGAGCACCTGCTCCCGGCGGCGTCCCATCTGGCCGACCTGCTGTGTTGCGCCCCGGCGCTGCGGCTGCTCGTGACGACGCGGGAATGTCTGCGCCTCCAGGGCGAACAGGTGGTGAAGGTGGATGGGCTGTCCTATCCGGCGCCGGCTGAGCCGCAAACGGCGGAAGCCTCCGACGCCGTGCGCTTCTTCATCGCCGCCGCCCGGCGGCTGCGCCCCGATCTCGCGCCCACCTCTGCCGACGCCCGGGCCATTGTCTCCATCGCGCAGCAAGTAGGCGGCTTGCCGCTGGCCCTGGAACTGGCCGCCGCGTGGACGCCGACGCTTTCCTGCGCCGACATTGCCGCCGCCCTGCAACGGGACTTCGATTTCCTGGCCGATTCCCTGCAAGCCA
Source organism: Anaerolineae bacterium (assembly GCA_034429475.1). GTDB lineage: Bacteria > Chloroflexota > Anaerolineae > B4-G1 > SLSP01 > JAKQHY01. The sequence continues at coordinate 10,167 of DAOUGD010000077.1, forward strand.
TCCCGGAGGCCCATCGCAGCCTGCGCGCCGTCTTCGACTCGTCCTGGGCCTTGCTCGCGCCGGAAGAGCAGGCCGTGGCGCAGGCGCTGGCCGTGTTTCCCGACAGCTTTGACTACGCTGCTGCCGCGCAGATTGCCTCCGTCGCGCCGCCGTTGCTGCGGAAGCTGGTAGATAAATCCCTGCTGCGGCAGGAGCCGGGGGAAGTCGCGCCGCGTTATGCCCTGCACGAGTTGATCCGGCGTTACGCCGAGGAGAAAGCGTCCGCCGCGCCGCAGTGGGAGGCGTTGCGGGTGCAGCACAGCGATTACTACCTCGCCTGGCTGGCGCAGCAGCAGCCGCTTCTGGAAAGCGCCGCCGCGCGATCCGCCCTCGCCGCTGTTGACCGGGACATCGGCAACGTCCGCACCGCCTGGCAGGTCGCGTTGACCTGCGGCCACGCCGCGTCACTTGGCGGCGCGCTGCGCAGCCTGTTCCTCTTCTATGACAAACGCGCTGAATTGGAGGAGGGGGAGGCCGCCTTTGCGGCGGCGGCGCAGGTTTTTGCTGCCGCCGAGACGCCGGAAGCGCGGCGCGTTGGGGCGCACGCGCTGGCCTGTCAGGGCTGGTTCGCGTTACAACGCGGCCGCCCCGCCGAAAGTCAGGCTTGGTTCGAGCAAAGTCACACGGCGCTGCAAGCCCTGGATGCGCCCCTGGAGACGGCGTTGGCGCTCGGCGGCCTGGGGGAAGTCGCGCTGCGCCAGGGGAAATACGCGGACGCCCAGGCGTGGTACTCGCAGGCGGGCGCACTCTACCACGAGAGCGGCGCGCTTTACGGGGAAGCGCACACCTGCAACGCGCTGGGCCGCATCGCCTATTCGCAGGCGCAGTACGCCGCCGCGCGGGAGCAGACGGAGGCCGGGCTGGCGTTGGCGCGCGCGGCGCAGTTGGCGGACGTGGTCGCCGACAGTCTGCGGCAGTTGGGCAACATCGCCTTTTTCACCAACGATTACGACGCTGCCTTCCGCCATTATCAACAAGCGTTGGCCGCCTATCAGACATTGGGGTGCCGCTGGGGAGAAAGCGCGGCGTTGAGCAACATGGGAGCCGTGCTTTCCCGTCAGGGTCGGCGCGATGGGGCGCAGGCAGCCACCGAACAGTGTTTGCGCCTCAAGCGCGACATCGGCGACCGCTGGGGCGAGGCCAACGCTCTGAACAATCTCGCCGTGTTGTTTAACGAGCAGGGAATGTTGGGCCAGGCGCGCATTTGCGCTATGCAAGCATTGGCGCTCTGGCGAGAATTACAAAGTCCGGCCGGTGAGGCGAAGGCTCTGCACAACCTGGCCTCCGCCCAAGTGTGCCTGGGGGATTACGCGGCGGCGGAACACTCGTTGGCGCGCGCCTTGCAGATTCGGCGCGAAACGCACAACCGGGCCGGCGAGTCCCGCACGCTGGGGTTGTGGGGCATCCTGGCCGTGCGGCAGGGGCAGAACGCGCAGGCGTTGGAATACGCGCAGGCCGCGTTGGCGCTGGCGCGGGAATTGGGGGAAGAAGTCCTTCAGGCGTATGTGCTGTCCAACCAGGGGGGCGCGCTGCTGGCCGCCGGTCAGGTGGCAGCGGCCGCCGCCGCATACCGGGAAGCCTTGCAACTCCGGCGTTCCCAGAGCGAACCCTACCTGGCCCTCGATCCGCTGGCGGGGTTAGCCAGGGCCGCCTTTGTTGCGGGGGATGTGGCGCAGGCGCAAGGCTACGTGGATGAGATTCTGGACTTCCTGGCCGCTCACTCTCTGGAAGGGACGGACGATCCCTTCGAGATTTACCTGACCTGTGTGGACGTGCTCCAGGCCAACGGCGACGACCGGGCCACAACCATCCTGGCGGAAGCCGTGCAGCGCCTCCAAGCCCAGGCCGCCGCCCTCGCCGCCCCAGAACAGCGGCGCGTCTTTCTGGACATCGCTACCCACCGCGCCCTCCTCCAAAGACAGTGCTGAGGACTGAGGACTGAGTGCTGAGTGCTGAGTGCTGGTCGGCAGTTGTTCCTCACTCCTAACTCCTAACTCCTAACTTGCAACTCCTAACTCGCAACTCCTAACTCCTGATGCTCCGTCCGCGCGATAATCTCGTCCTGCAATGCCCGGCTCAGGTCGCAGAAGTAGTCGCTGTAACCGGCCACGCGCACGATCAGATCGCGGTGCTGTTCCGGGTGGGCCTGCGCCGCGCGCAGCGTTGCGACGTCCACCACGTTGAACTGGATGTGATGCGCGTTCAGGTCAAAGTGGGCGCGAATCAGTTGCACCAATCCCGCCAGCCCCGCCTCGTCGCCGAGCACGGCCGGCGTAAACTTCTGGTTGAGCAGCGTGCCGCCGGTGCGCCGGTGATCCAGTTTCGACACCGACTTGATCACCGCCGTCGGGCCGCGCCGGTCGGCGCCCTGTACTGGCGAAATCCCTTCCGAAAGCGGCGTCCACGCCTTGCGCCCGTCCGGCGTAGCGCCCGTTACCGCCCCGAAATAGACGTGGCAGGTGGTAGGGAGCATATCAATGTGATACGCCCCGCCACGGGTGTTTGGACGGCCTTCCACGGCCTGATAGTACGCCTCGAAGACCCGCGCCATCAGCGCGTCGGCGTAGGCGTCGTCGTTGCCGAATTTGGGCGTGCGGTTGAGCAGCAGTTGGCGCAGCCGCTCGTGGCCCACGAAATCCGCGTGGAGCGCGTCCAACAGCGCGGGCAGCGTCACCGTCTGCTGCTCGAAGACGTGGGTCTTCAGCGCGGCGCAGATGTCGGTGATCGAGCCGAGTCCCACCCCCTGGATGTAGGAGGTGTTGTAGCGCGCGCCGCCGTCGTGATAGTCCTGCCCTTTGGCGATGCAATCGCTGATCAGCAGTGAGAGGAACGGCGCGGGCATGTAGGCGGCGTATAGCCGTTCGATGACATTATTGCCCTGGACTTTGATGTCAATGAAATGGCGCATTTGCGTCTCGAAGGCAGCGAACACCTCGTCAAACGTCTTAAACTGGGTCGGGTCGCCGGTCTGCGGGCCGAGCTGTTGCCCGGTGCGCGGGTCCACGCCGTTGTGCAGCGCCAGTTCCATCACTTTCGGCAGATTGAAGTAGCCGGTGAGGTTGTAGTTCTCCTTGCCGAACGCGCCGGTCTCGACGCAGCCGCTCGTGCCGCCGGCGCGCGCGTCCGCCAGCGATTTGCCCTGCCGTAGCAACTCTTCCACTACCATGTCCGCGTTGAAAACGGACGGCTGCCCGAAGCCGGTGCGGATGATGCGCGCGGCGCGGTGGACGAAGGCGTCGGGATTCTCCCGGCTCACCTGAACGGACGCGCTCGGTTGGAGCAGGCGCATTTCTTCTACCACGTCGAGGATGAGGTACGTGAGGTCGTTGACGCCGTCCCCGCCGTCGGGGCGCAGGCCGCCGGTGTTGATCTGCGCGAAGTCGGTGTAGGTGCCGCTTTCCGCCGCCGTGACGCCCACTTTGGGCGGCGCGGGCTGGTTGTTAAACTTGATCCAGAAGCATTGCAGCAGTTCCCGCGCCTGCGCGGGCGTCAGGCGGCCCTCCGCCAGATCGCGCGCGTAGAACGGGGCGAGGTGCTGATCCAGTCGCCCCGGCGAGAACGAGTCCCACGGGTTCAACTCCGTCGTCACGCCCAGGTGGACGAACCAGTACATTTGCAGGGCTTCGCGGAACGTCCGGGGGTCGTGCGCCGGAACGTGGTCGCAGACGGCGGCGATCTCCTCCAATTCCTGGCGGCGCTGCGGATCGGCCTCTTGCGCGGCCAGCTCGCGGGCGTAGGCGGCGTAGCGTTCCGCAAACGCGATCAACGCGCCGGCGGCGATGTCCATCGCGCGCAATTCCTCGCGCTTGGCGTAGGCCTGCGGGTCGCCGGCGAAGTCCAGCGCGGCGAGGCTGGCCTGGATGTCAGCCTGGAAGTCGCGCATCCCCTTGTGGTAAAGCTTGTCATCCACCACCGTGTGGCCGGGCGAGCGTTGCTCCATAAATTCGGTGAAGATGCCGGCATTGTAGGCCGCCTGCCATTCCGCGCTCATGTTGGCGAAGATGAGTTCGCGCAGCGTCCGCCCCTGCCAGAAGGGGATGATGGAGTCCGCATAAATCTGGCGCGCCGCCGGGCTGACCGCGAAGGGGATTTTCTCGCGGTCGTTGAGGATGTCCAGATCGTCCAGGGAGTGACAGCAGAGTTCGGGGTAGGTGGGCGTGGCTTTGGGCGCGGGGCCTTTTTCCCCCACGATCAACTCGCCGGCGGCAATGTCAATCGCCTTGTGTTCCAGCAGATAGCGGAACGCCAGCGCGCGCTTCACCGGCGCGGAGGTCAGCGCGGTGTGCCGGCGGTAAAACTCCGTCAGCAACTCGGCGCGCTCGGTGGACAACGTTTCAACGGCCTCCAGACTTTGTTGGCGCAACTGCGCGACACGGTCGGTCATACTCATAGTGTCACCTCTTTGTAGAAATGAGTAATGAGTAATGAGTCAATGAGCGATTTTCACTCATTACTCATTTCTCATTACCTGTTTCTATGGCATAATTTCCTATTAAGTAATTACTAATCTTGTTTATTCGCCTGTAACCCATTCTATGCTATAATGGCCGTATGGCAAGTGAATGAACGACAACAGGACTATCCGACTAAAGACTATCTGACTATTTTGGAGGACGATAATGCAGGGAGAAGCCGACAAGATTCGCGCCGGGCTGCGCGACGTGATTGATTTCGAGATCGGGCTGGACGTGGTGGCGCTAGGGATGATCCGCGACATTGCGGTGAATGATAGCGATGTCAAAATCACGATGATCCTGACCTCGCCGATGTGCCCGATGGCGTCGTTTATGATGAATCAGGTGCAGGAACGCGCCGCCGAATTGACCGATAAGCCGGTGGAGGTGGTGATGGGCCGGGAGATGTGGCAGCCGGCGATGATGGAGCCAGAGGCGCGCGATGCGCTGGGGATTTAGGGCCGCGCGGTTGATAACTACAGACCAACGAGTACTGCTCGTTGGTCTTTTTGTTGTATTATCCCATGCTATGCGCTATAATCAGGCTATTGTTAGGAATATGTAAAGTCCTCAAGGAGAGTCTCGCCGATGCCCAAAATGCAGGCTGTGATTTTTGATCGCGACGGGGTGCTGACGTACTTCGACTTCAAGGCGGCGATGACGTACTTCAAGCAGGTGTTGCCGATTTCCTTCGAGGAACTGACGCAGCGGTGGTGGGCCTGGCGCGACCCCCAATCCGCGCCCAGCACGGCAGCGCAGGAGCAGGCGATTTTTGAGGGTTTCTGGAACGTCCTGGCTGCCGACCTCCATCTGACCCCAGCGCAGCAGGCGCAGCTTCGACAATTCGATTACACCACGATTGTCCGCCCTTTCCCCGAAGTTCCCCAGGTATTGCAGACCCTCAAACAGCGCGGCTTGCGCGTGGGGGTGCTCTCCAACTTTGAACTCGCCAGCATCGAGGCCTCGCTGCAAGGGGCGGGGCTGGCGGCATGGGTGGACGTGGCGCTCGCCGCGCCCGTGATCGGCGTCGCCAAGCCCGACCCGGAGGCGTACCTGGCCGTCGCCCGCGCGCTGGACGCGCCGCCGGAAGCGTGCCTCTATTTCGACGACGAGCCATCGTGGGCGGCAGGGGCGCGCGCGGTGGGGATGACGGCGTATGCGGTGGAGCGGAGTTTGGCCGATCACGATCTGGCGCAGGGAATCGTGCGCGATCTATCGGTTTTGTCAGGTTTGTGGGATTTCCTGATCCCGCCGGATCAATAACTTTGTCCAAACGCTCGTTAACAACCATAGGTTTTTTTTATGGTCTGATCGGACTGAGCGATTCGCTCATCTGGCAACTCATCAGCAATTGGCAGACGTATTTCTATGTGCCGCCTGATGGCCCAGCGCTGATCCCGCTGGGTTTGCTCTACGGTATCCTGATGACGATCAACGCGGCGATGGATGTCATTATCACCATCCCGGTCGGTCATTGGTCGGATCGCAGCCGCAGCCGGTGGGGGCGGCGGCTGCCGTGGATGTTCCTGGCGGGGTTGCCCCGGCTGGCCTTTTTCTTCCTGCTGTGGTTTCCGCCAACACCGACGACTTCCCTCCAGAATTTGTTGTATATGGCGGCGATGCTGGTGGCGCATGGCACGATTACCGGCTTCCAGCAAGTCCCGTACAATGCGCTGTTGCCGGAACTGGCGAAGACCGATGAGGAGCGGCTCAAAGTTGGGGCATGGGCCGGCAGTATGCGGCTCATCGGCCTGGTGGTGAGCGGCGCCGCCGGGTTGGGGATCGAGCATTGGGGGTATCAGGCGACGATGGGGGTCTATACCGTGTTGGCGCTGGCGCTCTTCTATCTGCCGTTCCTGGTATTGCGCGAGCCGTCCCGGCCATCCGCGCCAGTGGCGGAGATGAATCTCTTTCAGAGTTTGGGGAAGACCCTGCGCAACCGCGCCTTCCTGGTCATCGCCGGGATTCACGCGCTCAGCACCAGCAGCCGGGTGTTGATTCAGACGATCTTTCCGTTCATTGTGACGGAAATTTTGCTGCTCTCGACCGGGGCGGCCTCGTATTTTTACGGGGTGGGACTGCTTGCTACCATTGTATGCTACCCGGTGATTCCGTGGCTTTCGCGGCAGTTTGGCAAGCGGCGGGCCTTCTCTGGGAGCTTGCTCGTCGCCGCCATTGTCTTGCCCGGCCTGTTGGTGTTGGGGGATTGGATGCCCGTTCCTTTGTTGATTCCGGGCATGGTGTGGGTGATTTTGGAGGCGTTTGCGTTGGCGAGCAGCGGCGGGATGGAAGCCGCCTTCATCGGCGAAATTGTGGATGACGACGCTGTCGTCACCGGGCAGCGGCGCGAAGGGGTCTATTACGCGGCGTTGGATGCGGTGGATAGCATCGTGTACAGTGTCATTGCGATGATTCCGCCGCTGGTCTTGCTGTTGGGGCGCGGGCAATCCGATCCGAACGGCCCGCTGGGGATTCGCATCATCGGCGTGTTGGGCGGCGTGATGGCGTTGGGGGCGTTCTTCCTGTTCCGTTGGTATCCGGCGGCGCCTAATGTCGAGGCTCAAGAAGGTGTAGGATGAAAACCGGAGCGCGGACGACGATTTTGGTCTTTGGCACGCGCGGCGAGGTGCAGCCGCTTGTCGCGTTGGGTCTGAGGTTGCAGGCGGCCGGCCATCCCGTGCGGGTCGTGACGCAGGCCGACTTTTATGAACTCGTGACGAAGCACGGCGTGCCATGTATCCCCATCCATTTTGACCTGCGCCGGATGGAAAAGACGCGCAGCGCGGAGGGGACGTACGGGATATTCACCACCCTTCAACTCGCGCGGCAGGCGGCGCGGCAGGCGCTCCGTGAAATCTGGGAAGCCTGCCAGGATACGGATGCGCTGATTCTCGGCGACATGGGAATTATTCCCGGCTGGCATGTGATGGAAAAATTGCGGGTACCGACCTACGTTGTCCACTTCTTCCCTGAGGATATTTGCCAGCAGATTTGGCAGCGCAGCCTGGACAACCGTTTGGGCGCGCTGAAACAGAAGGTTGCCTTCAGCATTACCTCCTGGCTGATCCTGAAACCTTTCATCAACGAGTGGCGTGAGCAGACGCTTAGCCTGCCCAAAGTCTCACAGCTCAAGGGCGACGTCAAAGATTATGCGGCATTGGCTGTACCGACGCTTCATGCCTACAGCCCGACGGTGTTTCCCAAACCGGATGATTGGGCGGACACGGATCATGTGACTGGCTATTGGTTTCTGGGACGCCCCGTGGATTGGTTGCCGTCGGCAGAGTTGACGGCGTTTCTGGCGGCCGGGCCGCCGCCGGTCTACGTGGGATTCGGTAGCGTCAGCTTTCACGATATGTACCAGGTGACCGATGTGGTTCTGGCTGCGTTGGCGCAGACCGGGCAGCGCGGCATCCTGGCCGCCGGTTGGAGCAATCTGGGGCAGCGCCCAACGTTTCCGGCAAATGTTCTCGCTATCGAGGGTGCGCCGCACGACTGGCTGTTTCCGCAGTGCGCGGCCGCGGTGCATCACGGCGGGGCCGGCACCACGGCCATCGCGTTGCGCAGCGGGATTCCCAGCATTATCATCCCATTTGCGTTTGATAATCCTTTCTGGGCGTGGCGGCTCACCGAGTTGGGTGTGAGCGTCCCGGCCATCCCGCCCAAGGCGCTGACGGCGCAGCGGTTGGTCGAGGCGCTCGATACGGTGTTGCGCGATGCGACCATGCGCGCGCGGCAGGCGGAGGTGAGCTGGCAAATTCAGGCGGAAGATGGCGTCGCGCGGGCGGTTGCGGTGTTTGAGCAGTATCTTGATAGAAAACCGGTCATGGGAAATCGGTGATTGGGGAGTAGGGCATAGGGGATGCGCGTAACAATTCTGGCGTTTGGCACACGGGGCGATATTCAGCCGTTTGTGGCGTTTGGGCGAGGTTTGCAGGCCGCCGGTCATACCGTGCGGATGGTGACGCACGCCACGTTCTACGATTTTGTGACGGAGTATGGTCTTCCCTGCGCCACCATTGACGTGGACTTCCGCAAGGCCTGGCAATCGCAGAAGAAGCCCGGCGTGCATTTGCCCTCCGTCTACCGCCTGCTCCGCGACCACACGATGCAGGCGTTGCAGGTGATGTGGGCGGCGTCGGAAGATGCGGAGGCGCTGGTGGGCAACTACATGGGGCGCATCCCCGCCCGCCACATCGCGGAGAAGCTTGGCGTGCCCATGATTGTCGGCGTCATCCACCCGCATCAGATGGATTTCTTCTACGGCAATCGCTATTTCAACGACCGGGGGCAGCCGGTGGTCAACCTCCAAGAGAGTTTCACGGATCGGATGATCGAATTGCTCTACATGCCCTTCTTCAACCGCTGGCGCAAGGCGACGTTGGGACTGCCGCCCGCCCGGTGGCTGGGCAACGACCGCTGGTTTCGGCAGCAGCAGACGCCCATCCTGGCTTCGTGGAGTCCGCGCGTCTACTCCAAGCGCGGCGATTGGCCGGATTGGGTTCACCTGACGGGCTACTGGTTCCTGCCGCATTCGGCGTCCTGGCAGCCCCCCGCCGATCTGGTCGCCTTCCTAGAGGCCGGCCCGCCGCCGGTCTCCATCGGGTTCAGCAGTGTGACGCACCTCGAAATCGCCGACATGACCGCGCTGCTCGTCAAGGGACTGGCGCTGGCGGGGCAGCGGGGCATCATCACCGCCGGTTGGAATGAGTTGGGCCAGGGCGCGGCCTTGCCGGAGACGGTCTACGCGGCGCAAGCGCTGCCGCACGACTGGCTCTTCCCGCAAGTGTCCGTCGCTGTCCATCACGGCGGCGTCGGCAGCACGGGAGCCGCCCTGTGCGCCGGGATTCCGAGTGTCATCATCCCCTTTGTGGTGGATGAGCCGTTCTGGGCGTGGCAGGTGCATCAACTGGGCGCGGGGCCGGTTGGGATTCCGCCCAAAGAACTGACCGCCGAGCGACTGGCGGAGGCGCTACAGATCGCCGTGAACGACGCGGCGATGCGCGGGCGGGCGGCGCAGTTGGGCGAGCAGATTCGCGCCGAGGATGGGGTGGCGCGCGCGGTGGAAGTGTTCCAGCAGTACGTGAAAGGGTGAACGATGCGGATCACACTGGTGGCCTTTGGCACGCGCGGCGAAGTGCAGCCCTACATCGCGCTGGGGTTGGGTTTGCAGGCGGCGGGGCATACGGTGAAGGTGGTGACGATTGGGCAATTCTATGAGTTGGTCACGAGTTACGGCCTCGCGTGCAGTCCTATTCCGTTTCACTCATTCTCAGAGTCGCAGGTTTCACAGAAGGACACCATCCCTTTAAAGGTGATGTACCAGACGGCGCAGCAGTTCATCCAACAAAGCCTGTCGGTCATGTGGGAGGCTTGCCGGGACGCCGAGGCCCTCGTTTTCCACCAGATGAGCCGGGTGGTGATGACGCAGATCGTGGAAAAACTGGGCGTCCCGGCTTACCTGGCGCTGATTCATCCCCAACATTTACAGTTTGTGTTCTACCCTTTCCGGCAGATTCGCGCCGCCGGCAGGCCGGTTGTAGACCTTGCGGGATGTCTCCGCCAGCAGCTTGAGTGGCATCTGTTGTTCAAGGGCTACATCAACCGTTGGCGGCGCGAGGTCTTGGGTTTGCCCGCGACTTCCTTGCGCCGCAGTGAGCGCAAAATCCGGGAATGGCAGTTGCCCTTGCTGTGCGCCTTTAGCCCTTTGGTCTTCCCCAAGCGCCCGGAATGGCCCGCTTGGCTGCATATTACGGGATACTGGTTTCTTGAACATCCCGATGCCTGGCACCCTTCAGCCGAGTTGGTGGATTTTTTGGCCGCCGGCCCGCCGCCGGTTTGCGTGGGCTTTGGCAGCTCGCATCAGGGCAAGGGGATAGTCAAACAGGCGGTGGCGGCGTTAACGCTGACGAAGCAGCGCGGGATCGTCATTGCCGCCGGCGCAGACCGGCAAGACCTGACGGCCCTGCCGCCGGAGATTCTGGCGACGGACAGCGTTCCCTACGATTGGCTTTTGCCACAAGTTGCAGTCACCGTCAACCATGGCGGGGCCGGCAGCACCTCCGCCGGATTGCGCGCCGGTATCCCTAACGTGACCGTCCCGTTTGTGTGGGATCAACCTGTCTGGGGGCAGCGCTTAAGCGAGTTGGGCGTCGCGCCGGCGCCTATCCCGTTACCGAAGTGTACCGTTGAACGTCTGGCCCAGGCTATCGCGCAGGCGCTTCACGATCAGGCGCTGCGTTCCCGGGCCGAAAGTCTGGGCGAGAAAATTCGCAATGAAAATGGGGTCAGGCGTGCTGTAGAATATATTTCAACTTCATCCAGGTCATAGAAAGGAGTGTTATGGAACCGAATCCACTGCTGAAACAGTTGGGCCTAAGTGATCATGACCGGGCCGTGATTATTCACGCCGACGACGTGGGCATGTGTCAATCGGGGTTGGCGGCTTACGCCGATCTGCTGGATTTTGGGCTGCTCTCGTCGGCCTCCACGATGGTCCCGTGCCCGTGGTTCCCGGCGGCGGCGGCGTATTGCCGCGAGAATGCCGCCAAAGTGGATATGGGGGTGCATATCACTTTGAACAGTGAGTGGCTGCCAATGCGCTGGTCGCCGCTGTCCACGGTTGACCCGGCGTCCGGGCTGCTGGATGAGGCCGGCTATTTCCACGCGGCCCCCGAGGTGATGTATGAACGCGTGGACCCGGAGGCGGCGCAGCGCGAGATGGCGGCGCAAATCGAACGCGCGCTGGCCGCCGGCATTGACGTGACCCACATAGATTCGCACATGTTTGCGGTGGCTACGCCGGAACTGTTCAATGCTTACGTCCAGGTGGCCTTGCAGTATCACATTCCGCCATTGCTGGTGCGCGGGCAGGCCGGCGACCTGTATTATCTGGAGCAGGGCGAAACGCCCATCGAAGCGCCCGACGAAATGGCGCAGTATATGCGGATGTTGCAGGCGCAGGGAATTCCCGTGTTGGACTATCTCTACCTGACACCTTTGAATACCGGCGAGGGGCGCGTAGCGCAAATGCAACGGCTACTGAAAGTTCTCCCGCCGGGGATCACCTATCTGATTATCCACCCGGCCAAAGATACGCCGGAAATACGCGCATTGACCCTCGATTGGGAAGGGCGGGTGGCTGATTACGAAGCCTTTGGCAGCGAGGCCATGCGCCAGGTATTTCAGGATGCCGGGATTCACATCATCGGTTGGCGCGCGCTGCGCGATCTGATGCGAAACTCTGGTTAGCATTCATTTCTCGGCGGTAGTGAAGGCGTCATTATGAACCGGGTTCACCAGCGATGAGATGAAAATTTTCAACGCAGAGACGCAGAGACGCAGAGATTTTGCTATTCGCTATTCGCCATTCGCTATTCGCTATTCGCCATTCGCTATTCGCTATTTTCGGAGGAGAGCTTGAGCAGCGAAGAGCCGTCTGATAGTTTTGCCCTGGTGGTGCAATTGAAAGGTCCGCTTTCCGTTGCGCAACTTGAGCGTGCTATGATGAAGGCGGTTAATCGTCATCCAGGGTTGGTGAAGGATTTAGCGGAAGATACAGCGCCGGGGATGTTTCCCTTCCCTTTCCGCACGGTTGAATGTTCTGAGGAGGCGGATTGGGCGCAAGAGGTAGAGAAAGAATTTCTGATACCCTTTCCGCGAAAGGGCGGCCCCTTTGCACGTTTTATATGGCTAAAGCATAAGCATACTGATGACTCAGAGATACTGGCTGTATTCAATCACAGTATGGCCGATGGTTTTTTTGGAGTGTATTTACTGCGTGATACTCTGAATTGTCTGGCCGAACCGGGACTCGAATTGCCACCATTTCCCCCGGTATCCGGGTTTAAAGATTTACTGCCGCCGTCGCTTCGCAAAAACATGCGACTCGCCTTGATGACCCGGCTCTATCTGACTGTTTTCAAGGCAATGACCATTGTCACGCCCTTTGTAAAAAAGAAAGACAGCAATTCAGCGCGCGAAACTGCGCCAGGCGACACCGAATGGCATGTGTCCTCCTGGTTATTGGATGAGATGTTGACCCGCGCTTTTGTTGCGCGCTGTCGTGCAGAGGCCACTACAGTTCATGCCGCTTTGTGCGTGGCCTTTTCCCATGCCATAGCGTCGCAGCAGAGCAATCCATCATTGGGATGGAAGCGCAAAGTCTTGACGCCGGTAAATATGCGTCGCTATTTCTCGCCGGCGCACACCGAAACGCTGGGGGTGTTTTCTGTCGCCGTAGAAGTGCCCATTGCCTACGAAATCCCTGGCGATTTCTGGGAAGCGGCGCGTGTCGTCAAACAACGACTCGGTCGGGAAATACGTCCCCACAAGGTCCTGCCGCTCATGTGGACGCTCAAACAAATCGCGGAAAATCCTGCCAGTGAACTGGCTTTAGAGGGGCTGGTGGGCGATTCAGGCGTCACGTATGATTTTGTGTTGACGAACCTGGGGCGTTTGGATTTTCCGTTACAGTACGGCGATTTGAAGGTTCAGGCAGTTTATGGGCCGGTCGTGCGTCCCGGTATGCCTGGGGAAAAAATCATCAGTGTGGCTACCGTCGGCGAGCGTATGTACTTTGCTTTTACGGCGGGCAAAAGTTCAATGCAGCAGGTCGAAATGGCGCAGATAGCACAGTTGGCTATGGCTTTTCTCAATCAGGCGATCACAGAGGGCGAGGGGGAATAAGTGCGCATCACCCTCCTGGCCTTCGGCACGCGCGGCGACATCCAAACCCTGTTGGCCTTTGGCGTGGGCTTGCAGCGCGCCGGGCACGCGGTGCAGATGGCGACGCAGGCCAACTTCTGCGAGTTGGTGGAGAGTTACGGTTTGCATTGTGTGCCGGTGGCGGCGGATGTGCGCTTGCCGGGGCAAAAGGAAGTCAAGACCGGGCGGTTGCCGGTCTACGATCAGTACCGGCTGGCCCACCACTATTTAACCCAGATTCTCGACACGGTCTGGGATGCAGCCCGCGACGCCGAGGCGTTGGTGTTTTCGGACTGGGGTCGGATTATGGGTGTGCATCTGGTGGAGAAGTTAGCGATCCCCGCTGTGATGGGAATCTGTCACCCACTGCAAATGCGCTATCTCTATCGAGAAACCAACGTATACGGCCCTGCGTTGGGCTGGCTTTATTCACGATTGCGCAAAATGGCGTTATGGCACTTGGGCTTGGGCCGTGGGATTAACGCGTGGCGAAGAAAAACGCTAGGGCTGCCCAAAATATCCTTTTGGAAGAGTGAGACGGAACTCAAACGTCGTCAAATCCCCTTGTTTTTCGCGCACAGCCCTTTAGTATTTCCTAAACCGGATACATGGCCGACCTGGTTCTCTGTCACCGGGTATTGGTTTTTAGCGGCGCTACAGAACTGGCGACCTCCTATGGCTTTGGTTGATTTTCTGGCTGATGGGCAGCCGCCAATTTGCATTGGCTTTAGCAGCATGGCAGATCGCAAAGTCAGAGCCTTGGCAGATGTGGTGCTCGCGGCGTTGGCGCAGACGCAGCAACGGGCTATTTTGCTTTCGGGTTGGAGTGAATTGGGCAAGACCAAGGTCCTACCATCCTACGTTTATGTTATGGATAAAGTCCCTCATGATTGGCTTTTTCCAAAAACCGCTGCGGTGGTTCATCATGGGGGGGCAGGGACCACGGCTATAGCGATGCATTCAGGCATTCCCCAGGTGATCATTCCGTTTACCCTCGATCAGCCTTTTTGGGGCGCGCGGGTGGCTGCGTTGGGGATTGGCCCGGCGCCGCTCGATCCGCGCCGGCTGACGGCGGACGCGCTGGCGCAGGCGATGCGACAGGCTACTCAAGACTCGACCATGCAGGCGCGCGCCGCCGAATTGGGGCATCAAATCCGCGCTGAAGATGGCGTTGGTCATGCAGTGGCGCTCTTTGAGCAGTACCTTAGTACCAGAGCGCCGATCAGGAACTTGTAAGCCGCCAAAATTCTGCTAAAGTAAGACTATGGTTGAAGAGACACATACAGCGCCTGCGTCGGTGGGATTCTTGCAGGAATTCTTCTGGGAATTTGTCCAGAACATTGTGCTGCTGACCGGCTTTTTTATCGCTTTGGCGCTCTGGCGTCAGGGACAAGTCGGATGGGCCATCCTGTGTATGCTTGCCGGCGGGGTGTTGGGCGCGTGGAACATCCGCTGGATTGAATGGAAATTTAAGGGTCATGCTGAATCACTCAAAGTTACCTGTACCAATTCAGCCATGATGCCGCTGTTGATGCTGGTCTTTGTAGCTTACCTGGCGGCAGCATGGAGCGGTTGGCTGACGGATATACTTGTCGGTGCGCTGGGGGGATTTGCCCTCTCGGCGGTGCAGCGGTTGAGCATCAAAGCCCCTTTAGATTGGGCGCGCAGCCTGGCCTTTGCCGTTGCCTTCCCGCTCACCCTGGTGAGCATCCGCGCTCTGGCGACTTTGCCTATAATCTCGACTATTCTGGCGAGCACCTTCATTGTCACCCTGCTCATCGTCGCCATCCACCAGGGGGCGAAGAAATGGAAGAAGGAGTAAGGAGTAAGGAGTAAGGAGTAAGGAGAGGCGGTTACGCTGATCCGCTCACTCGCTCACTCACTGATCCGCTCATTTGCTATGGACTTGCAAACTTTCCAGACTTTACCGACAGAAGAGGTCGCGCGGCTTGTCCACGAGGCGGGCGCCAAGGTGTGCGTCTTCCCGGTCAAGGGGACGCGGCGCTGGTTTGCGCTGGAATATCCGTCGCCCGAGCCGGCGGATTATGCGGCAGCCTACCTTGACGCTGTGTTTGGAAAGCACATTGACGTTTATGGCCTGTGTTTCGCGCATGGCATCGAGACGCTCTTGACGCCTTCGTTTGACTTGCCTTTGATGGAGCGCGGCGATGCCTACATGCGGATGGCGGCGGAGGGTTTGGCGTCCCTGGCGCGGCATCCCGACTTCTTGAACTTTTACGAAGCGCACAATGTCCGTGTGCGCTTCTACGGCGACTACCGCAAGTTTTTAGCGCCCACCCCGTATGCGTATCTCATTGAGTTGTTCGACGATCTGATGGCCCGCACTTGCGTACACACCCGGCATCGCCTTTTCTTTGGTTTGTTTGTCCACGACGCGACGGAGACGACGGCGGCGTTGGCCGTGCAGTATTATCAACAGCACGGCGTCGTCCCCGACCGGCGCGCGCTGGTCGAGCAGTATTACGGCGAGTACGTGGATCCGGTAAATATTTTCATCGGCTTCTCCAAACTGCGCGCGTTTGATATGCCGTTGCTGGCGTCGGGGAAAACGGACTTGTATTTTACCGTCAGCCCCTCTCTGTACCTGACCGAGGCACAGTTGCGGGCGATTTTGTACGATCATCTGTATACCCGCCGCCAATCCACACAGCGCGATTACGCAGCCCTGTCGCCGGACGACCTGACCGCGATGAAAGCCTTCTACACGCAAGCCATCGGCCAGACGCTCGGCGTTGGCGTGTGGGATGACGCCTGGCAGTGTTGGTATCCGGTGATTGGAAATCAGAAATCAGAAATGAGTAACGAGTAACAAGTGGTCTGTTACCTATTACCCATTACCCATTACTCATTACCCATTACTCCCTAAAGAGGAATTGCCCAATGAATCTGCGCGACGAAGTCCATGATCTTCTGAGAAAAATTGGCCCCGGCCAGATGATGACGACGGCTTACGATACGGCCTGGGTGGGGCGGTTGATTGAATTGGGGGATCCTCTCGGCCACCGGGCGCTGGATTGGCTGCGGGAGCACCAACTGGCGGATGGTTCGTGGGGCGCGGAATACCCGGTCTATCATCACGACCGCGTGATCTGTACTCTGGCCGCGATGAACGCCCTGGCCCGGCGCGGTCGTCCGGCCGACCGGGAGCGGTTGCGCCGCGCGGAAACAGCGTTGGAACAGCACATTAAGGAGTTACAGTCAGACCCGGCCGGCGAGACCATCGGCTTTGAGATGATCGTGCCAACTTTGCTCCGCGAGGCCAAGACTCTGGGCGCGCTGCACCGTGATGAATTGGACGTCATCAATGCCCTGGCCCCGCGCCGCGCTGCGAAGCTGGCCATGTTGCCCAAGAAGATGATCAGCCGCTACGTCACGGTGGCCTTCTCGGCGGAGATGGCCGGGCCGGATGGCGTGGATCTGTTGGACGTGGACCACTTGCAGGAAAGCGACGGTTCCATCAGTTACAGCCCCTCGGCGACGGCCTTTTACGCGCTGCACGTGCGCCCCAACGACCGCGCTGCGCTCGAGTATCTGCGCCGGGTCGCGCCGGAAGGGAAGGCGCCGAATGTCTCCACATTTGATGTGTTCGAGCAGGCGTGGACTTTGTGGAATTTGTCTCTAACGGGTGGGTTAGATGCCGAGATTTTAGAGCTATGCCAACCCCACCTGGATTTCTTACAAAATGCCTGGGTCCCGGGAAGTGGGGCTGGGTTTGCAGCCAATTATGCGCCGAAAGATGGTGATGAAACTAGCCTGGTTTATGAAGTGTTAAACAGTTTCGACCGAAAAGTAGATACTGAAGCGGTATTGAGTTATGAGGAACCTTACTATTTTCGTTGTTTTGCATTGGAATCCAATCCTTCTGTTAGTGCTAATGTTCATGTGTTGAGCGCGTTACGGCAAGGTGGCTTTGAGGTGAGCCACCCGGCGATAGAGAAGATTATTACTTTTTTGGGTGTAGGTCGAGTACAGAGACCTTTCTGGTTTGACAAATGGCACGCTTCTCCTTACTATGTAACAGCCCATGCTATTATTGCCTGTGCAGGATATCACGATACCCTGGCACAAGCTGCGGTGCAATGGCTATTGAACACGCAGCGCAAAGACGGTTCCTGGGGATATTATATGCCCACGGCTGAAGAAACAGCGTATTGTTTGCAAGCATTGACCGTCTGGCATCAGCATAGTGGAAACATTCCCTATGAAGTCTTCTTGCGCGGGGGGGAGTGGCTGCGGGAAAATATGGCTCCTCCTTACTTCCCTTTGTGGATCGGTAAGTGCCTTTACTGCCCGGAACTGGTGGTGCGTTCTAGCATTTTGAGCGCGTTACTTTTGGTGGATGGAGTATTAGAATGAAGATGAAGTTATTTGATATTCCTTCTTTGGACCCGGATGATGTGCGCCGGCGTAAATTGCTCAATATTATGCTTATAGGCGGTCTAATTTGTGCTGTGCTGGCTCTCCTTTTCGCCCTTTACAGCGACCTGACCAATTCTACCGGCCAAGACAGCATCATCTCACTCTATCGAATGGGCGGTTTTATTCTGGCTGGCATCCTTCTCTGCTTCTTCATCAACCGCTACGGTCCAAGTTGGCTGGCCAGCAGCCTCTTCCTGGTGTTGCTGGTAGGTGTCATGGGGTATGCCATGCCGGCGGAATTGTTGATTGGCAGCGGCCTGTTCTTTCTGACCATCCCGGTGTTAATGGCCAGTGTGGTGCTAAGGGCCTGGGGTAGTTTTGTTTTCGCGGCTATTTGTGGTGTGATGGTGTCCCTCGTAGAATTTGCTGCTCAGGGCGATGTCCCTATTCCTTCCATCGCCGGCTTCTTCATTATGGCCACCGTCTCCTGGCTCTCCGCCCGCTCCCTCGAGGGCGCCCTGAAAGACCTGCGCGTCCTCAACGCTGAACTGGAGCAGCGCGTGAAAGACCGCACCGCCGAGTTGCAGCAGGCGAATCTGGAATTGACCGAGGCCTATGAGAAACTTAAGGAACTGGATCGCCTCAAGTCGCGCTTTGTCTCGATGGTCTCGCACGAACTACGCACGCCGCTCAACGCTATCCAGGGCTTTACGGAGATGATCGAGTCGGGTCTCTATGGCCCGGTAAGCCCAGGGCAGCAAAATGCCCTGGATCGTATCCGGGCCAACGACCAACGGCTGCTCAGCCTGGTCAATGACCTGCTGGATCAGGCGCGTATGGAAGCCGGGCAGCTTTCTCTCCACTTTGCACCGTTCTCTCCTATCGGCTTAGTCAGCGATATGGAGGCCACGATGCGGGTGTTGACCGAAGCCAAAGGGTTGTATTTGAAGACGGAGATCTCCCCAGATATGCCGCAGTCCATGTCGGGGGATAGTAAACGTCTGCACCAAATCCTGGTTAACCTGGTTAGCAACGCGATAAAATTCACCAAACAGGGTGGGATTACGGTGCGACTGTACTGTCCCGACGCCGCCCATTGGGCGATAGACGTCGCCGACACCGGGCCGGGTATCCCCGAAGAGGCCCAAACGTATATCTTCGAGCCATTCCGCCAGATAGACGGCTCTGCCACACGGGAGCACAAAGGCTTTGGTCTGGGCCTGGCGATTGTTAAACAACTAGTCGAATTGATGGGCGGCGACGTGCGCATCAACAGTGAATTGGGTCGGGGCAGCACTTTTATTGTCACCGTGCCCAGCGTTCCCCCCCAACAGGAGAAACATTAGGATGATCAACAAACTCGTACTGGTGGTTGAGGACGACCCGGATTCCAGTCTGCTCTTCCACGAGGTGTTGCGGATGGCCGATTTTGACGTTGAGGTCGCTGTTAATGGCGCTATCGCTATTCAACGTCTCCAGGAAATGGTCCCGGCGGTGGTGGTGCTGGACTTGCACTTGCCCATTGTTGGCGGCATTCGCGTCTTACAACACATTCGCAGTGACCCGCGCTTGGCGCAGACCCGTGTGCTTGTCGCTACGGCCAATGATCGCCTCGTGAGCGAAGTGGAATCCCAGGCTGATGTAGTATTGATCAAACCTATCGGCATTAACAAGTTTCGCCAGGTGGTACAACAGTTGGCCCAGCACGATCCCGAATAACTTGTCATTATGGCTTATTCGGTTAAACTAATTTCCATTCATTGTGTTACGCGCCTGGGCAAGGAGCATGGACATGAACTCAAGATTTGCACTCGTGATTGAAGATGAGCCCGATCTGGCAACCATTTATTCCGAGGCGTTGAAGGCCGGTGGTTTTGAGACCGAGATCATAGATGATGGCGCCATCGCCGTGCAACGCCTCAAGGAAGTCATCCCGATGGTGGTGATCCTGGATCTGAACCTGCCCCATGTGGCCGGCACTGACATTCTGATGCAAATTCGCGCCGACGACCGCTTGGAAAAGACGCAGGTGGTGATCACGACGGCGGACGCCGCCACGGCGGAAATGTTGGGCGACATCGCTGACCTGGTGCTGCTCAAGCCGGTCAGCTTTATGCAACTGCGGATGATGGCCGAGCGTCTCGCGTTCTCAGTAGAAGCTAACTGATTCCTTCTTGACAATTACCTGAGCCTGGGCATAATAGACCTAAAGTGACTTGTAAAAGGCCGTGACGGGGAAAAGTACGTGGCGTGAAACTGACAGGGATGTGCAGCCAAAGACTGAGAGCCGCACCCAGTGAATGTCCACCGAAGTTCGCCCCAGAGCCGACTGTTGAACAGGAGAAGTAGGGAGTAAGAAGTAAGAAGTAAGGAGTAAGAAGTAAAACACCCACTTCACTCATTACTCATTACTCATCACTTATTATTTCTTAGTAGACAGCTCCGTCCGCCCCACGTTATCCGGGCCATCCATCACCAGCAATGGCTGTGGAGATAAGAGGATCTGCGTGTGCAGGTCAAGCAAGGTGGTACCACGGGAGCAACGCTCTCGTCCTCGCAAAGGACGAGAGCGTTTTGTTTTATAGGAAGAAATAAGTAATGGGAAATGAGAAATGAGTTCAAGAAATCATTTCTCATTACTCTTTACTCATTACCCTAACAGGAGGAGACCATGACTTTATTTGACGAACTGGAACACATCTATCAAGACGCTTTGACCCGGTTGGCGGCCGTCGCGGACAGCAGCGCGCTCGAAGCCTGGTATGCCGATGCGCTTGGACGCAAGGGCGCGGTCACGCTCCAGACCCGCGCCGTGGGGCAGTTGCCCAAGGAAGAGCGGCCGGCGTTCGGACAACGCGCCAACGAGGTCAAGCAGGCGTTGGAAACGGCCTACGCTGCTCGCGCCGAGGCCATCAAGCAGGAAGAACTGCTGCGCGACCTTGAGGCCGGCGCCGTGGACGTGACGCTGCCGGGCCGCCCGCTCGCGCCGGGCCACCTGCACCTGACCACGCAATCCTTGCGGCAGCTCTACAGCATCTTCGCGCTGATGGGTTTCGAGGTCTACGAAGCGCCCGACGTGGAGTTGGAGGCTTACAACTTTGACTTGCTCAACATCCCGGAATACCACCCCGCCCGCGATATGTGGGACACCTTCTGGGTCAAGGGCCTGGACGCGGAAGCGCGGCTGCTCCTGCGCACCCACACGTCGCCGGGGCAGATGCGCGCGATGAAGGAGCGCTGCCCGGAACCGATCCGCGTGGTCTTGCCCGGCAAGTGCTACCGCTACGAGCAGATCACCGCCCGTGCAGAGCATCAATTCTACCAACTGGAAGGGTTGGCCGTCGGCCACACCATCACGCTGACCGACCTGATCGGCACGGTGACGCAGTTCGCGCGGCTGTTCTACGGCCCGGATCGCCAGATGCGCGTGCGCAGCTCCTACTTCCCCTTCACCGAGCCGAGCATCGAGGTGGACACCACCTGCACGCTCTGCGGCGGCAAGGGCTGCCGCATCTGCAAGTACACCGGCTGGATCGAGATCGCCGGCGCGGGGATGGTTCACCCCGTCGTCCTGCAAAACGGTGGCTACGATCCCGCCGAGTGGAGCGGCTTCGCCTTCGGCTTCGGCGTCGAGCGTCCATCTCTGACGAAGTACGGCGTCAACGACATCCGCATGTTCTATGGGAATGACCTGCGGTTTTTGCGGCAATTTTAGGGCTGAGGATCGGTAGAGTTGTTCCGCAATAATGAAAAGAAAATTAGGACGCAGATTTTCGCCGATTCACGCAGATAATTTTTTTAAAATCAGCGTTTATCTGCGTCCAACATCTCTTCACAGCTTATTCAGGAATAAGTCTGGTAATTAGGGAGACACAAACAATGAAAATTCCATTATCTTGGCTCAATGACTATGTTAACGTCAGCGATATACCTATCACTGATCTGTCTGAACGCCTGACATTGGCCGGCCTGGAAGTTGATAGCATTGAAGCCATCGGCCACCCGGAGGCGGAATTGCCCTGGGAACGTGACAAGGTGCTCACGGCGGAAGTGCTGGCGGTGCGCCCACACCCTGACGCTGATCGGCTGGTGCTGGCCGAGGTCAATTACGGCAAAGCCGAGCACGAGATTGTCGTGACGGGCGCGCCGAGCTTGTACGAGATCAAAGGGCGGGAGGGTCTGCATCTCAAAGTGGCCTTCGCCTGGGAGGGCGCGACGCTCTACGATGGGCACGCCGAGGGCTGGACGAAGCGCAAGCTCAAGGAGAGCAAAATTCGCGGCGTCTCCTCGCGGGCGATGGTCTGCTCGGAGAAGGAGCTGGGCCTGGCCGAGGAGCAGACCGACATCATCTACCTGCCGGACGACACGCCGGTGGGCGTCCCGCTGGTGGACGTGCTGGGCGACTACGTGCTCAACTTCGATATCAAAGGCCCCTTCGGCCACCTGCAATCCGTCTACGGCGTCGCGCGTGAAGTGGCGGCGCTCTTCAACCGCCCGCTCAACCGCGCGCCGCTGGAAGCCGTGCAGCGATTGGGGCTGAAAACGGTGGAACAGCCCGACTTCGTCGAACTGGCAATCGCCGACCCCGACCTCTGCCCGCGTTACACGGCGACGATGATTCGCGGCGTCAAAATCGGCCCGTCGCCGCTGTGGATGCAACTGCGGCTCAAGCGCGCCGGGATGCGGCCCATCAGCAACATCGTGGACATCACCAACTACGTGATGCTCGAACTCGGCCAGCCGCTTCACGCTTTCGACTACGCCACTATCCGCCCGCGCGAGGGCGGGGCGAAACCGGCCATCATCGTGCGCCGCGCCGCCGAGGGTGAGCAGATGGCGACATTGGACGGCGTGCTGCGCACGTATGACCACGAGGCTCTGCTCATCACCGACGGCGGCGGCCCGGTGGGCATCGGCGGCGTCATGGGCGGCCTCGACAGCGAGGTGGCCGACACGACCCAGGACGTCCTGCTGGAAGCGGCGAGCTTCAACTTCATCAATATCCGCCGCACGATGCAAGTGCTCAAGCTCACCACCGAGGCCGGGGCGCGTTTCGGCAAGCGGGTGGACTCGGAGCTGGCGCTGGCAGCGGCGGCGCGCGCGGCGGCGTTGATGGCGGAGCTGGCGGGCGGCGTGGTGGACGGCGTCGCCGGCGACCTCTACCCCGGCAAGCCGCAGCCGACGGTCATCCCCTACAACCCCGCGCTGGCCGACCGGCTCCTGGGGATTGCCATTGACTGTGAAGAACAGATTCGCGTTCTCACTGCGCTGGAATTTCACGTAGAGGCGAAGCCCTCGCTGGCGCAGCCGGGCAGTTGGGACAAGGAAGCGGTCTGGAAAGTGACCGCGCCTTCGTACCGGTTGGATGTGCGCCGTCCCGTGGACCTGGTGGAGGAGATCGCCCGCGTCTGGGGCTACGACCGCTTCCCCGGCACGCTCATCGAAGAGGAACTGCCGCCGCTGCGCCGTAATGTGTCGCTGGAAGAGGAAGACCGCATCCGCGACTTGCTGGTGCGCCTGGGGCTGGACGAGGTCATCACCTACTCGCTGATTGACCCCGGCGAGGAAGCGCGCCTGCATCCCGTGCCCGACAAAGCCCTGGAACTGCCCGGCAGTATCGTCACGCTGGCAAATCCTCTGGCCCCAGAGCGGGCACAGATGCGGCGGACGCTGCTTTCGGGCGCGCTGCGCACGGCCTCGGCGAATCTGCGCTTCCTGGAGCGCATCGCGCTCTTCGAGGTGGGGCACGTCTTCACCCGGATGCGCCCGCCGGACGTGGCCGCCGCCGATACCGGCGTGGACGAGCCGCGCCGCCTGAGCGCGCTGCTCACCGGCCCGCGCGCCGCGCAGTCCTGGCAAGGCGTCGACCGCGCCCCGTTGGATTACTTCGACCTCAAGGGCGTGGCCGAGGCGCTGCTGGAACAGCTCGCGCTCAAGGACAAGGCGCAGTGGACGCGCGGCGCGCATCCGTCGTTCCATCCGGGCCGCTGCGCGCAGATCACGCTGGGCGACAAGCCGTTGGGGGTGTTAGGGGAACTGCATCCGGTGGTGCGCGAGGCCTACGACTTGCCCGCGCAGCCCGTCGTCGTGTGGGAATGGGATGTGGACGTGCTGCTCGATGCGGCGCGCGCGGCGGAGGCCGAAAAGCAAGTCGGCATGATCTCCAACTATCCGCCGGTGCATGAGGATTTGGCGCTGGTGGTGGACGAGGCGACGCCCGCGCAGACTGTCGAGCGCGCCATCCGCGACGCCGGCAAGCCGCTGGTCACGGAGGCGTTGCTGTTCGACATCTACCGGGGGCCGCAGATCGGCGCGGGGAAGAAGAGTCTGGCTTTCGCGTTGACCTATCAATCGCCCGGCAAGCCGCTCGACGAAGGCGACGTGGCGAAGTTGCGCCAGCGCATCATCAAGCAGGTGGAGAAGCAGTTGGGCGCGACGTTGCGGGGGGCGTAGGCGAGGAAGCGGAGCGGCGGATCAGCGAGAAGGTGGATCAGCGGATCAGCGAGAAAGCGGATCAGCGAATGAGCGAATTAGGCGCCGGGTGGTTGAGGGAGACCGCCCGGCGCGTTGTTTTGTGAGGGGGAAAATGAGTCATGAGAAATGGGGGACTCATTTCTCATTTCTACTTTCCAAACACACTCCCCAACCCGCCCACCAAATCCACCATCCGCGCCGGTTTGGCGGCGTCGAAGAGCAGGTAGCGGGCGGACTGGTAGGGGCGGGCGTGTTCGCCGCTGGCGAGGCGCAGTTGGCCGCCCCCGGCGACGATGCGGTAGCCGTTGGGACAGCGCATGTGGCCCGTGACCAGAATCCGCTGTGAGGTGTAGCCTTCGGAGAGAGTGCGCAGCAGCGCGGTGAGGTGGTAGGTGTAATCGTCTTCGCCGTAGTCGGCCTCGTTGCGGTTGAAAAGCGCTGTCCACAGGAGGTCAAAATGCGGATGCGCCATCGCCAGTTCACCGATGAGGTTATCATAGTAACGCGGGTCTTCGGGATCGGCGACGGCAAAGTTTTCCCAAGCCTGAATGGCGTAGGGGATTCCGCTTTCTGCCGCCATCGCTTCGCTGAGTTCGGGCAGCCGCTCCTGTGGAATCCGCGCCGCCCCCCAGCGCAGCACATCCCGATGGGAATACGTGAGCAGGGACGCCATCATAGCGGGGTCGGCGGCCTGCGGGAACGCGCCCGCGTGACACAACGCCACCCCGCCCCGCGTGCGCGCGTAGAAGGGCAGGCTGTCGAAGAAGTCCACGATGGCGTCGTGATAGAGGCCCAGCGCGTGCTCGAAGCGCGGCGAATAGAGGAAATCGCCTTTGGCCAGCACAAAGGGGTAGATGTGTGCGACTTCGTGGTTGCCGAGCAGCACGACCAGGTGGTCGCCCAGCTCCTCGCGCAGTTCCAGCAGATCCAACACGATCTCCACCGAGCGGTCGGATTCTGCCGGCCCCTCACTGTGGATGAGGTCACCGGTGAAGAGGAGCGTGTCTGCCAATCCCCGCGCGCGCAGCTCCAGGAACACATCCCGGTAACGGCAGTACAGCGGCCAGTCGCCGTGCAGGTCGGTGACGACCATGACGACGCCGGACTCGATGGAGACGATGCGGTTGGAAATAGGCATAAGCCTTTTGTACGATCAATCCGTCAAACGTCAAACTTAAAGACATGACGTTTGACGTTTCGGATGTCTACGGCTTACACCAACCGGTAGCCCCACCCCCGCACGGTTTCGATGTGCGTCTCGCCAATTTTCTGCCGCAGGTTGCTCAGGGTGCGTTGGATCAAATTTTTATCGGGCGGTTCCGTGTGATCCCATACGCCGGCCCACAGGTCTTCATACGAGACCCCTGCGGGCTGCTGCGCCAGACACTCCAATGCAGCCCACTCGTAGGGCGTCAGGACGATAGGCTGTCCGTCCACAATGGTGCGCTTCGCCAGCAAGTCCACGGCCAGGTCGCCGTAACGGCGATACGTCCGTAGTTGCCACGCTTGCCACGCTTCCGCGATAGTCTTCACCACCTGTTGGATGGACACCGATTTGGTCAGGTAGGTGTAAGCCCCTGCGCGGAGGGCCTGGACGGCCCATTCGGCCTCGTCCAGAATGGTCAGCATGATCACCTGTACATCGGGGTTGATGGCGAGGAATTGCGGCAGCAGGTCCAATCCTGATGTGTTGGGTAACAGGATGTCGAGCAGGATAATCGCCGGGGCGTGCGTGCGCGCCAGCGTCAGCGCCGTCTCGCTCTCAAAGGCGGTCAGGACGGAGTACCCGGCGTGTCGCAAGGTATCCGCGTAGATGCGGATCATGTCAGGTTCGTCGTCTACAATCAGAATCGGGGGAGTGGCATCGTTCATAGTATTCTACCTCCAAGTTTGATTATACCCGGAATTTGGCAGAAAATTCAGAACGTTTTCAGAATGTTTGGTAAGAATGTGGTAAACCTTCCGAGAAGCTATGGGGGATCTCGCCGGTCATTGGAAATGTGTCCAGAATCTTTCGCCTCGGGGTTACTCTGGGATGTTGAAAAGTGCAAACCAAGAAGGAATACCAGCTTGTGTTTCGCAGGCAGCCGCGTGTTGAGTATCGTCAGTAGCGTCCCCCAAACAGGTGACGTAATCTTGCGCGGCAGCCTGCGCCAGGGCCAGGGGGCCGGCCGGGTCTTCCTGCGTTGTCCAACTTTGGCGCAGCGCTTGAGCGTACAGCCGTTCCAACACATCGCCCCAGGGAGACACACCTAATAATAAGCTATCGGCGGATTGGTAGGCGTTCAAGGTTTCCTGATAGGCTTGTCGCAGGGCTGTCTGTGTTTCTGGTTCTTGGGGAAACTTCGCAATCTCGACGCGCGCCAACAATGAGCGGCGCGCCGGTATGCCTAACCAGAGTTGTGACTGGTGGGTAGCGAAGGAAAGCCACTCCCAGGCCATCTGAGGATGGGCGGAAGTTTTGGGGATAGCGTGCCCCAAAATGGTGTAGAACGTCGCCGGCTGCCCATCTACTGGCACCGGCGCGATCCCCAGAGCAACATTGCAATCTCCCCAGGTGTTCACGGCAGTTTCATTCGCGATCCACATCGCCGCCTGGTGGTTGCAGTATAGCGCTTCTCCATCCATAAAGCTACTCATATCCAGCGCCGGTGGGGCCAACACCTGATCCTGGTAGGCCAGGCTTTGAACCCAACGCACTGCCTCGATCAGACGCGGATCGTCCAGGGTAGGGGCGGTGGGCGCGGACGGATCGTTGACCAACGCGCCGCCGCGTTGCGCCGTGAGCAGGAGCGGCAACGTCAACCAGCCCGTATTGAGTGTGACCAGCCCCCATTGCCGCTGCGGAACCTCGCCGTGGCTAAGCTGTTGCGCGGCGGTTAGCATATCTTCCCAGGTCCATCCCGGCTGTGGGTAAGACACCCCGGCAGCGTCGAATAACTCCCGGTTGTAAAAGAGTAAGGTGGCGTCTACAGTGCTGGGCAGTCCCCATTGTTTCCCTTGATAGCGATAGGCTGCCAGCGTCACGGGGTAGAAGTCGTCCGGGGCAAAGGTTTCATCGGCGGCGATGAACGTCGTCAGGTCCAGGAAATACGTATCCGATTGGGGCGCATAGCTGGGATGGACGGGGACTACATCGGCGCTGGTAGCTACATCGGTCAGCGTTTCGGTCCCTTCGATATGCACCGCGACGAAATTAACTTTGACGTCAGTATGTTGCTTGTAAAATTGTTGCCGTAACCGCTGCGCCAGCGGATCATGTTCATCCCACTGCATCCCGATGATACGGCTGTTTAGATAGACGACGCCAGGTTGCGTGGGCGGCGGCGGGGTGATGGCGACGGGAGTATTCGTCGTCGCAGGAGGAAGCCCCTGGGCAGTCAGGGCGCGATTCAAGGCGGTTTCCAACACAACCGGCAACATGGCTTCGCCGCGCAAGAGCGCCGGCGTTCCTTCCGCCACTAACCAATCCCACGACGTGCGGAACCAGGGATAGCGACGCGCCGTCGCGGACAGGTGTTCCAGAACATACCGGTAGACGGCTTCAGTCGCCGACGAGAGGGTTTGGCGATAGGATGCTGCGGTATAGACGGATTGCCGCACCGGCAAGCGGCCTACCGGCGGAGGCTGTTGGGTAAGAAACGTCACCCATTCCCAGGCCGCAGCCGGATTAGAACTGCCCGCGCTGATGTACGCGGCTTCAATTTCCACTAAAGCCTGCCCCTGTGAGCCGCCGGGGAAAGGTGCCACGCCCGTATCCGCATCGAGCGCGAAGCCGGGCGTGCCGGCCCACATTGCCGCCCGATCCAACTGCGCCAGGCGTTGGCCACCCTCGCCCGGCGCATCTTCAGAATCCGGGCCGGGCATCACGCGATAAACGGTCGCCAGTTCCGTGTACCATTGGACAGCCGCATTCAGACGCGCATCTGTATACAGTGGGCGTTCTTGGGCATCCACCCACGCGCTCCCGGACGCCAGCGCGAAGGCCTCGACGCTCTGATAAGCTTCAGGCTCGACGAATCCCCAAACGCCAGCGTCAACACGGGTCAGGGCTTGGGCGGTGGTCAAAAAGTCTTCCAACGTCCATCCAGGTTGCGGGTAGGGGAGACCGGCGGCATCGAACAAAGATGAGTTATAGAAGATGAGCCAGGGGCGCACGGCCACCGGAATGCCCCACATGCCGATAGAAGATTCCATTAGAGGCAATAGACCTGTGTATACATCGGTGGGGTTGAAAGCGCCGTTGGTTTGCAGAAAAGGCTGCACATTCTGCACGGCATGGCTGGCGGCTAAAGTCGTTGGATCGAGCGTGTCGCTCAAGAAAACATCGGCGGAGGCGGCCAATTGTGTCAACCGCTCCACCGGGGTTTGGAGTTGCGTCGTGGGCGCAGCCTCGTCGGGGTTCAAAACAATGACCTGGATAGCAGACTGCTGCGCGTTGAAAGTTTCTGCGAGGCGGCGATAGTGGTTCCAGGCAGCGGTATCGGCCAGAAAGGTGATGCGCGTGACGGGGTCTGGGGTGAGAGACGGCGTCGCCGTAGCCGGAGAACAAGCCGAAAGGCACGTCATAAGCAAAAACAGAACAGTAAAAGTGAATAAGAGGATGTTTTTTATGGGCATAGAGGTCACCTGAGAGTCAGTAGGGAACTTATGGGTTGATTATGATACGAAAATCCGATCATTATGCTCATTGTACCTCGACAATGTTAGATTAGGTTTGAGTTCGCTGGCTGCGTTGGGCTTTCAGGCGACAGCGAGTAGAGCGGGAGCGTTTGACCAAATGTTTGACCACCAAACGAGCGGCTTGTTTTTGCGACAACTGCGGC
>DAOUGD010000078.1:0-5117 GCA_034429475.1 Anaerolineae bacterium
TATCTCCAAATCATTGGCGTGGCCCCAGCTTTTCAAGGTCAGGGATTTGCCGGCAAATTGCTGCGCGCCCTCATTGAAAAAAGCGAGCGGACCGGCGTGGCGCTTTATCTGGAAACGGAAGCCGAAGCCAATGTCAGCATGTACGAACATTTCGGGTTTACCGTCGTCAAAGAGATTGTGCTTCCCATCATTAACCTGCCGATGTGGGAAATGACGCGAATGATCGCGTCCCGGCCTGTTCTCAGTTAAAATGCTTCAACTTACGCGGCGCACTTAACCCCTCGCGCTGGTAGGGCGACGCGCCTCCCGGCGTCGCTCGCCAGCGCACCAGCCCGATTTCCCCGTTCTGAATCTCCAATCCCGTGATGACGCCTGGCGTGACGCAGTGCCCGGTGTTGAAATACGGCGTCTCCCCATAGGCTGCGCCGGCCGCCCGGTGCGTGTGCCCACAGATCAAGAGCCTTTGATGGAGCGCCGCCCAACTCAGCAAGAAGCGTTCAAACGGATGCGGAGCGCGTTCTTGCGGGTGCGGGCTGGCAACCGGCACGATCCGCCACACCTGTAACCGCCGCCAGACCCGCCGCACGGCCAGCCGGCTGATCCGGTAGAGTGAGTCGCTCGCCATATCTGCCTGGTGACCGTGCGTGACAAAGAGCTGCTGCTTCGTCCGGCGGTGTTGGAGAATCAGCCCTGCGCGCGCGATCATGCCATCTTTGTCAACTTCCTGACGCATCGAGCCAACTATGTCGTGATTCCCAAACAGCAGATGCAGCCGCTGTTGCGCCTCGAAACGGTGCAGCCAGTCAAACACCTGCCCGTGAGCGGCGCGTATCACCTGGAAATTGCGGTTCTTCCACAACTCGTCGCCGTCGCCCACCTCAATGTAGGTAAATCCCTCCTGATAATAATGACGCAGGGCGTACAAGAACAGCGCCTCGTTGGGGCTGAAAGCGTCCAGGCGGCTGTTATCCCCCCGGTGACAATCACTGAAAAAGACCAGGCGCGTCGCGTCGTCAAAAGCCACGATGGGCGCGGTTTGGAAGGCGGCATTGAGCCGGTGATGCGCCCAGCGCCGGCGCAAATCGTAAGAATGTAGCGCCGGATAAGTTTGTGGTGAACTCCACAAGGTTAGTTGTCGGTCGAATGTGCTCATACCCTCACCTCGTCCAGGATGTGTACTTCCTGAACAGTGTACCGCGCCCAGGTTAACCGGAGATTATGGTCGGCTTAATATCTGGTTAACATTGTCTAAAGCGAGGCTGTTTCTCGAAATACCCCAGTCCTGCGGTGAACTTGCTATTTATATACCGAGTGGTATAATGGCGCTATGTTGATTGAGAGGGAAGGTGCTGTGTATGGAGAATCGCGAACAACTGCTGGCGCAGGCGCAGGCGCTTTTCGCCGCACGCGGCTATGATGCGGTGGGTGTACAAGAGATTGTGATGGCGGCCGGGGTAACGAAGCCAACCCTCTACCATTACTTTGGCAGCAAACGCGGGCTGTTGGAGGCGCTGTTGGCAAGTCACTTCGACTCTTTTGAGCACACTTTGGCGGCCGCGGTCATGTACACCGGCGATCTCCCGCTCACATTGACGCGCGTGGCGCAGTCTTACTTCACGTTTGCGCAAACAACGCCCGCGTTCTACCGGCTGCACCTGGCGCTTTACATGGCACCGCCTGAAGCGGAGGCTCGTCAAGTCGTGTTGCCGTACTACCGGCGGCAGCACACGCTGCTGGCAGAGATGTTTGCCCAGGCCGCGACGCAGCACGGCAATATGTTGGGGCGCCAAGCCCGGTATGCCCTGGCCTTGCGCGGGATGATTGACAGTTACGTGCTCGCCGTGCTCGATGGGTATGCAGTTTTTAGTGAGACGTTGGTTCACGAATTGGTCCACCAGTTTAGTCACGGCATCTATTCCTAACCGACCTATAGTTTTGTGAGTAGCTTGCCCGTTAATGGCGCTGAACCCTTACCAGTGATGTTTTATTTTGCCATCTATATACCTACCGGTAGGTAATAAACGAAAATAAAGAGTATAAGGAGCCATACAATGACACATTGGGCGAAGGACGCCATCTTTTACCATCTTTATCCGTTGGGCGCGTGCGCCGCACCACGGCGTAACGATTTCACACAGCCGCCTGAGCCGCGTCTGGAACAACTTTACGGCTGGCTGGATCATTGGCAGGGGCTAGGGATGAACGCCCTGTACCTCGGCCCGCTGTTCGAGTCCTCGGCGCACGGCTACGACACGGCAGACTACTATGCTGTAGATCGGCGCCTGGGGATGAATGACACGCTGACGCAGTTCAGCCGGGCGCTGCACGCGCGCGGTATCCGGTTGGTACTAGATGGCGTGTTCAACCACGTCGGGCGGGATTTCTGGGCGTTCCGGGACGTGCAGGAGCGGGGGATGGCGTCGCCTTACTGCGAATGGTTTGCCGGGCTGCGCTTCGACGGCCACAGCCCTTACGGCGACCCATTCACCTATGAGGCGTGGAACGGGCATTTCGAGCTGGTGCGGCTCAACGTGCCGCATCCGGCAGTGCGTGAGCATCTTTTTGAAGCGGTGCGGCGCTGGGTGGATGCGTTTGAAATTGATGGACTGCGCCTGGATGTGGCGGATTGTCTCGATCTGGACTTTCAGCGGGCGTTGGCGGCGTTTTGTCGCGGCTTGCGCAGCGATTTCTGGCTGATGGGGGAAGTGATCCATGGGGATTATCGGCGCTGGGCCAACCCGGATATCCTGGATTCCGTCACCAACTACGAGTGTTATAAGGGTCTCTATTCCAGCCTCAACGACCGGAATTACTTTGAGATCGCCTACGCTTTGAACCGGCAATTCGGCGCGGAAGGGTTGTATCGTGACCTGTCGCTCTATGCCTTCGCCGACAATCACGACGTGAACCGTGTCGCCAGCACCCTCCACAAACCAACACATCTCTACCCGCTGTATGCACTGTTATTCACCATGCCCGGCGTTCCTTCTATCTATTACGGCAGCGAGTGGGGACTTACCGGGCAGCGGGATCACCATTCAGATGCGGCGCTGCGCCCGGCGCTAGATGCAGGAACGGCGCAGTCTAGTTCGCACCGCGATCTGGCGCCGGCAATCACCCGCCTGGCGCACATCCGCCGGGAATCGCCGGCGCTGCGGCATGGAGATTACCAACAATTGCATGTGAGCGCCGAGCAACTGGCCTTTATGCGCACAGTCGCACAGGAGCGGGTGATCGTGGCGCTCAATGCCTCGGATGTTCCGGTGACACTGGAACTGCCGTTGGCAGAGGCGGAAGGTACGCGGCTGGTGGATGTCCTCAATCCCGGCGAAACATTCACCGTGCATCACGGGCGGGTGCAAATCGCGCCACTCTACCCGAATTGGGCGCGCATTTTGGTAATGCGGAGGACCGCATCCTAATTTTTACAACCCGTTAGCAAACCCATGACCCACTGTTAACCTCCGGCTAAAGCGCCGTTAATAAGCAGATGGTATCCTGAGAGAGTATCTCATTCGAGACAGAGCACGTAGAACCCGCCACGACGCTCTCTTTTCTCTATGTCCTCTGTGTTCTCTGTGGCTATAGGGGGGAACCTATGCGCCTTGCGATTTTTGCCGAGACATTTTTACCCAAGTGGGATGGCATCGCTAACACACTCTGTCATCTGTTGGACTACCTGGCCGCGCACGGTCACACCGCGCTGATGTTTGCGCCGGAGGGCGCGCCGGCGCAGTATGCCGGGACGCCGATTGTGGGGCTGCCCGCGTTCGCGTTCCCCTTCTACCCGGATTTGCGCCTGGTGCCGCCGATTATGAATGTGGAACGCCGCCTGGCCGAGTTTCGCCCGGACATCGTCCATCTGGTCAACCCGGCGTTCCTCGGCCTCACCGGGTTGCGCCACGCGCGTGCGCTCGACGTACCGGTCGTTGCCTCGTATCACACCGACCTGCCCGGCTACACTGACATCTACCGCCTCGGCTGGTTCCGCGATTCCCTCTGGGCTTACTTCCGCTGGCTGCACAATCAGGCCGATTTGAGCCTGGCGCCTTCGCACTTCACGCGATTGGAGTTGGAGGCGCATGGCTTCGAGCGCGTGGGGGTGTGGAGCCGGGGCGTGGATACGGCGCAATTTCATCCCGCCCGCCGCAGCGCAGCATGGCGCGCGCGACTCACTGGCGGGCGCCCGGACGCGCCGCTGCTGCTCTACGTGGGCCGGCTGGCTGCCGAGAAACGCATCGAATGGCTGCGCCCGGTGTTGGCTGCACTGCCGGAAGTCTGTCTGGCGCTCGTGGGCGACGGTCCGCACCGACCGGCGCTGGAAGCGCAGTTCGCCGGGACGCCGACCGTTTTCACGGGCTACCTGCGCGGCGATGACCTCGCCGCCGCGTATGCCGCCGCCGATCTCTTCACGTTTCCCTCCGCCAATGAAACGTTTGGCAATGTCGTCCTGGAGGCGATGGCTGCCGGCTTGCCGGCGATTGCGCCGCGTTCCGGCGGCCCGGTGGATTTGATCCAGGATGGCCACAATGGCTTCCTGTGCGCTCCGCACGATCAGGCAGAGTGGGGCGCTCTCATCCGCCGCTGTGTGGAAACGCCGGCGTTGTTCTGGCAGTTGGGTCACAATGCCCGCGTTTTTGCGGAGAGCCGCAGTTGGGAGGCGGTCTTCAATGGGTTGTTGGCCGATTATGCGGCCTTGCTCAAGGCCAAAGCTCCGGCAAAAGCGGCGACGCCGGTGTTTCTGCCCGCCCCGCCGCCCACAGAACTGCGTCCGCGCTTATAAGGAGTGTGACCGAACCTGGGGTACAGCCCCGATTATGAAAACTTCACGCAAAGCCGCCAAGCTCGCTAGGGCTTTGTTTTTTACTTTGCGTCTTTGCGCCTTTGCGTGAAAGGTGATTTCTATTTTCAGAGGAAATTTCCGAACAAGCGATACACGCGGCAAACCCGTGTGTATCGCTTGTTTCGTTTTTCGTTCATAACTATCTCGACAATGTTAGATTAGGTTTGAGTTCGCTGGCTGCGTTGGGCTTTCAGGCGACAGCGAGTAGAGCGGGAGCGTTTGACCAAATGTTTGACCACCAAACGAGCGGCTTGTTTTTGCGACAACTGCGGCA
>DAOUGD010000079.1:0-15947 GCA_034429475.1 Anaerolineae bacterium
AGCCTGAAGGTGACGAATAGGACAGCGAACTGGCAAGGCGCCGCCACCAACGTGCTCAGCCTGTTGGAGGTGGGAGCTACCTATGTCATCAGTGGGTGTACACGCCTGGTCGCGGGGCAGGCTGTCACCGAAACCCAGACGACTATCACGATGAAGCAGACCGTTGGGGGAACAGATTCGTATCTTGGATTCGCCCCCACCGGAGCAACGGAGGTGACACCTGACGGCTGGACTTGTGTGGAGGGGACGTATGAATATGCCGAAGAGGCCACCGAACTGACCCTCTACGTGCAAAGCGCCTCGGCCACCGCCTCGTTCTACATTGACGATGTCACCATCATGATGACCGAAGCGCCGCCGGTGCAGGAAGTCAACATCTTCCACGGCTTCGAGGATGGCACGACCCAGGGATGGGGCGCGCGCGGTTCGGTGAATGTGGAAAACAGCACCGAGGTAGCCCACGGCGGCACGCACAGCCTCAAGACCAGCGGACGCACAAACACCTGGAACGGGCCGGTGCTGGATATCCGCGATGTGGTCACGGTAGGCGTACAGTATGACGTCTCCGTGTGGGCCAGGCTGGCGTTGACTGAGACGACCACCGATATGCGCGTCAGCGTCGAATTCAAGCCGGCCGGCATCCCGACTTCGACGTATCAGACGGTGATCAACAACGCGCCAGTATCTCCTGATGGCTGGACGCAATTCGCGGGCAAGTACACCCTCGCCCAGGAAGTGGATTATCTGACCATCTACCTGGAAACCGCTTCCTCCCCCACCACCACTTTCTACATTGACGACTTCTCGTTCAGCAACAGCACCCACCCGCCGATTCAAACCGACATCCCCTCCGTGTACGAGACCTACGCCGACCACTTCATCGTCGGGGCGGCGCTGGAAACGGACGGCATCGCCAGCACGCGCCACGAACAACTGATGCTGAGGCACTTCAACAGCGTCACGGCCGGCAACGCG
The DNA here is from genome assembly GCA_034429475.1 of Anaerolineae bacterium. Classification (GTDB taxonomy): domain Bacteria; phylum Chloroflexota; class Anaerolineae; order B4-G1; family SLSP01; genus JAKQHY01. Next base: position 976 of record DAOUGD010000079.1, read on the forward strand.
ATGAAGCCCGGCCCCATTCACCCCAGTGAGGACGTATACAACTGGACCAACGCCGACATGGTGGCGAATTTTGCGCGCGACAACGGCCTGTATGTTCACGGCCACACGTTGGTCTGGCACAGCCAGGCGGCCGAGTGGATGTTCAAGGACGCCAATGGCGACCCGCTGGAGGCGACGCCGCAGAACAAACAACTGCTGTTGGATCGTATGGAGGCCCACATCCGCACGGTGGTGCCTCGCTACAACGACGTAGTCAACGTCTGGGATGTGGTCAACGAGGTCATTGATCCCGCTGAGGATGACTGTCTGCGCCGGAGCGAATGGTACCGACTGGCTGGCACTGACTACATTTCGGTGGCCTTCCAGATCGCGCACGAAATGGCGCCCACCGCCACGTTGATCCTCAACGACTACGGCGAGACCAGCCCGGCCAAGCGCCAGTGTATGTACGACGTGGTCAAAAACCTGCAAGACCAGGGCGTGCCGATTGACGGCATCGGGATGCAGATGCACATCAACATCCAGAACCCGACGGTGCCGGCCATCGAGGAAACCATCGAGATGTTCGCCGAACTGGGCGAGGTCCACATCACCGAACTGGATATGAGCATCTATCCCAACGATACCGACAAATACACGACCGTACCGCCCGAAGTGTTGATCAAGCAGGGCTATCGTTACAAGGCCATCTTCGAAGCGTTGCGCCGCCAGGGAGCTGAGGGCACAGGGAACCTCCAGTCGGTGACGTTCTGGGGGCTGGCCGACGACGCCACCTGGCTCACCTGGTTCCCCATCGAGCGCATCAACCTGCCGCTGCTCTTCGACGAGGAGTTGCAGGCCAAGTGGGCCTACTGGGGCATCATTGACCCCAGCAAGTTGCCGGTGTTCATCCAGGAACAACTCGTTTCCAAAGCCACCCCCGTCCTGGATGGGGCGACGGAAGCGACGTGGGATATGCTGCCCTGGATCGAAATCCCCGCTGCCGGGACGCTTTCGGCCACGTTCCAAACCCGGTGGGACGAAGACTATCTCTACGTGATTGTGGACGTCCACGACGCCACCGAGAGCACGGAGGACAAGGTGGAGGTCTTTGTGGATGAAAACAACGCCAAGACCACTACCTATGATGCGGACGACCACCACTACACGTTCCCCAGCCAAACGATGATGATGCACTACGTCATGGTCACCAACACCCACGGCTACGTGCTGGAAGCGCGTGTGCCGGTGTCGGTCGCGCTCGCGGCCGGCGGACGCGTCGGCTTCGACATCCGCGTCACCGACAGCGCCCATCCGACCGAGCCGATCTCGTGGAACGATCCGACGCACAGCCAGAACACGAACCCCGCGCAATTCGGCACGCTGATTCTGATTGACGCGATCAAGCTGACGACGGCGATCCAGGGCACGCCGGTCATTGACGGCCGCGACGAGGCCGTGTGGGCCAACGCCACGGAAATCAAGACCAACGTCTGGGTGATGGGCAGCAGCGGCGCAACCGCCAAAGTCAAGACGCTGTGGGACGAGAATCACCTGTACGTCTACGCGGTGGTGTCCGACACGCTCTTGAGCAAAGCCAGCGCCAACGCCTGGGAAGAGGACTCCATCGAGGTCTTCGTGGATCAGAACAACGCCAAGACCGCCAGCTACGAGACCGACGACGGGCAGTATCGCATCAACTTCGACAACGAGCAGAGCTTTGGCGGGGCGGCCTCGGCGGCTACACTGACCAGCGCGGCGCGAGTTCTCAGCGGGAATGAGACCTTGCTCCTGGATGGCGCGTACATCGTCGAGGTAGCGATCACGTTGACCCACGTGACGCCGGCGCCGGGCGTCTTTATCGGCTTTGACTTCCAGGTCAACAATGATGAAGACGGCAACGGCTCGCGCGACAGTGTGGCAATCTGGAACGACCCGACCGGGCAATCGTACCAAAACACCTCGCGGATCGGCGTGCTGCAATTCGTGGCGGCGCCGACTCCGCCTCACATTTACCTGCCCCTGGTCATGCGCGTGGCTCCCTGAGAATCCGGGGCAAATGATCACGCCGCCGGGCTTTGCAGTTCAAGTTGTAGTAGATGAAAAATGTGATTTGCGGTTGCGGGCGATCGCCCGCAACCGCAAATTCATGACCCGTTAACCCACGCTTGCCATCTTAGTCGTTTTGCGTATAATGACTTCGCAAGAGGCCATCCTAGCTCAATCGGCAGAGCAGACGCTTCGTAAGCGCCAGGTTTTGGGTTCAATTCCCAAGGATGGCTCTGAACAGCCCCAAGTATGATGGGGCTTTTTTTTTAGGTGGATAGACAACCAATGCGCGGACGGCAAATTGCAGAGCGAGTGTGGGAATGGCTAGGCGCGGAGAAGCGATTAAGAGAGCTGATCGGCGCCTTCCTCCTGCTATACCTTCTGCTGCTCGTCATCCCGCAGTCCCCCGTCCCGGCGGCTGCGGAACCATCCTTCACTCGCTGGCTGGCCGAATTGCGCCCCACCCTGGGCGCGTGGCTCGCCCCCCTCGCCGCCTTGAGCCTCTTCACCATACGCACCTCGTTATGGATGCGCGGGGCGTTGATGGTGTTGGGGATCGTCACCCTGGTACGATGGGCAAATCTGAGGGAACAGTGGTCGTCCTGGGCGAAGGGACAACGCTGGCGGCAGAGCAGTATCATTGCCGGGGGCTTGCTCTTCATCGGCGGCTGGAGCGCCTATATGTTGTGGGGGTGGGCCGAACCCGACCTCATCGCCTGGCCTCACTCGCCCCTTGTTATCTCCGAGCGAGGAATAGTAGTTTTTACTGAACCAGGTATCCCTCTCTTGACCTGGCGGTATGGATTGTATTTGACTCCGCAAGGTCACGCCCCAGGATTGGAAGTGCGCGCCTTTGACACCCAAGCGCAAGGTACACCGACTGTACCGCTAACCCTCTCTCTCACCGTGCGCAGCACCCCAGAAGATGTTTTGTTGTTGACCTTCCCCCCCCAATCCCCCGAAGCCTATTTCACCATCCCCTCCACCGATTTGATCTTCCGCATCAGCCAATCCACCAACACGAATGACCCGCGTCTACAGCTCCAGGCTTACCGCAGCGCCAGCGGCGCCCCCGTCACAGAGGAGCAATTCAACGCCGATAAAGATTTAATCATAGACACAGTGCGGGTACAAATCCATTACGCTATGCTGCCGCGCCTCACGGCCATCTACAATCCCGGCGCGCTTTTCCAAATCCTTGGCAGCGGCCTGTTTATGGGAGGAAGCCTCTGGCGAAGTCGGAAAAAGGCAGAGGAAGAAATCCTGCCGCCGGCGGAGGAAGTGTTGCCGGAAGCCCTTCCAAAGGATGTTGATGGCACGCAGGCGGTTGCCGCAGACATCACTCGTGAAACTAAGCTGTGAGCTTCACGCATCACATTTCACGTTTCGACGAGCAAAAAAATAAGGAGGAAGGTATGCAGCCAATTATTTTCGGGGTAGCCGGCGGCACGGGGTCCGGGAAAACGACGGTGGCGCAACGGATCCTGGAACTGGTCGGCGCCGATAAGGTGGCGTTTGTGCCGCACGATGCGTATTACCGCGACTTGAGCCATCTCCCGCCGGAAGAACGCAAAGGCTTTAACTTCGATCACCCCGATGCGCTGGAGACGCCCCTGATGGTGCAGCAGCTCAAGCAGCTACGTGCGGGACGCGCCATAGACATTCCCGTCTACGACTTCAAAACCCACACTCGCACGACCAAAACTATCCACATAGAGCCGGCGCCGATTATCCTGGTCGAAGGTATCCTCATCCTGGCCGAACCGGAACTGCGCAAGCTCTGCAACGTGCGGCTGTTTGTGGATACCGACGCCGACATCCGTCTGATCCGTCGCCTCCGCCGTGACATCCAGGAACGCGGACGCACCGCCGAATCGGTCATCGAACAATACCTGAGCACCGTCCGCCCGATGCATCTGGAATTTGTCGAACCCAGCAAGCGGCACGCCGACATCATCATCCCGGAAGGCGGTTTCAACGAAGTCGCCATCGAGATGATCGCGGCGCGCATCCGCAGCCTGCTGGCCGGCGAAAAGTAGCAACGCAGTTTTAGGAGTCTATAATCGTGGTAGAATGAACGACAATCTATTTTCAGGGAGGGATTGGTGCGCAACAACGTGAGAATTCACGCGACCGCTGAGGTCGCCGACAGCGCGGAAATCGGCGAGGGCACTGGCATCTGGCATCAGTGCCAGATACGGCAGGATGTGCATATCGGCAAGAACTGCATCCTGGGCAAGGGCGTCTATGTGGATTTCGGGGTGCGCCTGGGGGATAACGTCAAGGTACAGAATTACGTCTCGATTTATCACGGCGTTGAAATCGAGGATGGCGTCTTCGTTGGGCCGCACGTCTGCTTCACCAACGACAATCTGCCCCGCGCCATCAACCCCGATGGCTCGTTGAAGGGCGCCGATGATTGGGTGGTGGGCAAGATTTTGATCAAGCGCGGCGCAGCGTTGGGCGCCAATTCCACCATCCTGCCAAAAGTTGTTGTGGGCGAGTGGGCGATGGTGGGCGCGGGCAGCGTCGTCACCAGGGATGTGCCGGCGCACGGCCTGGTCGTCGGCAACCCGGCACACCTGATCGGCTTTGTGTGCGCGTGCGGCCACCGGCTGACCGCCGACTATGAGGAAGACGCCGCGATGATCGCGCGTTGCCCTGAGTGTAATGAAACGATCTCTATTCCACTAGAAACCTGGAGGAAAGTGCAATGATTTCTATCGCGAAGCCCTTGATCGGGGACGAAGAGAAGCAGGCCGTCTTAGAAGTTCTGGATTCCGGCATGTTGGCGCAGGGGCCGCGCGTCAAAGCCTTTGAGGAAGCCTTCGCGGCCATGTGTGGCGTCAAGTATGCGATTGCGACCAGCAGCGGCACCACGGCGCTGCACGTCGCGCTGCTGGCGCACGGCATCGGGCCGGAACACGAAGTGATCACCACGCCGTTCACCTTCATCGCGTCGGCGAATAGCATCCTGTTCACTGGGGCGAAACCGGTCTTTGTGGACATTGATCCGGCCACCTTCAACCTCGATCCGGCGCTGCTGGAAGCTGCCATTACACCCCGCACGAAAGCCATCATGCCCGTCCACCTTTTCGGTCTGCTCGCCGATATGGATGCCATTCAGGCGATTGCGGATAAACACGGGTTGATGATAATTGAGGACGCCTGCCAGTCGCACGGCGCGGCGCTGCGCGGCAAACGCGCCGGGTCATTTGGCACAGGGACGTTCTCGCTGTACCCCACCAAAAACATCACGTCGGCGGAAGGCGGCATGGTTACCACCAACGACAGCCGGATCGCCGAGAATTGCCAGGTCATCCGCCAGCACGGGATGCGGCGGCGGTATTATCACGACGAACTGGGCTTCAACTTCCGCATGACCGACATCCATGCGGCGATTGGGTTGGCGCAGTTGCAGAAACTCGAGCGCTTCAACGCGCAGCGCCGCGCCAACGCGCAATTCTTGAGCGCAAACCTGCGCGGCGTTACCGTCCCTTACGTGCCGGAAGGCTATACGCACGTCTTCCACCAATACACGATCCGGGTAGGCGGCGGCCGGCGCGACGCGCTGCTTGAACACTTGAAAGCCAACGGCATCGGCACGGGCGTCTACTACCCCGTCCCGATCCACCAGCAGACCTACTATACCCAGGCGCTCGGCTACAATCAGGTGCTGCCCGAAGCCGAAAAGGCCGCGCAAGAAGTCCTCTCACTGCCAATTCATCCGGCGCTGAGTCAAGACGATTTGAACACCATCGTCAACACCATCAACGCTTTTATGGAGGCTGCATGAGTGGCTCTCTTAAAGCCGCTGTTATCGGCGTAGGCTCGATGGGGCGGAACCACGCGCGCGTCTACACTGAACTGAGTGAGACGACGCTGGTGGCCGTCTCCGACGCCAATCTGGCGACGGCGCAAAGTGTCGCGGCCAGATATGGCGTCAAGGCTTACGCCGACTATCAAGAGCTATTGGCGCGCGAAAAGCCCGATATCGTCACCATTGCCGTGCCAACGCGCCTGCACCGAGAGGTCGCCTGCACGACCATGGAGGCCGGTGCGAACGTCCTGATAGAGAAACCTATCGCGGCGACCGTTGAGGAGGGACAGGCGCTCATTGCGCGCGCGCGCGCCCTCAACCGGCGTCTGACGGTGGGACATATCGTGCGCTTCAACCCGGCCATCCAGGCGTTGAAAGAGCACCTGGATGCCGGGGAATTGGGCCAGCTCTTCCAGATTGTCTGCCGGCGCGTCGGGCCATTCCCCTCGCGCATTCAGGACGTGGGGGTGGTGGTGGATCTGGCGCCGCACGATCTGGACGTGATGCGCTTCATCAGCGGGGCAGAGCCGGTGCGGGTGTATGCCGAGACGCAGCAGAAAATCCACACCGACCACGAGGATTTGTTGACCGCGCTGTTGCGCTTCGACAGCGGCGTCACCGGTATGCTGGAAATCAACTGGCTGACGCCGCTCAAAGTACGCGAGATCACCGTGTTGGGGGAACATGGGCTGTTTCTGGTTAACGACCTGACGCAAGACCTGTACTTCTATGAAAACGCCGAGGCCTCCGGCGACGGGTGGAATCACTTGAACGTGCTAAAAGGCGTTACGGAGGGCAAGATGATCCGCTTCCCCTTGCGCCGCTACGAGCCGCTGCGAGCGGAGTTGGAGACGTTTGCAAAAGCGGTGCTGAACGACGCGCCGGTGGCGGTGGATGGGGAAGATGGGCTGGCGGCCCTGCGGCTGGCGTTGGCGTTGATTGCGTCCAATGCGAAGCATACGGTGGTTGAGATAGAGCATAGCACTAGCTGCTAACCCCCCTTCCTTTTCGATGTTCTAGAGGTCGGTTTTGTTGCTCACATTCGGAAAATGGTTACCCATTCTTGAAACAGGTACACCCTATCGTCGCCTCAAGCTATCCGACAGGGTAATAGCAGTTTTTTTATGATGCCAGACCTCGATAGGAGTCAGGATGAGGGCACAGTTTGTACGATTCGTAAAGCCAGTGATTGAACACTTCCCAAGACTGGCAATGACATACCGATATGTGAGAGATGGCTGGCAAGCATCCGCAGAACCGCAAGAAACGCCTATGGGGTTTAAGTTGGCCGGCAACACGTCAATGCAGAGCGGGCAGTTCGAGCCAGAAGAAACGCAAATTGTGAAGCAAATTCTGCCCTCTGTGGACAGTGTTATCAATGTTGGCGCCAATATTGGATATTATTGTTGCATCGCTCTCAGTCAGGGAAAAGAGGTCGTCGCCTTTGAGCCTATCCATTTGAATCTCCAATATCTTTTTCGGAACATCAAGGCGAATCATTGGGAGTCTCAAATTGAAATCTATCCGATGGCGTTGAGCGACAAAGTAGGAGTTATTGAGATTTACGGCGGAGGGACGGGAGCATCTCTCGTGAAAGGTTGGGCGGGGACGCCGGAGCAGTCCGTTACGTTAGTGCCCACCACAACATTGGATAACGTCTTGGGTGCGCGATTTCAGGGCAAAAAGTGTTTTGTACTCGTTGATATAGAAGGGGCTGAGCAATCAATGCTTGAAGGCGCCTCCTTGATCATGGATATGAGGCCAAAACCGATCTGGATGACAGAGATTGCCATTTCAGAGCATCAGCCTAAAGGCGTTTCCATTAACCCGCACCTGTCATCTACCTTCCAGATCTTTTGGAATCATGGGTATGAATCGTGGACGGCCGATAAGCACTGTCGAATCATTCACCCCGACGAAATCGAACAGATAGTTAAGACCGGCACGGATACCCTCCGCACACACAATTTTTTGTTCATTGAAAAGGGCAAAAAGAGCGAGATTCTTAATGCCGGGCCAACAGCTCACCTTTAAACAATTCCAACGGCTGGGAGGCGAGTTTTTCTGGGTTGGATTAGGACAAGCCCTGGCAACTCTGGGTTCCCTGGTGGGAGTACGTTTACTGACCGGGGCGCTTTCTCCCGAAGTTTATGGTGAACTAGCGTTGGGACTGACGCTGGCGACGCTTTTAAATCAAGTGATGCTGGGACCTTTGAGTGGGGCTGCCCTGCGTTTTTTCGCACCGGCGCGCGAAGCCAATGAACTTGCCCCTTTTCTAAGCGCGTTACGCCGGTTGTTGCTCAAAGCGACCGGCATCGTAGGGGTGGCAGCCACAGCCGCTGTTCTGCTCTTATGGCTCACCGGTCAAACCCATTGGCTGGGATTAGGAGCAACGGCCCTGGGTTTTGCCCTGCTCTCCGGTTACAACGCCACCTTGAATGGCCTGCAAAACGCCGCCCGGCAGAGAACTATCGTGGCCTGGCACCAGGCGCTCTACGCGTGGGCCTATCCTTTGACGGCGATGGGGTTAGTAGGGTGGCTTGGCGCCAGCAGCGCGACGGCGATGCTAGGGTATATGGCCTCCATGGCGCTGGTGATAGTTTCACAGCTTTGGTTTTTTCGCCGCATACCCCGGCCGGCTGCCGAGGCTCTAACTGCCAGGGCAGAAGGCTTGGGCGATTGGGAATCTCGCATGTTTACCTATGCCTGGCCTATCGCCACGTGGGGGATTTTCACCTGGGCACAGATGAGCTCGGATCGTTGGGGACTTCAAGTGTTTGGAACCACTCAGGATGTGGGATTATACGCTGTGGTATACCAGTTAGGATATACTCCGATCACCATCCTGACGGGATTGATGGTGCAGTTGATAGCGCCGGTGCTTTTCCAACGTGCGGGAGATGCTTCTGATGCCGCCCGCGTGAAACAAGTTCACACCCTCAACTGGCGGCTCACGATGGGGGCGCTGCTGTTGACCGGCATCGCAACGCTGTGTACGCTGGCCCTGCACCGATGGATATTCTACTGGTTAGTAGCGCCAGATTACCGCGAAATATCGTGGCTGTTGCCGGGCATGGTCATGGCCGGCGGCCTCTTCGCCACCGGCCAATTTGCGACGATCTCCTTACTCAGCGACGTTGAAACGCGCCATCTTATCGCGCCCAAAATTGTAACGGCCTTGATAGGGGTGCTGTTGAACCTCATTGGCGCCATCGGATGGGGCATTACCGGCGTCGTGGGGGCCGGCATGGTTGCCAGCGCCATCTATCTGGTCTGGATCCTCTGGCTGGTCAGAAAACGACGCCTCCAGATTCAAGCGACGGGGTAAAACACCATGCAGCCATATCTACATACGGCCTATCGTTGGCTGGTTCAGTTGGCAGACCCGCTCAAAATGGTGCGGGGGGTGGTCAACCTGGGGTCTTATCTGAAAGACTGGCGCCGATACGCGCGGCTTCCGGGCGCAGAGCCGGTGCGTTGGATAGACTCCTGGCCGCAACTGCACGACCGAACCTCAACAACGCCTTTTGACCCCCATTACTTTTGGATGAATGGCTGGGCCATGCGACGCATCGTAGCCCAACATCCGACGCAACACCTGGACATTGGCTCGCAGGTCGTGTTTATCAACCTGCTCAGCGCCGTTCTCCCCGTCACGTTTATGGATTACCGCCCCCTGGCAGCGAACGTCGCCAACCTGACCAGTTGCAGCGGCGACATTCTACGCCTGCCTTTTGCCGATGGCACGGTGACATCCCTTTCCTGCCTGCACGTCGCCGAGCATATCGGCCTGGGGCGCTACGGCGACCCACTTAATCCCGACGGCACGCGCCTGGCCTGCACCGAGTTGCGCCGGGTGCTGGCGCCAGGCGGCAATCTTTACTTTGCTTTGCCCGTGGGCCGGCCGCGGGTTTGCTTTAACTCGCTCCGTATGCACGCCGTGCAGACCATTATGGCGTATTTTGACGGCCTGGAATTGGTTGAGTTTTCGGGTATCCACGATGACGGCCGCTTCGTGGAGCGGGTTGGACTGGACACATTCACCGACAGCGCCTACGCCTGCGGGCTATTCTGGTTCAAGAAAGGATAGGAGAAAGCTCCCTTATGCCCCACAAAATTTCACTCGGCAAATGGGTGGATGCATTGCCCGCCAATGCGCTGCTCTATCGCTTTTGCAAGCGTTACGTGGATCACTATCACGGCGAAAACAACCCCGATATGCACACCAACGGCGAGTTAGCCTGGCTGCGCCAGGTTCTCCCCCACTGCAAAATCGTGTTTGACGTCGGCGCCAACGTCGGCAACTGGACGGCGCTGGCGCTGAGTCTGAATCCGGCGCTGCACGTCCACTGCTTCGAGCCGAGCGCGGCGACCTTTCGGCATCTGCAAGCCCGCGCTTTCGAGAAAGGCCAGGTTTCACTCAACCCCCTGGGGTTGAGCGCTTCTCCTGGCGAAATGACGCTGCATCTATTTGGGGAAGCGGCCGGGACCAACTCACTCTATCGGCGAGAGGGTTTGCCCATCGAGCAGACGCAGACCGAGCAGATCCATTTGGACACACTGGATGCATATTGCCAAAGGGAAAACGTCACCCACATTGATTTGCTGAAAATGGACGTAGAAGGCCATGAATTGAGGGTATTACAAGGGGCAGCGCAACTGCTTTCCCAGGGCAAAATCCAGCGAATCCAGTTCGAGTACGGCGGCAGTTACATTGACGCGCGCATTTTGTTGAAGGACATGTTTGAGCTTTTGACCTCTTATGGGTATCGGCTTCACAAGATTTACCCCCGCCAACTGCGTCCCGTAGACCACTACGAGCAGCGACTGGAAAACCTCCAGTATCAGAATTGGGTGGCGACAAAGCGAGAGTGCGTATGAATGAGACGCCTACCGCACAGCGCAAACTGCGCATCTTCTACGCCGCCGCCGACGCGGCCACTGCGCAAGTCCCCGGCTCGCGGATCTGGTACTACAATCTATACCAGCCTCTCTGCGATCTGGGGCACGATGTACTGCGCTTCGACTATGATCTGACGGAACATACCCGCCACCACGATCTCAACGTCCCGGCGCACCGGGCCTTTGTGGAGCAAAACCGCCCGCGCCTGGAACAAGCCCTGCTGGAACAAATTGAACGCGCGCATCGGGAACGCCCCCTAGACCTCTTCTTCAGTTACTTCTACTCCGCCGACGTCACGCCGGAAACCATCCGCAAAATTCGCGCCCTGGGCATTGTGACCGTGAACTGGTATTGCAACGGCTCCTATCAATTCCACCTGGTCGCCGACATTGCGCCGGCCTACGATTACTGCCTGGTTCCCGAAAAATTCCGCCTGGACGATTATCGGCGCATCGGAGCCAACCCCCTCTACAATCAGGAAGCCGCGAACCCCAACATTTACAAGCCCTACCCGCTGCCGGTGGAATTCGACGTCACGTTTGTGGGGCAGAAATACGGCGACCGCCCGGCATACATCAAGTATTTGCTGGATCAGGGCATTGACGTGCGCGTCTGGGGGCCGCAGTGGCGGGAACCGGCCTCGAAAATCCCACTTTGGCGTTTGATCGGCAGCCGCGTCAAGCGGTTCCTCTTCGGCCACGAGCCGCTATTCCCCCCCAGGATACCGGCGGAACGGTGCGGCCCGCCGTTAAGCGACGAAGCGTTGGTGCAGATGTACAGCCGCAGCAAAATCAACCTGGGCTTTTCGAGTGTGGCCGATACCACCACCGGCATCAAACAGGTACGGCTGCGGGACTTTGAAGTCCCCATGAGCGGGGGCTTCTACATGGTCGAGTACATGCAGGAATTGGAAGAGTTCTTTGAGATCGGCAAAGAGATCGTGTGTTATCAAGGCAAAAAAGACCTGGCCGAAAAAATCAAGTATTATCTGGCGCACGACACAGAGCGCGAACACATTCGCCAAGCCGGGCTGGAACGCGCGCGCTGCGATCACACCTGGCATAAGCGCTTCCAGGATAGTTTCGCGCAGATGGGACTGAGCTGAAACCCCACCGGAGCAAAACCATGCCAGAAGTCAGTGTGAATATGAGCGTCTACAACGGCGAAGTCTATCTGAAAGCCGCCATAGACAGCGTGTTAAACCAGACCTTTCCCGATTTCGAGCTGATCATTGTGGATGACGGCTCCACCGATCGCACCGCGGAAATTTTGGCCGGCTATACAGACCCCCGGATTCGAGTCATCACGCAGACGAACCACGGCATCTCCCACGCGCGCAACCAGGCTTTCAAAGCCTCGCAGGGGGACTTGATCGCCGTGATGGATGCCGACGACGAATCGCTCCCGACCCGTTTAGAACGTCAGGTAGCGTTCATGCACGCACATCCCGAGGTAGGACTGCTGGGCAGCGCGGCGTTTTTTCGGGATGAACTGGCAGGACGGACATGGGAATATTCCCCGGCCCTCACGGACGAAGAATTACGCGCCGGCTTTGTCAAAGGCAATCCGTTCATCCATACCTCCATCATGATGCGCCGCCCTCTGCTGGAACTCGTCGGGGGATATAACGAGGCTTTCCCCTTCCTGGTAGACTACGAACTCTACACGCGACTGGCGCCCCACACCCGCATGGCGAATCTGCCGGAACCGCAGGTGATACGGCGCTACCGTATGGGATCGGTTTCCACGACCCTGCGCACCGAACTGCTGCGGTTACGGCTGCGGCTACGCATCCATTATCGGATTTTCCGCACGGGGAAATATCCACCGTATTACTTTGGCTACGTATTGCGCCCCATTGCGTTCGCCCTCATCGAATTGGGGCCTAAGTTGAAAAAGAGGAAATCATGAATACCGCCACCACTCCGGGAAAAAGCCGCCACAGGAAAATCACCCGCGTCGCCGTGCTCTGGGCGCACGTCACCGGCTACCTCCAGGCCGCGCTCCGGGCTTTGCTGGCGGACGAGGCGGTGCGTTTGCTGGTCATCCAAAACACCGGGGAGACTAACGCGCGTTTCGACGTCTTCTCACACGAACGATGTGAGTTCATCGAAATTGCGGAACAGTCCCCTGAAGCGCCGAATTGGATGGCTCGGCTGCAAGCCTTTGCGCCGGAGATGGCGCTTATCACGGGAAATCCCTATCCCCATTATTTGCGCGCCGCGCGTCTGCTGCACGCGCAGGGCGCGATCACGGTCTGGGCTAACGACCGCATCTTGCGCGTGCCGCTGCGCGACGCCTACCAGATGGCGCTGGGTCGCATCGGACGGCGCTGGCGATTCTATGATGCCGCGTTTGTGCCCGGCTACGCAGCGACGCAATATGCGCGCGCGATCGGTTTTCCAGAGGCGCGCATCTTCCAGGGATTGTACACGTGCGACACGACCCTTTACCGCCCGGTTGGACTTGCGCGCCATAGCGACGTCCAGAACCCTGCCTGGCCGCGCGTCTTTCTATTCTTAGGCCAATTCATTGAGCGCAAAGGGGTGGACGTTCTCATTCGTGCGTATCAACGGTATCGGGAGATGACCGACGCCCCCTGGGAACTGTGGTGCGCGGGCGCCGGCCCCCTGGAGCAGCGATTCGCGGCGCAGGAAGGCGTCAAACGGCTGGGATTCCTGTCGCCCCAGACCTGCGCTGAGGTGATGGGGCAGGCAGGGGCATTGGTGTTGCCCTCTTACTGGGATCATTGGGGGGTAGTCATTCACGAAGCGACGTGCGCCGGATTGCCCGTGATCACCACCAATCGGTGTTACGCGGCAGTAGAACTGGTGCAGACCGGATACAACGGCTACGTTGTGGATGTCGGCAATGAGCGGGATTTGACTCACGCCCTATTGTCATGTTCCGATCCGGCGCGTGCTCAAACCATGGGGAAGAACAGCTTACGCCTTTCCTATCGGTTTACCCCAGAATTGTTTGCCTGGCAAGTCCTGGAAAATATTCCTGCCATCGTTCATGCGGTCCTATGAACCTGCTGATCATCACGCCCCTCTACCCCCCGGCCCTCGGCGGCGCGGCGACCTATTTCAAGCAGCTCGCGCCCTGCCTGGTGGAGCATGATGAAATCACGCAGCTTACGGTACTCACCGAATGTATGCCCGGCCAACCGCAGGTACAGGTGGACGGAAAACTCCGACTGCTGCGCCGGCTGCCCAATCGGATCAGCTCGGGGCAGAAGTCCTTTGTTCTCCATAGTGCGACCTACATCCTTACCCAACTATGGTTTGCGGTTAACCTGCGTGCGCTGGTGCGTAACGACGCGGTAGACATCGTCCACTTTCACACCCGTTACCGGGGGCGGTGGTTTTACCACGCCCTTCGCTCTCTTCCCATTCCTGTCGTTGCCGACTTGCGCGACAAGCTGAGCGATCCGGCGCAGTTGGCGGAAGTCGCCGATTGTGTGCTGTGCTGCGGCGATGGGGTGTACGCTTTTGCGATGGCAGGCGGCTGTCCGACCACGAAAGCCTCCTTGATCCCTAACCTCTTTATGCCCCCACCCATCCCTGCCCCTGAAGCAGTCACACTGTGCAAACGCCAATACCAGCTAGATGACCGACCCTATCTCCTCTTTATTGGCGACATCACCTACAACAAAGGAGTGTACGATCTCCTGGAAGCCTACCGGGGTTGGCAGCAACACCACCCAGACACTCGCCTGGTCCTGGCGGGCGTCAATCAGGAAGGGACGCGATTCCTCAATCAGGTTCAACAGACTCCAGGAGCCTCCTATCTGGGGCGTATTTCTCATGACGATGTGTTGAGATTGATGCGTGGGGCGGAAATGGTCGTTTTACCTTCCCGCTCCGAAGGCCTGCCGACGGTGATTTTGGAGGCAATAGCGATGGAAACCAAGGTCATCTGCCCGCCTGGAATTCCAGAATTTGAACGCCATCTGCCGAACTTTGTGCTGCCTGAAGTCAGCGCCTCTGCCATTCTCGCAACCCTGAACGAAGTTTGGGACTGCCCTCAACGCCCGACGTACCCCTTTGCCGACCATGACGTCGCCCGAATTGGACAAGAGCTGATCAAAGTGTACGCCGCACTATGCAAGGGTTGAACCCCAGTGTTTTATCATTCTCCCACCAGGTGGTGCGCCGCGATGCGGGGTGACGGTTAAAACCGTTGTTTTTAAGGGGTTTTGCGGTGACGGGCGGTAGC
>DAOUGD010000080.1:0-7590 GCA_034429475.1 Anaerolineae bacterium
GATTGCTGTTTGTGGGATGGGGCGGGTGGGCAGCGGCGGCGGGGCCGCTTGAACCCAGATTGGCAACATTCCCACAAACAGCAATCCACCGATAAACAATACGAACCATAATTTCAGATGTAACTTGTGCATGGGATTCTCCTCCCTTTCTCACGAATAGACCGCTGAAGCGGTGGATTAAGGGCAAGGTTGCGGGCAGGAACTGCGCGCGCTTACCCAAACCTCCTCCGTATGCCCATCCTCAATCTTCCATTATTGTAGCACAAACTTCTGACTTGTGACAATGCAGCGCAGTTTTCTCTGGAGACCGACGCAACAGGCTAATAGACAAATGGTTTAGAACTGGGGTACTCCCTTTCTCAATGGTGGATAATTCCGGGCCTGGGCTGGCGCACCGCAGCCTCATCGCCATACATTTCTGGACAGATTTTAAATAGGACGTTTGCGCGGGCGGTATCGCCCACGCAAACGTCTTTTGAAGCCAGTATGCGGATGGGTTAGGGGCGCTGCGGCAGGTGATTGGCGGTAGAAGGCATCGGCAGTGTGGTCGGTTCGGGCATGAGGTAGCGCCTGGCTCCGGCGACTGTCACCGGCCCGGTGATGTTGTTGTACGGCGCGCCGCTGATCTCGTGATTCTCTTCCACGGCGCCGTAGGTTGTGGCCGTATTCGCCGAGTCTACCTGCGCCCATAGCTGCGCGCCAATCGGCAGCGTCCACGTGACGACGCTTTGATCCGCGCGGAAGTACGGGTAGGGGCCGCCGGTCGCGGCGGCAGTCAACGTCAGCATTTCGCCGGGTTCCAGCGGCAAAGCACTGCTGGTGACGCCCCAGACGAGACCCTGCGAACAACCGACATGTCGCCAGGTCTGGTTGACGGCGGTGGGCGGCGTGGCGGGGTTGATGTACACATCTACCCAGAATTCGTTGGTCTCCAGGGCTTCTAGTGCTCTTTCGCCCTGGTTTTGGAGGACGACGACGACCTGATTGGACGAAACCATCAACTGCGTGACGACCAGATCGGGGCCGGTGGCGTAGTTGCGCATCACCAGCGGCAGGTAGATCAGATGCAGCGGCGGCGGCGTCACGTTGATCGTGACCGCCACGATGGCCGAGTCGGCCTGCCCGTCCGTGACGTGGTAGGTGAAGCCATCCGCGCCGACAAAGCCGGCGGTGGGCGTGTAGACAAAACCGCCATCGGGCGCGAGCGTCAGTGCGCCGTGCGTCACGTTGGTGTTGAGCGTGGCCGTGATGACCGCGTTGTCCACGTCGCCGTCGTTGGTCAGCACCCCCGGCGCGGCGACGGGCAGCGGCGTTTCCCGGATGGTCGTGTAAACGTCGGCGGCAGCGAGCGGCGCGTCGTTGACCGGCGTGACGGTGAGCGCCACCGTGACGATGGCCGAGACGCCCACGCCGTCGCGGACGTGGTAGGTGAAGGCGTCCGCGCCGAAGAAGTCCAGCGTGGGCGTGTAGACGAAGCCGCCATCGGACGCAAGCACGAGCACGCCGTTGAGCGGGGCGTCGTCCAGCACGGCGGCCAGGGCCGGGCCATCCACGTCGCTGTCGTTAGCGAGCACGCCCGCGGCCGCGGCGATGAGCAGGGGGGTATCCTCGGTCGTGGTGTAGGCGTCGTCGGCGGCCACCGGCAGATCGTTCACCGGCGTCACGGTGAGGGTGACGAGCGCCGCGTTCGAGGGATTGAAGCCGTCGTACGCGGTGTACGTGAACGTGACCACGCCGTTGAAGTCGAGCGTGGGCGTATAGACGAAGCCGCCATCCGCCGCAAAGGCCAGCGCTCCGACGGCGGGCGCGGCAGCCAGGGTCGCCGTCAGCGGGTCGGATTCGGCGTCGGTGTCGTTGGCGAGCACGCCTTGCGGCGCCGTTACGGACAGCGGGGTATCCTCGGTCGTCGTGTACGCATCGTCTGCGGCGACGGGCGGGGCGTTGTCGTCGTCCAGGATCGTGCCGACGCCGTCGGCAGCGGCGAGCGTGGCATTGACGGGGCTGCTCAGGGTCAGGGTGAAGGTTTCGTCGTCTTCGCTGATCGTATCGTCAAGGATAGCCACTGTAAGCGTCCGACTGATCGTCCCCGGAGGGAACGGCAGGCTGCCGGACACGCCGGTGTAGTCGGCGCCGGCGGCGGCGGTGGTGTCGTAGGTGTTGTAGGCGACGGAGATGTCCCGCGCGCTGGCAGCGGACAGACTGACGGTGAACGTCATCACGCCATCGGATTCGACCGCGGTTACGCTATCCACCGAGAGGGCGGGCGGCGGGTCGTTGTCGAGGATCGTCAGGGTGGCGGTCGCCGGCGTCCCCAGGAGCGCGGGGGCGGAGGGGTTGCTCAGGGCGAGCGCGACGGTTTCGTCCAGCTCATCCAGCAGATCGTCGGTGATGGCGACCGGGAACGTCGTCGTGGTGACGCCCGGCGCGAAGGTGAGCACGCCGGACGCGGCGACGTAGTCCACGCCCGCCGTGGCCGTCCCGGCGCCGGTGGCGTATTCCACCGTGACGGTGACGGCGGCGGCTTCCTGCAAGGTCGCGGTGATCGTCGCCGGCCCCGCGTCTTCGGCCACGCTGTAGGCATCCGTGCTGAGTTGCACCTGCGGCGCGTCCGTGATCGTCACCACCGTGGTCGCAGTGAGAACGCTGGCGGGGTTGGTGGCGGTGACGATGGCGGTAAACACGCCGATCAGCGGGTAGGTGTGGGTGACGAGCGCGCCCGCGCCGGTCGTCCCATCGCCGAAGTCCCAGGTGTACGTCACGTTGTCCTCCGGCGTGGCGACGGCCCAGAGATGCGTTTCGTCGCCAATGTAGGTGGGGCTGTCGTTGTAGGCCGCCAGGTCGGTGATGGGCAGTTCGACGACGGTGAACGTGACGGTGCTGGTGTTGTTGAGTGGATCGTTGTCGTCCATCGGGGCGGCGACGGCGGCGGTGTTGACGACTGCGCCCAGGGTGATCGGCGCGTTGGCGGTGATGGTGAGGGTGGGCGCGTCCGTGACGTCCAGGCCGGCAAGCGTGCAGGTGAACGCGGGCAGCGCACTGACGTCGCACGTCCAGCCGTTGGGGATGACGTGGACGTTGGTCAAGACGGCGGGCAAGGCGTCACTGACCGTCACAGTCGTCAACACCTGGCTGGGGCCGAGGTTGGCGACGGCGAGCGTGTAGGTGAGTGGGTAGCCCCGGCTGACGAAGGCCGGTTCCACCGACTTGACGATTTCCAGATCAGCCACGGGGATGACGGTGGTGGTCTCGACGGCGGTGTTGTTCAGCGGAAAGAGGTCGGCGGTGGTGGCCGTGACGCCGGCGGTGTTGGTGATGACGCCGCCGGTGATCGGCGCGGTGACGACGATGTCGAAGGTGGCCGTGTCGTCCACGCCGAGGTAAACGGCCTCGCAGGTCAGCTCGTTGCTACCCGCGCAGTCCCAGGCCGAGCTGGTCTGCACCGGCCCCTGCACGGTCAAGCCGGTGGGCAGGGTGTCGGTCACGATGAGCGTGTCGTCGGTTACGGTGGTCAGATCAATCCGCCAGCCATCGGCGAGGATGCCCTGATCGGAGTAGACGGTGTCAATGATGTAGAGGTCCCAGCGCCCGTTCGGATCGGCGCCGTAGAAGCTGGCGAGGCTGTTCCCGTAAGGCCCGTCCACGCGGAAACCCTCGGTCAGGCCGTTGTTGGTGGGGCGGTAGACCGTGCCGGCCACAATGGGGTCGGAGATGGCGACGCCGTCCTGGTGGAAGACCAGATTGAGGTCGTTCACGTCCTCCCCGCCGCCAACGTTGCCCATCAACAGCACGTTCTGGCCCGTCGGGCCGACGAGCAGCACGCCCAGGTCGCCGGGGTAGCTGTGGGTGAGTCCGCGCAAGGTGACGGTGAGAGTCTCGATGACGCCCGGCACGTTGTCAAACCAGACTGAGGTGCGGGGCGGGCGCGATTCGCCGGGGCGGATGTGGATGCGCATCGCCTGCCCGGTGCCCGCGCGCACGGTGGTGGTGACGGTTCCGGCGTCCGCCGGGCCGGTGTTGGTGACGGTGAGGGTGTACGTGAGCGGCTCGTCCGCGTAGACCGGGTCGGGTGTGTCGGTCTTGGTGATTTCCAGATCGGCCACGGGGCGGATATAGATGTAGGCGCTATCCCAGTTGTCGTTTTCGTCGAGGTCGTATTGGGCGGCGGTGGCGTGCGCGTTGTTGCCGATGAAGCCGGTCTGCGGCGCAGTGGCGGTGAGGGTGATGCTCGCGGATGCGCCCGCGGGCAGGTCGGCGAGCAGCGTACACGTCACGACGTTGGCGGCCGGCCAGCCGCAGCCCCACTCGCTGCCCGCGTAAACCGTGGGGGTGAGCACCTCGGCGGGCAGCGTGTCCGTCAGGATGACGTTGGTGGCGGTGTACGGGCCGTCGTTTGTCACCGTGACGGTGTAGATGAGCAGCGCGCCGGGGTCAACGAGATCGGCGTTGGCGACCTTGTCCACGTCCAGGTTCGCCACCGGCGTGATGAGGGTGTCTTCAACGGTGATGTTGTCGGTGGCGTCAAGTTCCGGCGCGATGCCAGTCACCTGGACGGTGTTGGTGACGACGCTTTCGGTGATGGGGGCGTAGGCGGTGACGGTGATCTGTTCCCAGTTGTACGTTTCCTGCCAGTTGTTCCATTCCACGTTGAGGAGCGGGGCAGTGCAGGTGAGGACGTGCGCGGAAACCTGGCAGGGGTCCCAGCCGGCGGGCGCGGTGGCGCTGATGAACATTCCGGCGGTGAACTCGTCGGTCACGGTGACGCCGCGCGCCACGCTCGGCCCGGCGTTGCGGACAAAGAGCGTGTAGGTGATCACGCCGCCGGGGCTGACGGGGTCCGTCCCGCCGTTGTAATCCTCGTCGTATTTTTCGACGATCAAGTCCACTTCCGCCTCCACCGACGAGGAGATGCTGACGGTGTTGTTGAGCGGGTCCACATCCGGCGCCGTCGTCGTGACCGAGGCGGTGTTGGTGATCCAGCCGAGGGCGGCGCTGTCAATCCACGCGCCGGTGCTGACCGTCACCACCTGGCCGGGCAGAATCGTCCCGACCGTGCAGGAGAAGGTGTGATCGTCGCCGCCGCAACTGCCCTGGGTGGCCGTTACCACGCGGTGCGCCGGGCCGAGGCTGACGTTGCGGAGCTGCGGGGTGTAGGCCAGGTCATCGGTGCGCAGCGTGACCTGATATTGGATGTAGCGGCTGTCGGGCACAGTGAGGGAGGCGACCAGCGGCATTGTCCCGCTCGCGTTGAGTTCGGTGTAGTACGCCGCGGCGTCGCCATCCGGCCCGGCGAAGACTTCGCTATCGCAGCCAGTGTCGTCGCAGGCGCGCACCTGGAAGCCCATGTCAAGTGCGCCGCGCAGGTAGTGGTCGCGCACTTCTTCGGGTGAGAGCGTGCGGCTATAGACGGCGACTTCGTCCAGCATACCGGTGAAGTAGGTCATTGTGGTGGTCGGGCCGTAACCGGCGGCCAGGCGATAGTGATCGCCGCCTGTCCACAGGGCGCCCAGACGCCGTTCCGCGTCGCCTTCTTCGCGCCCGTTGACGTAGAGGCGCAGCTCGCCGCCGGCCTGCGCCGTGCCGACGAGGTGATACCAGGTGTTCGTCATCACGTCAGTTGTCCCGACGACGGTGCGTCCACCGCTGGCGTTGGTGTAGTGGATGAAGCGCCCGTTCTGGATGCCGAGCAGGTGCGAGTAGCGGCCCGGCGCAATCTCCGACGTGAGTGCGTCGGTGCGCAGGATCAGCGCTGTGTCGGTGACGACCTCCGGGTAGACCCATAGTTCCAGGGCATAGCGGGATGGGTCGGTGGTGTCGGAGATGGCGAGCGTCTGGTGCAGGTCGCCGTCGAAGTGCAGCGCGTTCCCGAACTGCCCGTTCGAGACGAGGGTGGGCATCCGTTCTTCGGCAAGCACAGCGGGGAAATAGGCGGGAGTAGCGTTGCCAGAGGTATCGGTGACGATGCCGCCCGCCGGCACGATGAGGCTGCCGGTGGTGATATACTGCGTGTACGAGATTTCTTCCATGTGCAGCAAGGCCTGGTTGCCGGTCATGTCGGCGTTGCCCAATTCGTAGGCGGTCTCCGCCGCACCGTTATCGGGCAGGGACTTGCCGTAGGGCTGGCGCGGCGTCCAGGCCAGCCAATCCCACGGAACGACGTTGAAGGCATCGAAGACGCGCGAGGTAAAGACGCCGGTGTGGGTGATGGGCGCGCTGAGTTGCAGCCAGTCGTCATCCTCGATGGGCCAGGGGCGCACGTCGTGCCATTCAGTGTGGTCGCCATAATCGCCCAGATTGAATCCCCAAGAATTGGCATCCGTTTGATCTACGGTGTGGATGGTCGCGCTGGGGGGCAGCGTGTCGGAGATGACGACGTCGGTAGCGGTTTCCAGGCCGATGTTGGTCACGGTGACGGTGTAGACGAGCGAGCGTCCGGCCACCGCCGGGTCGGGGTCAACGTCTTTAGTGATGAGGAGGTCGGCGGGGAGATGGGTGGCCTGGAGGTCGCCGAAGACAAACTCAGCGCCGTCCACAATTGCGATTTCGAGCACAATCGCGCCCACGTCGCTGAAGTCTGCATTGCCGTCAAAGGCGGTAAACGGTATCCGATGGTTGAGAGAGAAGGTGTAGGAGCCAGGGTTGAAGGCGACGGTGTAGACGGAGATGTGGGTAGCGTCAGAGTAAACGGTGAGGGTGATCTGTGTGGCCGCATCCACCAGGATGGGCAGCACGAAGGCATTCTGCCCACCGGCGGTTAAATTCTCGCCGCCGAGGCCGGTGAGATCGAGCGCGGCGGGATCGTCGTCATTCCCATCCCAGACGATCCGCGCAAAAGCTTGTGTCCCGGCGTCCGCCGTATAGTACAGGTCGCCGCCCGCCGCCGCCACGGTGATGGGGCCGCCGGCGGTCAACGCAACGCGCAGATCGCGCTCACCGTCCAAAATGCCGACGCCGTCCACCGTTGAACTGACGACGCCGGGGACGGTGAGCGAGAGGGATTGCCCCGTTCCCCAATCGTCCACGGTGATGGGCGATTGGGCCAGCGCTGGGGATGTGGGCAAACACAGCCACATCCCTGCGGCCAACAGTGTGACCGCCATCAACCAGGCAAATTTCTTCCAATACTGTGATTCTATGTTTTTCATCCTTTCCTCCTCAAAATAGTGATGGGTGAGTGAAAGCGGAAACTGGAAGCTCAAAGCGGGAAACTGGAAGCTCGAAGCTGGTTGCTGGTTTCCAGATGCCGATGTCTGCTCACCCGTGACTTAAAACGCATGGCAAAAAAGCCATGCTTTCATAGTAGCGCATAGTCAGCGTAAATTCAATAGGAGTGTAGTCCCTTTTGTTGGGGATGCGTTAGAAGTTGTGCGTTGCGAGTGAGGTGTGAGGAGTTGCGAGTGATGCGTTAGGAGTGAGGAGTGAGGGTGGCGGACTTGAGTTGGTTGAGAAAACGTAAAACGTAAAACGTAAAACATAAGGTGGCAGAGCCACAACCAAAGACTTGTCAAAAAATCCCTCCGGTGCTACATAAGCGATAAGCTGTGCGAGAGGAGGGAACCAGAATGAGCACATTCGCGGAACTGCAAGCGCAAA
>DAOUGD010000081.1:0-1564 GCA_034429475.1 Anaerolineae bacterium
ACGGGCTACCGCCCGTCACCGCAAAACATCCTTTTTACCAGCGGCTTCAACCGGAAAATTTCCTCAGCAGGGGTGACCTGACGAGAATGATAAAGCCTTGAGTTATTTACAGGTGCGAAGGAGAAACTATGAATCGTTCCATCCATCCCTTAATAGGACTCGCCCTCGGCATAATCCTCGTCATGCTCCTGGTGGCCTGCTCGACCACAACGCCCGACGCCACAGCCACCCCGGTGGGAACTATCTTATCGGACGACTTTTCTTCCCCTAATCCAGACTGGGCGTTGTTCGACGTCGAGACCGGCGCCGCTTACATCCGCAACAAAGAATTGCACCTGGAAGATCGGGGAAAAGGCGTTGCTGTCTATTCCCCCCTACTCAATCACACGTATGAGGACGTCAAAATCTCGGTAGAGACCCGGTACGTCCAGGGGTCAATGAACAACTGGATGGGCGTGATTTGCCGTCAGCAGGACGAAGCCAACTATTACCTTCTGGCGATCAGCACCGACGGTTACTATCTGATCCAGCGTGTAGAAGATGGCGCGATGACGCCCTTGAGTGGCCCGACGACCAGCAATGCCATCCATACCGGCAAAGCCCAAAATCTGCTGGAAGCGACCTGCAAGGAAAACACCCTCACATTGATCGTCAATCACATCCGCCTTGCCAGCCGCACCGACGCCACGTTGGGCGCCGCCGGGCAGGTGGCCCTGTTCACCGACGCCGCCGATCCCGGCGGGACGACCGTGGCGGCCTTCGACGATTTCACCCTGACGCAACCCTGAATGGACCATCCCCTCCTATGCCAAAAGTAACCCGCGCCCTCTGGCTCAGCCTGCTACTGTGGTCTGCCGCACTCCTCGGCTACGGCGGTCCCTGGATCGCGCAACCGAGCGCGGCCCTGGCCTGGAACGCCTACGATATATTCGACGTGCTGCGCCTGTTGCCGGAGATCGAAACCGGCGCGCTGACCGTCAACTTGCAGACGTTGCGTCTGCCTCTGGTGGGATTGGCCGTCCTGCTGCCGCTCCTATGCGCCGACTTGCGCTGGCCCTGGCGCATCGCCGCGGCGGCGCTAGGCGCGGGGCTGGCGCTGGCGACCTTGCCGCCCTACCCCGAAATCGTCACTGCCTGGCGCACACCGGGCTGGCGTATCCCTTTCTGGTGGGGCGTCGGCGCAATGCTCGCCGCTGGGATGCTGGCGGGGTTATCTCCCCGGCTGGGGAAGCTGCGCCCGTGGCTCATCCTGGCGTGGGTCACGCTCACTGGACTCCCGGCCATCGTCACTTTCCAGCGACTTCTGCCGGCGCTGCAAACCCTCCACGCCCGGCCCGTCGGTGCGGGATGGGGCTTCTGGCTGTGGGCCATTTCTGCTCTGTTGTTGGCTCTCATCTTCTGGTATGAGAATTCTTCAAAAATTATAAAACGTGAAACGTAAAACATAAGGTGGCAGAGCCACAACCAAAGACTTGTCAAAAAATCCCTCCGGTGCTACATAAGCGATAAGCTGTGCGAGAGGAGGGAACCAGAATGAGCACATTCGCGGAACTGCAAGCGCAAA
>DAOUGD010000082.1:0-7537 GCA_034429475.1 Anaerolineae bacterium
GTGACGCCGGCCGGGAGGCTGTCCGTCACGACGACGCCGGTCTGTGCAGTCTGCGTGTTGGCGTTGGTGACGGTGATGACGTACTGAATCACGTCGCCGATGAACAGGGGCGCGCCATTCTCGTCCGCCGCCGTCTTGGCGAGGCTCAGGCCAGGATCAATGTCGCCGCTGCCACCGTCCCCACCGCTGCCGGGGGGCAAGACGGGATCGGAGGCTTGTTCGCCTTGTTGATCGCTGCTGACCTGGGCGACGTTGGCGCCGATGGGATCGGCGGAGCCGTCCACGGTGACGCGGACGGTGGCTGTCCAGCTTGCGCCGGGCGCAAGCGAACCGACGTTCCACACGAGCGGGTTCTGCGACGCCGGGGCAGGGTTGGCGGAGAGGAAGGCGACGCCGGCCGGGAGGCTATCGGTGACGACGACGCCGGTTTGGGTGGTTTGCGTGCTGGCATTGGTGACGGTGATGACGTACCGGACGACGTCGCCCACATACAGGGGCGCGCCGTTCTCGTCCGCCGCCGTCTTGGCGAGGCCGAGGCCGGTGATGGGCGTGACGTCCCCGCCACCGCCGCCGGGGGGCAGGACGGGATCGGAGGCTTGTTCGCCTTGTTGATCGCTGCTAACCTGAGCGACATTCGCGCCGATGGGATCGGCGGAGCCGTCCACGGTGACGCGGACGGTGGCTGTCCAACTTGCGCCGGGCGCGAACGAACCGACATTCCACACGAGCGGGTCCTGCGACGCCGGGGCAGGGTTCGCAGAAACGAAGGCGACGCCGGCCGGGAGGTTATCGGTGACGACGACGCCGGTTTGGGTGGTTTGCGTGCTGGCGTTGGTGACGGTGATGACGTACCGGACGACGTCGCCCACATACAGGGGCGCGCCGTTCTCGTCCGCCGCCGTCTTGGTCAGGCCGAGGCCGGTGATGGGCGTGACGTCCCCGCCGCCGCTGCCGGGGGGCAGAACGGGATCGGAGGCCTGCGCGGCCTGTTGGTCGCTGCTGACCTGGGCGACGTTGGCGCCGATGGGGTCGGCGGAGCCATCCACGGTGACGCGGACGGTGGCTGTCCAGTTTGCGCCGGGCGCGAGGCTGCCGACAGTCCACACGAGCGGGTTCTGCGACGCCGACGACGGGCTGGCGGAGAGGAAGGCGACGCCGGCCGGGAGGCTGTCCGTCACGACGATGCCGGTCTGGGCGGTTTGCGTGCTGGCGTTGGTGACAGTGATGACGTACCGAATCACGTCGCCCACGTACAGGGGCGCGCCATTTTCGTCCGCCGCCGTCTTGGCGAGGCTCAGGCCAGGATCAATGTCGCCACTGCCACCGCCCCCACCGCCGCCGGGTGGCAAGACGGGATCGGAGGCTTGTTCGCCTTGTTGATCGCTGCTGACCTGGGCGACGTTGGCGCCGATGGGATCGGCGGAGCCGTCCACGGTGACGCGGACGGTGACCGTCCAGCTTGCGCCGGGCGCGAGCGTCCCGACGTTCCACACCAGCGGATTCTGCGAAGCGGGCGTGGGGTTGGCGGAGAGGAAGGCGACGCCGGCCGGGAGGCTATCGGTGACGACAATGCTGGTCTGCGCCGTCTGCGTGCTGGCGTTGGTGACGGTGATGACGTACTGAATCACGTCGCCGATGAACAGGGGCGCGCCGTTCTCGTCCGCCGCCGTCTTGGCGAGGGTGAGACCTTCCACCGTTCCGCTTGAGGCGGCGCTGACCGGCGCGGCTTGTTGGACGCTGTCGGCGTAGGCGGTGTTGGTCAGGACGCCTGTGTCGGCGGTGACGCTGAGGGCGGCGGCGAGGGTGACGGTGACGCGCGTACCAGGAGCAAAGGTATTCAAAGTGGCCGTCATTGCGGCGGCGGTTACGGTGAGGTCGCCGCCGGGTTGGATGTCGCCGCCGGTGAAGCTGATGCCGGCGGGCGCGGCGTCGGTGAGAACAACGCCGGTGTGGGTGATGCTGTCGGCGTTGGCGAGGACGAGGGTGTAAGTGAGGCTGTCGCCAGGATAGAGCGGCGCATCATTGGCGTCGGTCTGGGATTTGGCGAGGGTGAGGCCGGCCCCCATCGGGACGGTTGTCGTGTCGGTCGCTTCGCTGTAGCGGCCGGGGATGGCAGTGGAGGCCGCGCGCAGCGTCGTCACGTTGACGCTCCCATCGGCCACATCTGCCGGAACGACGATGCAGGCCAGGAGGCGGATCAGGCTGCCGGCCGGGATCTGGGTGGTTTCGGTGAGTGTGACGTCAGTGGCGGCCTCGTATTTGCCGTTGCTGTTCACGTCGCGGTAGAGCGTCAGGGCCGGGTTGACCCACAGAGAGTGCGTGGCCGTGAGGGTCACAGTGTCCGTCAACGCGCTGTTGTTGAAGAGGGTGTGTGGGTAGCAGCGAGTATCCAGTTGCGCCGCCGCGCCGGTGTTATTGGGGATGAGCGTGACATCCGGCGAAGCGATGTAGGTGAACAACGTGTCGGCCACGGTGTGTTGCGGGGCGGATAGGGTCGCCGCGTTGCGCAGTTCCGTTCCTACGGGAATATCCGCCGGGACGCTGACGACGACGGTGTAATCCAGGTTGTTGGTGTTTGCCGGGATGGTTACGGCCCAGGTGAGCGGGACCGTCGCCGCCGGGGCCGGGTTGGCGCTGAGGAAGGTGACGCTGACCGGCAGGGTATCGCTGAGCAACACGGTCGCTGCGCCGCTGCCGGGGTTGCCGAAGCGCAGGGTGTAGGTGAAGGTCGCGCCAGGGGCGACGATGCCGGGGCCGAGTTTGTCAAGCGTGAGTTTTACGGTGGGCAGCACGAGTTGGTTGGAGAAGAGGCGCGTGATCTGGTCGCTCGTCAGGGAGGCCTGGTTGCGGATGTCGGTGGCGTTGGGCAGTTCATCGGCGGTTGCGACGCGCACCTGGAATCCGGCGCTGCCGTTTATGCCGGGGATCAGGTCGGCCAGCTCCCAGCGCAGATGGGTGACGGCAGCCGGGTCAGAGGGTTCGGCGGTCTGGTAGGTGACGCCGCCGTCGGTAGAGTAGGTGGGGGTGAGGACGCCGGCGACGCGCGCGGCGCTGCCGGCGACGTAGGCAGTGAACTCCGGGATGGCGTCGGCGATGAGGACATGCGTCTGGGTGACGCCGCCGGTGTTGGCGTAGGCCAGGGTGAAGGCGACGACCTGGTCGGGACCGACAAGCGCGGCGTCGGCGGATTTGTTGAGCGTCACCAGGCTGATGAGGGTGGCGGCGGTGTTGCTGGTGCGTGGATCGCTCATAGCGTCGTGGGTGTAGGAGGCGGCGTTTTGCAGCAGCGTACCTGCCGGCGTCGTGTCGGTGATTTGCACGGCAAAACTCAGCAGGCCGACGGCATCTGGGGCGACTTCGCCCAGGTCCCATTGCAAGATGCCGCCGGGCAAGGACGTGCAGCCGTGGCTGCAACTGCCCGGCACGTAGGTGACGTAAGAGGGAAGCGTGTCGGTCACGATCATGTGGGTAGCGGTGAGCGCGCCGGTGTTGGCGTAGCTGAGGGTGTAGGTGATGACGTCTCCCGGCGCGGCGTTGCCGGGCGCAGATTTGGTCAGGTTGACGATGTGCGGCGCTAACACGGTCACGGCGACAGTGTTGCTGCGCACGTTGCTTTGGGGGCTGAAGAACTGCGCCACATTTTCCACTACGTCGCCATTGTTTGGCGGGGCGGTGGTATTCAGGGTAGCGGTGAACACCACTTGCCCTTGGGTCAACGGCGCCAGCGTCCCCACGTACCAACTGATGGTGTTGGTGGCGGCGAGGTATTGCCCGCCGTGGGATGCGCTGACGAAGTTGAGGCCGGGGGGCAGTGTGTTGTTGAGGCTGACGGATGTACCGGTGACGGCGCTGGAGGCGTTAACATACGTCAGGGTGAAGACGAGCGTGTCGCCCAGAGCCGCCTGGGAGGCGCTGCCGGTCTGCGTCAGCTCGAAGGGACTGAGGTAAACCGTTTTGCGGTCTATGACCGTGTACGTGTGATCGCGATAGACGGCTTGCGCCATCGCCAGGTTGGTGTTGACGGCCAGGCGATCGTAGATTTCGACGTTGTCAAGGTAGACACGGTCATCGTTATCTGTGTTGCTTATGCTGCGAATGCGAATACGCACATTGGAGGTGCGATATGCAGACAAATCCAGTTCTTCTCTAACCCAGTCGCCTCGTTGTGATGCGTAAGTCCAGGTGAGAACTCGCGTATAACTCACACCACTATTCGTTGAAATATCTATTCCCAAAATGTCGTTCAACTCGAGTCCGTACAGATAACGATCTACACTAAGGGTAGGGTGCATAAAGGTGCTTAAATCTACATTGCGGTAAATTCGAGGATCGTTGGTAGAGTTATTCCGTCCAGAGAGGCGTAGTTGCCAGTTCCCATCGTGAGGAACGACGCCGCTCTCTACACCCACGATGTAGATCAAATTGTTCGCATCATTCTCTTCTGTCCAATCGCTCAACCACCGATCGCTGCTGTAATAGTTGTAGGAGTTGGTTTCAAAGCCGTCGAAGACCAGCTCTTCAATGCCGCCAGTGGCTGTCAGTGTGGCCCGGAATTGCAATTCGAGGGGCTGCTCCGGGCCAACGTCGCTGGCGAGGTTCCAGTAAAGGGTTTGTTTCCCGGCGGACGCAGTGATGGTCGGCTCAAGGGTGCTATTGCTCCCGTCGGGGTAGGTGATGACCGTGCTGCCGGTCACGTAAGTCCAACTGTAGGGCAGCGTGTCGGTAATGACGATGTTATCCAGGTCGGCGAAGTAGGCGGCGGTGGTCGTCAACTTGAAAGCGACGGTGCCCCCGTTGGCGGGCAAAATCTCCGGGGAGGCGGTCTTTTCCAGGAAGATCGGCGGCGTGAGCCAGCCCTGGTAGAGGGGTAGCACCAGGTGGCCTACGTCCAGGTTGGGTGCGCCGGTCCCGGCTACGGCGGAGTCTTCGCCCCAGATCACGGCAATCTTCTGCCCGCCCTCCGTCCAGAGGTGCGTGCCGCTTTGATCAAAATCGCTGTCGTCACGTACCAGGTGGATGTCGAACATATCCAGGGTGAAGGTGCTGTCCACCACGTCGTCGTTGTTGTAGTCTACATTGACTATGGTGCCATCCTCGACGGCGGCAACCCACAGGGGAGAAGCGTTGCGGCACAGGCTTGTGCCAGTGGTGGAACTGTTGCCGGAGCTGTCGCATACACTTTGGAGGGGGGGCTGCAAAACGTTGCCGGGCGCCCACGAGGCATAATAGTCATCGGTCAGGAAGACCTGGGGGATGAAGGAGGCGCCCCAGTCAAACGCCGTGTTATTGACATCGGCGGCGGCGATGGCCCAGAAGGGGGCATCGCTGCTCAGGCGGATGCTGGAGAGCGTGGGGACGCCGGCGCCGGCGGCAGCGGTGTAATTCACGGTGGAGCCGGCCGGCACGGTGAAGGTATCGCTCTGGCTGCGGTCGGCGGAAGCGACGGTGATGGGGTAGGGGTTGGGATTGTAGATGTAGACCTCGGCGCTGCTGCCGGTGTTTTCCGGCGCTGGCATCACATATTCGCGCCCCCAAATAATGTCAGGAATCATGTTGTAGTAACGATCCTGAAAACCGCTGTTATAGGCGATGACGCCGGCCTGAACCGGTTTGTCTGAGTGGATGGCTGTGCCAACCGTCACGTTTACGGCCAGCGTCTCGGTGAAGGCGGCGGTATCAATGTAGCCCATGCTGAAATACGTCTGTCCCTGATCCAGCACGAAGGCGGCGGTAATCACCCCATTGCCCACGCTGACGGTGGTGTTATCTTCCAGGGCCTGGACTTGCAGATCAACGTTAGCAAACTGTGAACCGGCTAAATCTTCTCCGATGGGACTGCGGTAGGAATAGCCGTTTTCGAGGGCCTGGGTCGAGTAGATTTCCCAGGCGTCGCCCATAATGGTTAGATTGGGCGCCGCGGCGCCTATATCGGCGGGCCACATGTTGTGAACCAGACCGATGGGGCCGCCAGTAGATACAATGCGGTCACCGCCATCGAAGCGGACGACGGCAGCGGTGCGTGGATCAATCGGCACGTAACCGGTGATGGCAGTGGTCGCTGTGATGAGATTGCGGCTGCTGAACGAGAGCGAGTCGCCGGCCAGGAGTGTATCTGTAGTGCGCCCGGTATAGTCGCCGGCGTTGCCGTTGGCGGGATTGCCGTCGCCCATGACCAGCGTGCCGGTTACAAAGCCGGTTTGCTGTGGGGTGAGAATGTCGGCTTCGTAACCATCCTCCCACTGGTCATAATACACTACCTGTCCATCCGCCGTAACGGTGACGTCCACAATGGAGGCCATATAGCGTTGATCGGGATCACCTGCTGTAAGCCCTTCTGCGGCGACATACATACGGTAGATGTGTTCCTCATAGCCGAGGATGTAGTATTCTTGTAGGCCGGGGGCGATGGCGGATACCGGCAGGGTCGTTGCCAGAGTGACCCCTACGACCAGGCACAGACTGATTATTTTTAAGTTGATGCGAAATCCTTTTGACCACTTATTGAGAACCATTGAACACCTCCCACACTAGACTATAATCGGTGGTGCGTCTGCCACCTTTGTTAAAACTCCATCCCACCATAAAACAGACGCTTTTCTGATCATTGATTATATTTTGGAAGTGTCACCTGGGGGGAAATGTTAGGTTACAGTTTGATTAAATATGGAAATAAACCCTTGACCGGTTTGAAATTTTGGATTTTGGCGAGAGACTATCAGACTGACGACTACCAGACTATCTTCGGAGGACTTGTACAATGGGTGATCAACCGGTAACGATAGCACAACAGTTGGCTTTGTGGGCGGATCAATTGCGGGATGTTTCGGCGATGGGGCTGCACTTTGCACGGAGCGTGTACGATGAGGCACATTACAAGGTGGTGCAGGATGTGGCGATGGCGATGCTGGCGCTGGCGACGGATACGCCGCCAGCGGAGATGGAGCCGCTGCGCGCGCCGGTCTTTTCGCATCCGACGCCGTTTTCGGGGGGCGATGGGGCCGTGATTGACGCCGAGGGCCGTCTACTGCTCATCCGCCGCGCTGACAACGGCCTGTGGGCGATGCCGGGCGGCGCGCTGGAGGTGGGGGAGACGCCGGCCGAGGGCACGTTGCGCGAGGTGTGGGAAGAAACGGGCGTGCGCGCGGCGGCGACGGCGCTGGTGGGGGTGTTCGATTCGCGGCGGTGCGGGTCGGTGACGCGCCACCATCTGTACCATTTTGTGTTTCTGTGCCGCCCGTTGGGGGCGGCAGTAGAGCCGCCCATCCACGTGCACGAATCGCTGGAGCGGGGGTGGTTTGCGGAGGACGCGCTGCCGCCGGAACTGGATCCCGGTCATCGCACGCGCATCCCGCACGCCTTTCGGGTTTGGCGCGGGGAGGGTAGGGCGTTTTTTGATGGATAACAAAAGACCCTAAGGGTCTGTAAAAATATAACTTTCCGAACTGCTTAAGCGGCGGGAGCGGGCGAACGTGGCGAGATGGTGTAACTCCACTGCGGGCATACCTCGTGGTAGCGGATTGCCAGAGCTTCCATCTCC
>DAOUGD010000083.1:0-11380 GCA_034429475.1 Anaerolineae bacterium
GAGGGGGGGAGGGAGTGACAAAGTGTCGCTTTCTCGCTGATCCGCTGATCCGCTGATCCGCCGATCCGCCAATCCGCTGATCCGCCGATCCGCTGATCCGCTCCCCCGCTTTTTCGCTTTCTCGCCCATTCGCCTTCAAAATCGGGTATAATCGGCCTGACGTGGCCGAATACTGGAAGTTGAGTGACAACTTTTAACTTTCAACTTTCGACTTTTAACTACACAGGAGGTTTTTTCAATGACAACAACGTTTATGCAGTCGCCGCAGTACTTCTTTACGTCAGAGTCGGTGACGGAGGGTCATCCCGACAAGATGTGCGACCAGATTTCCGACGCGGTGCTGGACGCCATCATCAAGGACGACCCCGACGCGCGCGTGGCGTGCGAGGTAGCCACCACCACCGGGTTGATCCTGGTGGCCGGCGAGATCACCACCGACACTTACGTGGACATCGCGCAGTTGGCCCGCAGCGTCGTCACCAACATCGGCTACAATCGCGCAAAGTACGGGTTTGATGGCGAGACCTGCGGTGTGATCGTGAGCATCAAGGAGCAATCCGGCGACATCGCTCTGGGCGTGGACAAGGCGCTGGAGGCCAAGACCGGCGAAATGTCGGATGCGGACATCGAGGCGATTGGCGCGGGCGACCAGGGGATGATGATCGGGTTTGCCTGCAACGAAACGCCGGAACTGATGCCGCTGACGATCTCGCTGGCGCACAAGTTGTGCAAGCAACTCGCCAGGGTGCGCAAGGACGGCACACTGGCCTACCTGCGGCCCGACGGCAAGAGCCAGGTGACGGTGGAGTACGAGTACGGGAAGCCCAAGCGGGTAGACACGGTCGTGATCAGCACGCAGCACGCGCCGGATGTCACGCAGGAGCAGATCCGCCAGGACGTGATCGCGCACGTTATCCGGCCGGTGATCGCGGCGGGGTTGATGGACGACGCAACCAAGATTTACGTCAACCCCACTGGGCGGTTTGTCGTTGGGGGGCCGGCGGGTGACGCCGGGCTGACCGGGCGGAAGATCATCGTGGACACCTACGGCGGCGTGGCGCGGCATGGCGGCGGCGCGTTCTCCGGCAAAGATCCGACGAAGGTGGACCGCTCGGCGGCGTACATGGCGCGCTACATCGCCAAGAACCTGGTGGCGGCGGGCCTGGCCGACCGGCTGGAGTTGCAACTGTCCTACGCCATCGGCGTGGCGCGACCCCTCTCGCTGGCGGTGGAGACGTTCGGCACGGGCAAGATTGCCGACGACAAGATCGTGGCGCTCATCCATGAGCACTTCGA
Source organism: Anaerolineae bacterium (assembly GCA_034429475.1). Classification (GTDB taxonomy): domain Bacteria; phylum Chloroflexota; class Anaerolineae; order B4-G1; family SLSP01; genus JAKQHY01. Next base: position 1,297 of record DAOUGD010000083.1, read on the forward strand.
CATGCGCCCGGCGGCCATCATCCGCGACTTGAAGCTGCGCCGCCCGATCTTCCAGGCGACGGCGGCCTACGGGCACTTCGGGCGCGACGACATCGAAGCGCCGTGGGAGCAGACGGACAAGGCTGCGGCGCTGCGCAAAGCAGCCGGGCTGTAGGCGACTGTGAATAGAGAAACCGGAGGTTTACACACACCTCCGGTTTTTATTGACATGCCTGTAAACTCTCGGTTCGCTCATTTTTTAAGCGGTTTTCAGAATTGCTAAAGCTGGTTTCTGCGATTTGTGTGTGCAAAAAGATAGGATTGACGCATTTATGAATAACTTTTACGTATATATAATGTGTATTTTCTCGTATAGAAGGTTATTTTTATGAAAATATACTTTTTAGTTCAAAAACACAGCATGAAAATGACTGCTGTAAGCTCTTTTTACACTCGGCCCCGCACTTTCCCTGGCGAATTATATCGGTTTGTGTGATCCATCTTGATTCCAGAACTGAATTTCGGGAACTCGTTGGAAAATAAGCGAACCGTGAGGGGATAATTACAAGAAGGGAACAATCTCCCATGTTTAGAGCAAAACAACACATGATGCCTCATTCGATACCGCTGGTAGTATAGTTCAACTATGCGAACTTGCGGATTTTGTCCCTTGGAAGGGAGTATGCGGTCGAAAAATGGGCCGCCAGCGCCAGTAGGTGGCCGGCTGGGCGGGCAAGCCCATACGCATCAAGGTAATTTAGGTTGCACTAACCGCGCATTTACAATTAAGACAGTGCGGAGGCACAGACGTTCTGGACAGCCCTGGCCCGGTTTGACAATCCCGCATTTCACCGTTTCATAACCCTATCTACTCCCCGAATAGAGATAGGAGGCGTCATGACTCCCACGGTACAGAGTATCACGGACTTGCCGACCCGGTTCTGGGATGAAGCAGCCCTGGAACACATGGCCCACGACACGCACTTCGTGCAACGCCAACCAGCGGTGAATGGCGCGGTGTTTGCCCAAGCCATGGTGTTTGGGTGTCTGGAACAGAGTGCCCCCACCTTGGCCCACTGGGCGCAAGTCTGCCTGGATTTGGGCGTGGAGGTGTCGCCCCAAGGCTTCGACGCGCGGATCACCGAATACAGTGTAGCGTTCATGACCCGCCTCTTTCAAGAGAGTCTGGTTGCTTTCCGCAGTCAAGTCGGCCTCCCGCTGGCCGTGCTGACCTAATTCACCGCGGTGAATCTGGTAGACAGCACCTACATCAGCCTCCCCGCCAGTTTGGCGGCCGTGTATCCAGGCAGCGGCGGTGATGCTTCCCCGGCCGGCTTGAAGATCCAACTCGTGTTGGATTTCCTCCACGAGCGCCTGGCACAGGTGGTGGTGCGCCAGGGGCGCGAACCCGATCAAGCCTATAGCGCCTACCTGGACGCCGTGGGCGCGGGGTCACTGAATCTCATGGACTGGGCTACTTCTGCCTGGACAGCTTGGCGACCGTGAGCCGGGAGAAACAAGCCTACTGGCTCAGCCGTTACTTATACGGCACCGCGGTCTTCACGGCGGCGGGGGAAGGGCGCGAGCTGTTAACGACCCTCCGGGCTACCGCCGCTAACGGGTGCGTTTCAGATTTAGGGCAGAGAGCCTGCCGCGGCACAACGTGCCCACTCATTGGCCCAATGGCGGCCTAAAGGCCCGCTACTCACCGCTTACCGTGTCGGCTGATCGCCGTCCGTGCTCCGCAGGAAGTTGCCGACCGCCGCCGCCAATGGGCCAAAGAACGGGCCCGGAAAAAAGGGCGCACTCTCAGTGCGGACTACCTGGCCCTTCTGGCTTGGACTCTGTTCGTGATCAATGTGCCCGTGGCCATGCTCACCGGGGAGCAGGTAATGACCTTGTATCGCGTGCGGCGGCAAGTCGAAGACGCCTTCAACGTCATCAAACGCCTCTTGAGGTTGGCCTATTTCTGGACCGGTTCCGTTATGGGATCCTGCTCCAGGTCTGGGCTACCTGGCTGGTCTACGGCATTCTGGTGGATTTGACGGATGCCGTCGCCGAAGCCCTGGAACGCCCCTTTCAAGACATCTCGCTCGAAATGGTCTATCATGGCTTGTACTACTTCCAACAAGCCCGCCAGCGGGGCGAAACCACGGATCTCATTGCCTATTTGGTCGCCAACGCCCCTTGGTGGGGCCTGCTGAAGCTGCGCTGTAAAGGTGCAAAAACCTACCAGTTAGCCTTGACAGGTTCAGCGAATCCTTAACTTGTATCCAATGATATAACGTTCGAACTTGGTTAATTCGGCTTGCATCTGAGTTTCCTTTTCTTGAGTTCATACTATTGTAACTCAATCGAGTCAAACTCAGTGTAATGCCCAAAAGCATCGACTGGATGGGGGGAATACAGATTTACAGATAAGACAAGAAGGGATCTCCAGCTTTATGTATTGGGTATTGGTGCGGGGTCTTCCGCAGGCGGGCGGTGCGGCACTCACAAAGTGGCGTGCCATTGGAGAAGCACATCCGTGCGCGCCGTGGCTGCTGGGACTACGACCCCATCGGCTGCGCCGGGCATACCTGCGTCAACCCAGCCGAAAGGCACGCCGCTTTGTGCAATAAGAGTATAATGCGGGGATCGGCCATGTCTGACGGCAAAAAACGTGGATAAGGTATCATTGAGAAAACCGTCCGACGTACCGGTTTCTCTTCAATCCTACTGTTGACAAGGAGAATGAAATGCACCGCAATTATAACGTCAGAGAGTGTGTGTGGGTGTTGTTGTTGATCCTGACCGCCCTGGCCGCGAGCGCCGCCCCGGCGGCGGCGTGCGGCGGCGGCGTGATTTGCGTGGACGCGGACGCCACGGGCGCAGCGACCGGCCTCTCGTGGACGACGGCCTACACCAACGTGCAGGACGCGCTGGCCGCCGCCGTCTCCGGCAACGAGATCTGGGTAGCAGAGGGCGTGTACTACCCAGACGAGGGCGTCGAGCAGACGGACAATGCGCTTACCTCTACCTTCACGCTGCGCGCCGGGGTGGCGCTGTACGGCGGTTTCGCGGCAACCGAGACGCTGCGGACGCAGCGCGATTGGGAAGCGCACCTCACCGTCCTCAGCGGCGACATTGACGCCAACGACTGGAACACGGATACCAACCGCATCGCCGAGACGTGGAACGACCTCCGGGGGAGCAACGCCTACCACGTGGTCCGCAGCAATGGCGTCGCCGCGACGGCCCGGCTGGACGGCTTCACCATCACCGCTGGGAATGCCAACGAAGATGACGGCGGCGGGATGTACAACTCCACCAGCAGCCCCACGCTGACGAATGTTGCCTTCAGCGGCAACCGGGCCACCCACTTCGGCGGCGGGATGTACAACGCTTCCAGCAACCCTACACTGACGAATGTCACCTTCAGCGGCAACCGGGGCGATTCGAACGGCGGCGGGATGTACAACTTCACCAGCAGCCCCACGCTGACGAACGTCGCCTTCAGCGGCAACCAGGCCCAGTACGGCGGCGGGATGTTCAACGAGTCTAGCAGCCGCCCCACGCTGACGAACGTTACCTTCAGCGGCAACCAGGTCTCCAACGTCGGCGGCGGGATGTACAACAACAACGGAAGCCGCCCCACGCTGACGAACGTTACCTTCAGCGGCAACCGGGCCACCTACTTTGGCGGCGGGATGCACAACAACTACGGAAGCAACCCTATACTGGTCAACTGCATCCTATGGGGCGATAGCGCTACAGATTTCCCGGAAATCTCCAACAACAGCAGCAGTCCCACCATTACCTACAGCGACATCCAGGGCTGGAGCGGCGGCGGGACGGGCAACATGGCCCTTGATCCGCAGTTTGTCGCGCCGGTCGCGGCCAGCAGTGCGCCCACCACGACCGGCAACTATCGCCTGCTAGCCACCTCCTCGGCGATCAACGTGGGCAATACCCTCAGCGTTACCGTTTCCACCGATTTGGATGGCAACCCGCGCGTTGCAGGCGGCGCGGTGGACATGGGCGCGTACGAACTCCAAATCACGTTAACGTTTGCCAAATCAGTGACTCCGGCGCAAAACGTGGCATTTCACCACCCTGTTACCTACACCATCAGCTTTAACAACATGGACGTAATCAGCGAAACCGACATCATCTTTACCGATACGCTGCCGGCAAAAGTAACATTCGCCCACTGGATAACCAATCACGGGGCTGCAGTTAACGACAATGAGTTAACCTGGAATGGCACGCTGACCGCCGCCACCGCCCTCACCTTCACCTTTGTTGCCAGCCACACCGCTGATTACGGCGACGTGGTGACGAACACGGTTTACATCTCCGGGGCGCACCAGACCGGCTACGCCGCCGCGCCGTTCACGGTGACGTTGGGCCACGCCCCCGTGCTGGCCGCCATTGGCCCGCAAACCGTCAATGAGATGACCGCACTGACCTTCACTGTCACGGCGACCGACAGCGACTTGCCGGCGCAGCCTTTGACCTACACGCTGGACGTCGGCGCACCGGCCGGCGCGAGCCTCGCGCCGACGACGGGCCTCTTCGCCTGGACGCCCACCGAGGCGCAAGGGCCAGGCGTCTACACCCTCACCGCGCGCGTCAACGACGGCTATCTGGACGCCGCCGAAACCTTCACCATCACGGTGGGCGAAGTCAACCGCCCGCCGACCTTGTGGCCCATTAGCGGCCAGAGCGTCGCGGCCGGGATGCCGGTGCGCTTCGTCGCCCACGCCACCGATCCCGACCTGCCCGCCCAACCGCTGACCTACACGCTGGACGCGGGATCAGTGGGGAGCATCACCGCGCGCACCGGCCACTTCACCTGGACGGCGAGCGCGACGCCGGGCGTCTACACCGCTGCCGTGCGCCTGACGGATGGCGAATGGGCAGATGCCGAAACGGTCGCCATCACCGTCACCGAGGACACCCCCGGCATCGGGCAGTGGGTGCTGGCCGCCAATGGCTCCTTTGGGGACTGGCCTTTCGCGAGCGCCTCCAACCTCCGCATCGTGGATACCACGGACGACGCGGTCTATGGCCCCTTCCTGGACGGGCGCTTAGGGTCGAACAGCGGCCAACGCGTGGATGTCGCCGTCACGCCGGATGGCAAAACGGCGCTGATATCCAACTTTGGCGACGCGACCGTTTTCTTGATTGACGTTACCCACCCCCTCAGCCCCTCGCTGATTACCTCGGTGACGCTCCCCTTCTTCGCCGAGGACATCGCCATCTCGGCTGACGGGCGCTACGCGCTCGTGGCCGATGGCGGTTGGTCAGCGCAGTTGGCGACCATTGATATTCCCGCGGCCACGCTGGTCTACACCGCCGACCTGGGAACGGCTGCCGCGCAGGGTGTCGCCATCGCCCCCGATGGCACGGTCATCTTCCCCAATTACTATGGGAGTAGCATCCACACGATGGTGTTGGAAGAGACCGGTGTGCTAACTTACGCCGCCGGGATGACGCAAACCAGTACCTACAGCTACACCTATCCGGGTATCCCGATAGGGCATGATGCTTACGATATGAAGCCCGTCAACGTCGGTATCGCGCCGGATGGGCAGACGGTCATCGTCTGCGACGCTACCACCAGCACGGTGGGCATCTACCAGATCGTCGCGCCGGGCGTGCTGACGTTTACCGGCCTGGTCACCGGCGCGCATGGGACCCCTTACGAGTTCTATGATTACGGCGGCGGGAGCTTTGCCCGGCCGGGCGTGCAATCGGTGGCCTTCAACGCCGCCGGCGACAAGGCCTATCTTTCGATCAATAATCTACGCACGAATGATGCTATCGGCACGAACACCGGCGACCGCGTGGGCATCCTGGCGATCACCGGCCCCGGCCAGGTTCACCTGGAGGCCGGCGGGGTGGCGACCGTGCCGCATCAGACCAACGGCCAGTTTCTCGGCGTGGATACCCTGGTCATTGCCGGCCATAAGGCGTATGTGGGCTATCCAAGTCTCTATGGCGCAGTGGACCCCACAACGCTGGCGGTGGTAGACCTGGCCGACGAGAGCGTGACCACCACGATGGTGTTCACCGTAGATACGCACATTCCCGTCGGCGTGGCGGCCATCCCGCAGCGCCGCCTGGATTTGCACCAGACGGTCAGCGATCCGGCGCCGCTCCCCGGCCAACTGCTCACCTACACCTTGACCTTGCGCGGGACCGGGCCGGAGATTTCCGAGATCACGCTCCTGGATGTTCTGCCGCCGGAAGTGGACTTCGTCGGCCCCATCGCCGTCTTACCGCCCACCGCCGGCATTGCCGGCAGCGCGCCGCCGACGCTGGCGACGCATCTGGTCGTCTCGCCGACTCAGGCAGTCACAGTCACGATCCCGGTGCGCGTGCGGCTACTGCCGCCGGGTACGGCCGTTCAGAACACCGCGCGCGCGGAGAGCTTCCTGCTGGGTATCCCGGCCAGTGCGCCCCGCACCTTCACCATCGGCTGTGCGCCCACGATCACTGTGCAGACCCTCAACGATAGCGGCGCGGGATCGCTGCGCTGGGCCATCGCCGGGGTGTGCGACGGCGGGACGGTGGACTTCGCCGCCGGGCTGGCCGGGCAGACCATCGTCCTGACCTCTGAGCCGTTGACGCTGACCCGCCCTGTGACCATCGCCAACCCTTACGCGCCGGGGCTGCGCCTCAGCGGGAACAATGCCACGCGAGTGTTCTATGTGCCCCCCGCCGTCACGGTCACGTTGAGTTCCCTGCACATCATCAGCGGGACGACCAGCAGTGATCCCATGATCGGCTACGGCGGCGGCATCTACAACCGGGGGACGCTGACTGTGCAGGACTGCACGGTGAGCGGCAACACCGCTTTCTTCGGCGGCGGTATCGCCAATGGGGATATGGGCGGGGGTGTGGACGGGACACTGACGCTCCTGAACAGCATCGTCGCCAGTAACACGGCCACGGCGACCGCCGGCGGCCTCTTTAACTATGGTACGCTGCTGGTGCAAAACAGCGTCATCTCTGGCAATGTGAGCGGCGGCGACTCCGGCGGCCTCTGCCTCTATAGCGGCCAGGCGACCGTGCATCACAGCACGATTGCAGACAACCGCGCTGAGGGTTGGGGCGGCGGGATTTGGAGCGGCGTCCCACTCACGATTACCGACAGCACTATCTCCGGCAACACCGCCCTGGCTGGCGGCGGCCTCCAGATATTGGCCATTGACGGGACGTACATCACCAACACCACCATTTCCGGCAACCGGGCCAAGCAGAGCGGCGGCGGCATTGGAACGTACTCGTGGAACTCGCCTGAAATTTATCTCAGCCACAGCACGGTTGTCAGCAACACCGCCGATGATGACGGCGACGACGATGGACAAGGCGGCGGCCTGTATGCCTACCAGCGCGCCTACTTCTTACTCACCCACACCCTCGTTGCCGGGAACCTGGACATGGGCGGGCAAACCCCGGAGTGCGCCGTCGTGATGCCGGAAGCTGGCCGGGGCATCTACTCTGGTGGCTACAACCTGATTGGCGACACGACCGGCTGTAGCCTGACCACGCACAGCACAGACTTGCTCAATCAAGCAGCTCTGTTTGATGCGCTGGCGGACAATGGGAATGATACCCAAACCCACGCCCTCCTGCCCGGTTCCCCGGCCATTGACGCCATCCCGACCCACAGTTGCATCCTCGCCGCCGACCAACGCGGCATCGCCCGCCCGCAAGGCAGCGGGTGCGACATTGGCGCGTTTGAGTCGCGGGGCTTCAGCGTGACGCGCGGCGGCGGCGACCAGAGCGCGCTCGTCCACACCGCCTTTACCGCGCCCTTGCTCGTCACCGTGACCAGCGCCTTCACCGAGCCGGTGGACGGCGGCCGCGTTGTCTTCACCGCGCCCGCGACGGGGGCCAGCGTCACCTTCACCCAGAGCATCACGCAGACTATCCACAACGGCGCGGCCAGCGTCGCCGCGACCGCCAACGATCACGTCGGCGCGTACACCGTCACCGCCAGCACGAGCGGCGCACCTGATGTAGACTTCACGCTCACCAACGTCGGCTACACGCTGACGACGACCATCACCGGCACGGGCGGCGGCAGCGTCGCCGTCAATCCTGAAGGCGATTATGATTACGGCGCGGTCGTCGCCGTCACGGCCACGCCGCTCATCAGTTCCACCTTCACCGGCTGGAGCGGCGATTGTAGCGGCGTGGGCGCGTGTGCGGTGGTGATGACGCAGACCAGAGCCGTCACGGCAACGTTTGCGATTAAGCATTACGTCCTCACGCCGACGGCGGGAACAGGCGGCGCAATCACGCCCGCCACACCCCAAACCGTGACTTACGGCAGCGCCCTGGCCTTCGCCATCACGCCGGAGACCGGCTACCACATCACCGATGTTCTGGTAGATGGCGTTTCGGTGGGCGCGCGGAACGGCTACACGTTCACCGCTGTCACCGCCGACCACACCCTCGCCGCAACATTCGCGCTCAACACCTACGTTATCACGCCCACCGCCGGGACGGGCGGCGCAATCACGCCCGCCACGCCCCAAACCGCGACCTACGGCAGCGATCTAGCCTTCGCCATCACGCCGGAGACTGGCTACCACATCACCGATGTTCTGGTAGATGGCGTTTCGGTGGGCGCGCGGAGCGGTTACACGTTCACCGCTGTCACTGCCGACCACACGCTCGCCGCGACGTTTGCCCGTAATACTTACACCCTCACGGTGAATCTCGTCGGACATGGGACGGTGACGCAGACGCCGAGCCAGACGACGTATCTCTATGGCGACGCGGTGACTCTTACCGCTACACCGGACGCCGGCTGGCGCTTCGATGGCTGGTCGGGCGACCTGGAGAGCGCGGCGAATCCGACGACGCTGATGATGGATGACTCCAAGGCAGTGACCGCCACCTTTACCCTCCAACCGGCCGGCCCGGTGAGTTACACCCTGACCATTGCTGTCGCCGGCGACGGTCAAGGGACAGTGACACCGGGCGTCGGCGTCCACGAGTATCTCAGTGGGACGACGGCCCTCGTCACGGCGACGGCGCAAGCGGACTCGGACTTCGCCGGGTGGAACGGCGTGTGCAGCGGGGCGTCACCAACGTGTGCGGTGACACTGAACGCAGACAAACAGCTTACAGCGACGTTCACCCTTAAGACGGAGAATGCCGCCCCTATCGCCAACGCCGGCACCGATCTACAGGTAGAGCCGGGCGCTGCCGTAACACTCGACGGTAGTGCCAGCGGCGACCCGGAGGGCAACCTGCCGCTGACGTACTTCTGGCAGCAAGCGGGCGGCCCGGCAGTGAGCTTCACGCCGACGCTGAGTCGCACGATGTTCAGCGCGCCGGAAACGCCCACTGTCTTGACGTTCACCCTCACCGTCACCGACAGCCTGGGACTGGCCGATCCGACGCCGGACACGGTGATCATCACGGTGGAACCTTATACTATCTACCTGCCGTTCGTGCTACGCCATCAGTAGGTCGAGTCTGTGAAAACTAAACCGCGCCCGCGCAAGCACAGCGCGGGCGTTATAGCTGTGGGAATTTCAGAACACTTCTATCGGTGCTTTTACACCAATCGCGACACTGTCATCCACCACCCCCTCTGGCCCGGTTCCGCCGGGGAGAGGGGGCGGTGCTTTTTAAATAGGCTCACTGGTGCGCCTTGTCTGTGCTGGAGCAGTGCGCTGTGCTGCGGATCGCACCGCTGTATCGCTGCAAAAGCAGCGGTAATCCGATGCCATTCATAGCGCGCTGTCTCTAGCTATCGGTGCAAAAGCATCGACCGATGGGGGGGAATACAGAGTTAAAGATAAGAAGCAATGTCATTAAGTTAACGGGCCGACTTGTAGCACATTGAGAAGCGCTTGCGTCGCGCCCCTTTCTGGCGGGGGAACTTCCGCCCGGGGCGTACCGGTTCGGCATGCGTGCGAATTTCATCCCGCAGCGCTTGCGCAAACTGCGGGTAATCAAAAATGCGGTATTGTCCCTCATTTTCCTTGATGAGGAAGTGAAATAGTGTGCCATTTGTCGTATCCTTAAGAGCATCACAAATGCTACACAAGGATGCGAAAATGGATTGGAACACGCTCTATTGTCCCAACAAAGA
>DAOUGD010000084.1:0-3739 GCA_034429475.1 Anaerolineae bacterium
TCTTTGTTGGGACAATAGAGCGTGTTCCAATCCATTTTCGCATCCTTGTGTAGCATTTGTGATGCTCTTAAGGATACGACAAATGGCACACTATTTCACTTCCTCATCAAGGAAAATGAGGGACAATACCCGCTTTCTCACCAAGTTGCCTTACGGCGGTTCATACTGGCAACTGGACGATGTGGAGATTATGGCTATGCCGGTCCCCGGCGCGCCCACCGGCTTAGCGGCCACGCTCGCGGGAAATAGCGACGTCATCCTCGGCTGGAACGGGAGCGACGGCGCTAAATATACGCTTGAACGCTCGGCTGACGGCGGCGCATGGACGCAAATTGCCGATCTCACTGACGGCGCCACCACCTACGTAGACAAAAGTGGGGTCAGCTTCACGCCTTACCAATACCGGGTGCGCGCCTATAACGCGGCCGGCCAATCTGCATATTCCGCCCCCGCCAGCGTCACCACCGGCGACAAAACCGTGCGCTACGTGGATGTGACCATCTCACTGTATGCTGGCGCACCGATCGACACCCCCGCCGACCGCGCCAAGTATGAGGCCGTTATCGGCTACTTTGCCGATGCCGTCTATGAATCCTCCAACGGCGTGAACCGGATCCGCAAGGTCACGATCTACCGGGATGCCAAGAACTTTGATACCGCGCATATCCAATGGATACCATCCTGCCATCCCAACGCCCACACCGGCGGGTACATCCGACCGGGAACGGGCGTGCGTGTGGAAATGTGCGATGTCTTCAACACAACGCAATTCCTGGCTACCGTCAAAGGCCAGCAGGACGGCGGCGGCACTATCGCCCATGAATGGGGCCATTTCTTCTACGGCATGTATGATGAGTATAAAGGCAGCGGCACATCCTACTCTTCGCCGCAAGCCACCGATCCGGGCAGCAGCACTTCGGTCATGACTTCTCAGTGGGGCGGTTTTGCTAATCTCAACCGCTTCAACTTCTCAACGCCGGTCCTCAACTTTACTTTGCAATCGGCGCAAGGTCGGGTCTTCGGCGCCGATGCCTGGACCGTCCTTTCTCGCCCCAAAAACGAGGACCCGCAAAACTCCGCCGCAGCGAACCGGCCTTACTGGCCGGAACTGGCGGCAGTGAAGCCTGCCGAAGGCACAACCGATATCGATCTGCCCGACGCCACGGCCCGCGCCGCCCTGCAAATTGTCTGGGAACCGGGCTTCGCCGCCCGCGCCACCCACGGCCCGAATGCGATGCTGGCTGCCACTAACAATGTGATACGCGAAGTGGTGATTGATCGCTCCGCGTTGATGGCCGACAGCGGGTACCTTGACGCCGTGAAATCCGCCGTAGCCACCTTGATTGATCAATCCGTAACCGGCGACACGCTGGGTCTCATCGCCTTTGATGGTACGGCCACTGTCGTCCAGCCGTTGACCGACATTACGGATCAAGCCACGAAAGACACTCTCGTTGCGGCGTTGGACGGCATTGCGGCCGGCGACGCCGATGCTGCGGGCGGCGACGCTTTGCAAATGGCTCTGACCGCGCTGACTGCGCCCTCTGTGCCTACCGATACCACCCGGGTAGTGTATTTCATTACCACCGGCAGCAATAACACCGGTATCAACCCTACGACCGTCATGCCTGGCTATCAAGCGGCCGGTATCGCGCTACACATCTTCGGTTTTGATCCGCTGGACGGTAACGAGGCCAACCTGCGCCTGCTGGCCGAACTGACCCAGGGCGAATACACCACCGTACAGGATGTCGGCAATCTGCAAAAAGCGCTGGGGCTGGCAGGGCAAGACACCTCGCCGGCGCAGGATGTAACGCTGGCGTATGATTTCTCCGACATTGTACCGGGCGATCCAGCGGTTTATACGATAGCGGTAGACGAGACTCTCAATCGCGTGAACTTTGAGATCACCTACTATGGTGAAGCGTACTCAGCCACCATAACCCTGCTCGATCCGGACAACATCGCCTGGTCAATTGATCCCGCCGCCGACTGCGAAACATCCGGCGCCGGAGCAGACGCCAAAACCACATGCTACGTCGGTTTTCTAAACCCCGGCATCGGCGATTGGACGGTTACCATTGAAGCCACCAACACCGTAATCTTTGTGTCGGACTATGAAACCGGGGTGGCCGCCGCCGGTGAAACCACCTACGCCCCCGTCATCACCGTTGTTGGCGGCAATGTGATTGAATACCCGCAACCGATGGTGATTGAGGCCAAGGTGAGCCGTGACTATCCCATCGGCGGGTTGTTTGCCAGAGGCTGGGTTCTTGAACCGGATGGGAGCTTCCCGTCAGTTATGACTTTGAGGGATGACGGTGTGGCGCCGGATGCCATAGCCGACGACGGCGTCTACAGCGCCTACGTGGACTACACCCAAAACGGCGAGCATTTGGTGACGGTGCATTTTGATAACTACGACGGCGCAGGCTTCTACACGGATAAAGGCTTGATGACCACCGATCCCATCTCCCTGCCGGCAGTCACCGAAGACTTTGAACGTTACGCGGAAGTGCAGGTGACAGTCAACGGTTGGCAGGCAGATGATCACGCTAACTGGCCCGACGATCCTAACTGGCCGGCCACTGCGTTGACGCTGGATAACATCCCGACGCCTGGCCGTATTGACTACGACAACGACGACGATGTGTTCGCGGTAACGGTGCCGGCTGATTACGCCGAAGAAACGCTGGGGGTGCGTCTCAACCGCCTGGGGCTGGGCATGGATCCCTATGTGGTGGTCTACGCCGCCGATTACTCGTGGCAGTTTGTGCGCTACCTTGACTATGTACCAACCAGTGATGATACCCTCTTCATTCCGGTTGACGCGCAGCCGGGTGAGACGTTCTACGTAGAAGTCTGGCACTACGAGGTAGACCGGACCGGCACGTACAATATCAGCGCCGGGCCATATCTGTGGAGCGATCCCATTGCTAAAGGCAAGGGTACTTACGGGCTTACCCTCACCCCCGGCATGACCCAAACCATTTTACCGGGTCAAACCCTCACCTACACACACCTTCTCACCAATACCGGCGACCAACAAGACCAGGTCGCTCTGGAAGTGCAAACGGAATTGGGATGGGATGTCCAACTTTATATGGATGGAGTGGCAACGGAAACCGTGCAACTGCCGGTGATATTGGCGCCAGGCGCCGGTATTCGCATCGAATTACTCGTGACGGCGCCCGTCACCGACGTGCTCAGCGGCGATACCGAATCCATTACCCTCACCGCTACCTCCAGCTACTCTCCCGCCACGGCGCTAGCCACCGATAGGGCCATCATCGGAGCGGTCCCGGCCTTCACCTTCGCCCCCGACCGCGCCGCCGCCGTCGCCCCGAACACCCAGGCGGTTTACACGCATACCCTCGTTAATACCGGCAATGGCCCGCTGGCGTTCACCTTCCAGCATCATAGCAGTCGCGCCTGGCAGGTGAGCTACCAGCCGGCCCTCACCCTCACCGCCGGGCAATCCGCCACTGTGGTCATCACCGTCACCGTGCCGTCCGGCGTTGCCAATGGCATCGTAGACACCACCCACTTCACCGCCGCCGCTGCGAGCCTGGTTCAAAGTGTTACGGATACCACCACCGTTCACAGTGCGTGGACGATCTTCTTACCCCTGGTCACAAAGAACTAAGAATCTATCCGAAAATTCGTTTTGACCCACGATTTGCGCCTAAAGGCGCGGTTTGAAGAGTATTTTTTCGTGGGCGGGTGTAGCCCGCCCACG
>DAOUGD010000085.1:0-31655 GCA_034429475.1 Anaerolineae bacterium
GATTGCACGGGGGTGGGCGTGGGTGTGGGGGAGGGCGTGGCCGTGGGGCGCGGCGTGGAGGTGGGGTAAGCCGACACGCGCTCGGTCAACTCGCCGATGGTGAACACCTCGCCGGCGCTGCGGCCAAAGATTTCGGGGAAGTACATTTCGGAGGCCAGGGCGGGCAGGGTATTGTAGACGCCCGGCAGGCTGGCGCGCATCAGGTAGGTGTATTCGTAGACGCCGCGCGGCAGGTAATCGCTGAACAGCGCCACTTTCTCGTCGCGCAGCGCGGTGTGGTTGAACCGCCACCAGCCGTAACCGCGCTGCAAGTTGGCCCGGCTCAGGCCATCCGCGCCGATCATGCCGGTGGTTTTCAGGCTGTTGTCTACGGCCTCGTAGCCGGCCGGGAGCGGGGATTCGACGAGCACGTAGTACAATTCGGTGGAGGCGATGAGGGTGAGCTTCACGCGGATGATGTCGCCGACCTGCGCGGTGTGCGGGTCGCTGCCGGGGCGGGTGACGGGGAAGTATTCGCGGGTGAGCGTAATGCCGCGATCCAGGGCCTCCACATCTTCGACCGGCAGGTAGTAGCGCAGGTGCGCGGTGTAGTAGAGCTGCCCCAGGCCGGTCTGCTCTTCCGTCGGCGCTTCCCGCTCGATGATGAGCCGGTTGGCCTTGTCCTTCAGCAGGCTGGCGATGGCAACCTGAACTTCGTGGGTATCGTCCAGGGTCTCTTGATTGACCGTCCCCTCCGCTACCGATTTGCCGTTGAGGTAGACGCCGTAATCGAAGTCGCCTTGCAGCTCGCCGCTGGCGCGCATGTAGGCCACCAGCCCCATCAACGCCCACGCGGTGGTGTGGGTGGATTCCCAATAGCCGTCGCCGTTGCGCACGTTCATCAGCCAGCGCGCGGCGTTGCCGCTCAAGTCCAGGTCGCCGCCGCGCGCTAAGGCCCACAGCATCGTGGCTGTGGTGCGCACGTCGGTCCCCATGTTCCAGTAATCCGCCGCAGGTTCTTCCCAATGCGCGCCGGTGGCGCTCAGGCTGGCCTGACCTTTGAGCCGGGCCAACAACTTTTGCGCCTGAGCATCTTGCGGGTTCCCCGACAGGTTGATGAACGTCACGGCGAGGAGCGCCTGCCCATACTGGGAGAGCACGGACGGCTGCTCGTACAGGTTGGCCGCGAAGCTCGTCATGTCAAACTCCGAGCCTGGCGCGAACAACTGATAGTATTCAGACAGCACGTACACCTCATACGCCATCCGATTGCCGCTCAGCCGGTCGTATCGCGTCATGGGGATGAACCGCTCGCGTAGATACTTGGCGGCGCGTTCGATGACTTTAGGCTCCACCGCAAATCCGGCCCGATGCGCTTCAAGCAGGCCGTGCAGCGCGTAGGCGGTCAGATAGCCGTTGGTTTCGCCGGTGGGCCACCAACCCCAGCCGCCGTCGGCGTGCTGCTGCGCATAGAGCCGTTGCAAGGCCACGCTGACCTGCGTTTGGAGCGCGGCTTCCAGTTCCGGGCGGACGACGCCCAGCTCTCGCAGCGCTTGCTGCGTCAAGACATTCGGCAGGAAGCGGCTGACGGTCTGCTCCACGCAGTCGTAGGGGTAATCTTCCAGGTAGGTGAGCGCGTCGGCGGCGCTGGCGGTGAGCGCGCCGTTGAGTTGGACGCGCAGTTCGCCCTGATCCGGGACGAAGGTTTCCGGCAGGTAGATCAATTCCTGGCGCAGGCCGGCCTCGGAAAGTTGCCCGGAGGTCGCCACGACTTCGGGGGTGGTGAAGCGATAGACCGGCAGCGTGTCCGTGCGTCCGTCGTACAGGCCGGCGCCGCGCGCGTCCATCGTGACCGTCACCTGCGTCCCCGGCAGCGCCGTCACGGGCCAGGTGACTTTGACTTTGTCCTTCGCCGGGATGCTGACGCGCTCTTGCGCCGGCCCGGCCAATTTCAGCCCCTCGGCCTGGATGGCGACGTCCGCCTGCTGCGGCTGGCCCGTGTTGTTGTGGACGATGGTGGCAATCTCGGCCTGGTCGCCGACGATGAAGAAGCGCGGCAGCACGGCGCGTACCAGCATGTCGAGCGTGCTGAGGACGTCCAGTTCCGCCCGCCCCACGCGCATATCCGGCGTGACCGCGCGCGCCTGCATCCGCCAGGTGGTGAGGTTGTCGGGCAGTTCCACCGAGGCGTAGGCCATCCCCTGGTCGTCGGTGTGAAGCACCGGCAGCCAGAGCGCGGTGTCCATAAAGTTAGTGCGCACCAGCCCATCCACGCCCGCGCCGCCGCCGCCCTTCGCGCCAGGAACGAGGTCGCGGGTGTACTTCTCCATCGCCAGCAGCAGCGGCGAGGCCGTGCGGACGGCGAGGCCGCGCTTACTCCAGAAATGCTCCAACATCGTCGGGCCGACTTCGTCCGCCAGGGAGAGCACGGCCAGGTCGGCCACGCGCAGCGAGAGTTCGGCGGCCACGGGGCGGCCGGCGGCGTCTTTGACGGTGATGGTGTAGTGGACGGTCTCGCGGGGATGGTAGTAGCCGCCGGCGGCCATGTCGCGGTCGGAGGTGACGGTGACGTGCAACTGCTTTTCTTGCACCTGCACCGGCAGTTGGATCATCCCGATTTTGAAAGAGGCGAGATGATCGGGCGTCTGGCTGCTGCCTTGCATCAACACGACAGATACGAAGATGTTGGGGATATGGTCGTCGGTGATGGGGATTTCCAGAAGTTCGCTGTTGTTGTGCAACGTGCGCACCTGGGTTTCGATGATGTGGCCGCGCTCGATGGTGATCAGCGCGTGTACCGGCCCGTTGTAGGGCGAGGGGATGAGGATTTCGGCCACGTCGCCCACTTTGTACTCGTCCTGGTTGGCGATCAGGTCAATGCGAGGATGACTTTCCTGCCGCCACGCGGCCCGCCCACTGCCCCATACCCACAGGTAGGCAGCGCTGCGGATTTGCGCGCCGCGTGAATCGGCGCCGGCGGCGCGGATTTTGTAGCTGCCCGACTTGGGCGGCGTCACCTCGACAACCGCCGCGCCATCCGCGCCGGTGGTGACGGTGGTGGTGTAGATGGGGATGTCCTCCACCACCCACGTCCAGTAATAGCCGCCGTCCTCTTCCTGGCGGCGTGTGCTGTACCAGCGATGTTCGAGGAAGGTGACTTCCAACGGCGTTCCGGCGACGGGCGCGCTGTCCCAATCCACCACGATCACGTCCACCGTCTTCGTCTCGCCGGCCTTTGCCACCCGGCCGCGCGGCGCGACGCCCACGTAGAATTCGCCCTGATGCACGGTCGCCAGCGCGCGGCTGCTGACGGCCTGCCCGTTGAGGTCGGTGACGGTGGCTTCGAGCACGAAGCGGCGGCTGGCGCGCTCCAGGCTGAGGTCGGCGGGGACTTGCAAGGTCGAACGCCCCAGCGCGTCGGTGCGCGTCAACTGTGAGGCGATCACCCGATCATTGCCGCCGTAGGTTTGGGCGTAAGCGTAGGCCGCGTCATCGCTCCAACTGTAGCGCGAGCAGGAGCCGGGGCATTGATACTGGAAGGTGTAGCCGGTGCTCAGCACCTTCCACTCCACCCCGGCGTCCGCCACCGGCCCGCCGAAGTAGTAGCTGGCGTCGGCGGTGACGGTGAGCACGTCGCCCGCCAGGTAATCGGCTGCATCGGTCTCCACGGCGACCTGGTATTCGGGCGCGCGGTATTCGATGACGCGGAAGGTGGTTTGGGCGTAGTCCATGCTCAAAATGTACGTGCCCAACGCGGCTTCCATGTCCAGTTGCAGTTCGGCGTACACCGAGCCTTGTGTCAGGGTCAAGGGCTGCCGGTAGACCACTTTGCGCTGAGGGTCAAGAATCTGCACATCCACGGTCATTCCGTCAAACGGCAAAGTGTAGTGCGCGTCATCGTCGGCGCGGAGAATCCCCTTGAAGTACACCGTCTGGCCGGGCCGGTAGATGGGGCGATCCGTGTAGAGGTAGCCGCGATAGGCTCTACCGTAATTGCTGACGAGGTCAAAATCCCACGGACCGATACCCTGCGTCCAACTCTCGGTGGCGATGGCGAAGTCCGGCGAACCGGGCTGTCCGGTCATCACCGCGACCAGATCGGGCGCGTTGTGGCGGAAGATGTACAACCCATCCGCGTCGGTGACGCCGGTATCCGCCTGATATACGTAAGCACCACTGTTGTTCGCATACAGGCTCACCGGCGCCTGGGCGACCGGCGCGCCGGTGGCTAAATCCGTCGCCCACACCAGGGTCTCATACGGCCCCCGCTTCATAATTAAGTTCAGGCGCGCGCACACAAAGCGATAGCGGCGGTTCCAGGCGTAATCTTCGTCTACCGGTATCTCCGGCGCTTCCGGGGCGGCAATGCGCAGCTCGTAGATACCCGGCGGCAGTGAGTCCCCGGCCTCGGTCAAGAGCGCGATCGGCGTAAGGTAGCCTTTGTTCCGCAGCGGGTCAACAGGAATTGACCATTGACGCGCCACTGTGGCGTTCAGCAACTCATCCGTCTGCCGGATAAACGTTTCTGGTGGGATTTGATACAGCGTCAAATCCAGCCGGGAGACGTTGCGGTATCCGGCGTATACGACGGTGTCGCTGTAGGCGTTGTACATGCCCAGCGTGGCGTCGGTGTTGAGCAGGACGTAGGGCTCGCGGTCTGTTGTGGTAAAGTGCGCGCTCCCGCCGGCGTCAACCAGGCCACCCTCCCGGTCTAGCGCGCCGGGGTCCAACACCAGCTCATACGAAACGCCGGGGCTTTTGATCAGGTTCACAGAAAGGCGCGTGTCCGAGTTGGCCCACGAGAGATTCACCCCTTCCAACGTGCCGGTGGGGATGACGGGACTGGCAATGTGAAGATGCTCGGCGACCGTTGTTTTGCTCATGGGGCTGGCAAAGTCAATGAGAAAACCATTCGCGCTTTCCAGATCGTCGGCAAATTCTTGCACGTATACGCCCGTTAAGCCCGGCTGCCCAATCGTGAAAAAGCGCCACGTCCCTTGCGCAACACCCAGGTCGCCGTAGCGCGCCGGCGCCAGGCCCAGCGTCACCGTCACCGTCGCCGAGCGCGGGAAGGATTGGGTAGGCGTGAAAACGAGGGTTTCGGTCTGCGTGGGATACTCGCCACCGCTCCAGGCAAAGATGCCGGCGGCGGGCGCCTCGTTGACGGTGAGCGTGAACGCGGCCTCCACCGCCTCTCGCTGCATCGGCTGGCTGAACGTCAACCACACCAGCGCAGCCGTGCCGACGTTCCCTGCGCCCTCTCGCGGCGAACAAGAGACGGTGGGCAGCGGGGTGCTGAACTCCCACTCGTAGTCCTTGCCCAGCAGCGCGCCGACGGTGTCGGTCAGGTCGCCGGTCACGCGCGCGGTGTAGCGGGTGGAAGGCAAAAAGCCACCGGTGGGGGTGAAGCGGTAGATGAACGTGTTCACCCATTCCCCCGCCCCCGCCACGGGCGGCGTGAAACTGACCGGGTCGGGCAAGGTGGCCTGGTCTTCAATCGCTTTGAGTGGCACTACGGGGCGGTCGAAAATCACCGTGACCGCGCTGTTCAGGGCCACGTCGGTCGAATCGGGCGCGGGCTGCACGGAGGTCACGTTGAAGAAGCCGAGCGTGCTGAAATCAAACTGGATCGGCTCGGCCAGCGGCTCGCCGTCCGCGTTTTGCGCCGTCGCGGCCACCGTCACGCGGTACTGCTGCCCGCGTTCCAACAGTGCGGCCGGCTTGAACAAGAGCGTGCGCTTATCCTGCCACTGTACTTTGCCGGCGACGGGCGGCTCAATCTTCAGCGCCGCCTCCACGCTCTTGCGATCCATCGCCTGATCGAAGATCAGCCGGATGGGCGCGTCGAGCGTCTGCGCCTCGCCCAGGGCCGGCACGCGCGCCAGCAATTGCGGCGGCGGCAAGGGCAGGTCGGCAAAGCGCGAGCATCCGACGAGAGCTAACAGGATAATGCCCAGGATGAACAGGCATAGTTTACGCATAGAATCCTCCTATAACAGGATTAACAGAATGTTAGGATTAAGGTGAGTGGACTTGAATCCGCGCCGGCTGGCTGGCCCACAATTGCCCGACGGCGTCTACGCCGGTGGCGTAGAATTCAAAGTCGCCGGCCTCCAACGTCCACATCACAGTATACGGCGGGGCGGTGAAGTTTGCCAGTGGGCGGATCACCTCGTCCTGGCGTAGCCACAGCGTGACCGATTGGATGGCGGCGTCCGCCTCCGCCGTGATGGGGATGCGTTGCGCCTCGCGCGCGACGCCCGCATCCAGTTGGTAGATGGCGCCAGTTTCCGGGGCGGTGAGCAGCACGGGCGTTGTGGTGGAGAGCATCTGCGTCATCGTGGGCGGCAGCGCGATCCCCTGCTCGCGCGCCCAGCCGTGGGCTTCCGGCGGCAAGGCGAGATAGACCTGATCGCCCACGCGCTGGTGGAGCGTACACGTCTCGGTCGGGACGGTGCCGGCAATGAAGAGTTCACGCACGCGATGCGGGCAGTCCGGGCCGGGCACCATACCGGAGATGGCGCAGACTTCGGCTTCTACCAATCCCTCCGGGCGGGAGAACGCCTGCGCCGGGCGTCCCTTGAGCGCCGTCTCCATCACTTCGTGCCAGATCGGGGCCGCGCCGTCCACGCCAGAGATGCCGCGCATCGGGGTATTATCGGCGTTGCCTACCCAGACGCCCACCACCAAGTCGGGTGTGTAGCCCACCGTCCAGTTATCGCGGAAGTTGGTCGTCGTGCCGGTTTTGACCGCCGCCGGGCGCGAGAGTTTCAGCACGCTTTCTTCCCCAAAGGTGGCGACGCGCGCCAGGTCGTCGCTCAGAATGTCGGTGAGCAGGTACACCACGCGCGCGTCAAGGGCTTGCTCCGGCGGGGCGGCGGGCGGCGCCCACACGAGGGCGCCCGCGCTGTCTTCCACACGCAGGATCACCTGCGGCGTCACGCGCTGCCCGCCGTTGGCAAAGGCGGCATACGCGGACGTCAATTCCAGCAGGCGCACTTCGCCGCCGCCCAGGGCGATGGCGAGGCCGAGGGGGTCGGCGTCGTCGAAGGTGGTGATGCCCATGCGCCCGGCCAGGGTCGTCAGCGTCTCGATGCCGATTTCATCCAGCACTTTCACCGCGATGACGTTGTACGAGGAGGCCAGGGCCTCCCGCAGGCGCACCGGGCCGCGAAACGCCAGGTCGTAGTTGCGCGGGACGTAAGGCATACCTTCACGGGTCACAAACGCCGTCTGTACGTCCAGCCGCATCGTCGCCGGGGTGAGGGGCGCGGCGCGGGTGGGGTCGAAGGCGGCGGCGTAGACGAGGGGCTTGAGCGCGGAGCCGGGCTGCCGCAGCGCGGTCGCGCCGTTGACCGCGCCGGCAATCGCGGCGGCGAAGTAGTCGGGGCTGCCCACCATCGCCAGCACCTCGCCAGTCTGGGATGAGAGCGCGACGACGGCGGCGTTCTCCGCGTGGTGCCCGCCGGGGAGACATTCCGGCTGGTAGTAGCAATGCGCCAGCAGGTCGAGCTGGCGGCGGGCGCTGTCGCGCGCGAGGTCGTTGAGGTCTACGTCCAGCGTGGTGTAGATGTGCAGGCCGCCCGCCTCAAGCCGGGGCAATCCCAAAGCTTGCTCCAGTATCCCGCGCACGTACATCACGAAATGCGGGGCGCGAATGGGGAAGGGGGCGGCGGCCAGTGCCAGGCGCTCGGCGTGCGCCGCCTGCGCCTCGGCGGCGGTCAGATAGCCGCGTTTGACCATCAGATCGAGGACGACCTTCTGCCGGTCTTTGGCGTCCGACAAAGCTTCCAGCGGATTGTAGAGGGCCGGCGCCTGGGGCAACCCGGCCAGCAGGCTGCCCTCGGCCAGGTCGAGGGTGGAGACCGGCTTGCCGAAGTAGGTCTGTGCGGCGGCTTCCACACCGTAGGCGAGATTGCCGTAGTAGGTTTCGTTGAAGTACAGCGTCAGGATTTCGTCCTTGGAGTAGCGGCGGGTGAGACGAACGGCCAACACCAACTCGCGCAATTTACGGTGTAAGGTGCGTTCCGCCTTTTCTTCGGGAGAAAAGAGCAGCGTGCGCACGACTTGCTGCGTAATCGTGCTGCCGCCTGCAACTACCTCGCCACCCTGGAGGTTGATCCACAGGGAGCGCGCAATGCCCCGCGCATCCATGCCGGGGTTGGTGTAGAAGGTGGCGTCTTCGGTCGCCAGCGTGGCCTGCTGCAAAGCGAGGGGGATGTCGTCCAACGTGACCGGCGTGTGATTGCCAGTGTACGGCGGGGGCATTTCAAACAGCAGGCGGCCGTGGCGGTCGTAGACTTTGCTGCTGGGGGCGGCAGTGTAGGCCGAGAGGTCGTCGAGCGCGGGCAGGTCGGCCAGCAGCCAGGCGTAGAGGGCGAGGAAGGCCAACGCCAGTATCAGCCCGCAGAGGAGGGCTGCGATGAGCCAGGGTTTACGTTTCATGGGATTTCTTTACGCCACCCAATGCCATGTACAAAACTGTACGGCAAAAATAATCATCAGCACTGTCATGGCGACCACAACCGGCTTCCAATACTTTTCAGGGCAATATCGGGCGATGGCCCAGTAGAAAGGGAACACGGCCCCGCCATAACGCGAAATCGAGGCCAGATTGCCGCTCATCAAAGGCAAGAGCAGCGCCGATAAGGCAAAAGTCCCAGTCAGGCGATCTTTGCGCAGCAGCAGAACGGCAAGAGCGAGATAGAAAACGGCAAATACTGCATCCAACCACGATCCACCCTCTTGCATGACCAACAAATGAACGAGATGCTGTGGCCCGCTGCGCAGCCAGAACTGCGCATTGGCATGCAAGTATCCTAATGGATCGCCGGCAGTCACGCCCATCGCCATGATGTATAACCCGAAAAGGAACGCGGGGATACAGGCGGCCATCACATGGGCAAAACGCCGGGGAATGGGAATTTGCCAGGCCCACACCAGCAGGGGGAAGCACAAGGACAGGCCCACCACGCGCGTGAGGCAGGCCAGGCAAACGGTCAAGACGGCCAGAGCAAAGCGCTTTTTGTGCAACGCCAGAAACGTCAGACTGCTCAGCGCCAGGAACAGGGATTCGGTGTAGACACCGGAAAAGAAGATGCCGAAGGGCGACAACAACATCAACCCTGCGGTGCGGTAAGCGGTGTCCATCCCATCGCGCGCTTTCACCCAGGCGAAGAGCGCGTACACAGCAATCAGCAAGGCAACATTGGAAATCAGAACACCATGAAACGTCGCACACTCCAGGCTGTCACACCCACGCAGAAGATTCAGAGCGCGAATGGCCGACGGGTACAAGGGCAAAAAGGCCATATCTGCCGTGACCTGCCGGAACGCCGCCCAGCCGTATCCGTAAATGGCAATCGCTGTATAAAACCCGGCGTCCCAACGATACCACATGTCCAACACCGGCGGCGCATCCAAATGGCGATACTCCGGGCCGCTGCGCATCGGCAAATGCGTCACAGCGATGAAACCGACCAGCACCAGCAACAAACGGGTCAACAAAAAGGTCAGCAACAGATACAGCGCCGGTCTTTCAGGCAAACGGCGACAAAGTTTCTGTATAACGCTCAGCGCGCCAGCGTGAACGCCCATCCCATAAACCCCACCGAGCACAACCACAAAACGGCGATGCTGCCATATCGCTTCCATCCCGCACCCTTGCCGAAGCGCAGCAGATAAACCCCAGCGTACAGAGGAATGAGGATACCGACTTCCATCAAGAGGTTGCGATACATATAGGGATTGTCCAGCCGGAATGAGGGCGCGCTCGGCAGGATGCCAAACGGCAGCGCGAAGCGGGCATCCGTGAACGGCCACAGCAGCGGCAGCGGCCACACACCCACCAGCATGTCCATCACAATGTGCGAAAGTCCGGCGAGAAAGACTTGGATGATGTACAACCGTCGGGTTTCCCACGTCAGCTTCAGCCACACAAGCGCCGGCAACGTGAGCAAAGGAAACACCAGACAGCCGACGAGGGAATGAGTGATGCGCAGGCCATCCTCCATTGAGGTGCGCAGGGCGTAGAGCGCAGGGATGACGTAATCCAAATCGGGGGCCAGCGCCACAAACGTC
This sequence comes from Anaerolineae bacterium, assembly GCA_034429475.1. GTDB lineage: Bacteria > Chloroflexota > Anaerolineae > B4-G1 > SLSP01 > JAKQHY01. Next base: position 10,060 of record DAOUGD010000085.1, read on the forward strand.
AGCCAGCCGAGCCATAGCAGGTCGCGCCAGGCGGGTTTCTGTGGCGGTTGCGTCGTCACGTAAACGCCCAAACTGGTGAGGGTGTGTCCAATGAACGAAGACATTTAATCTTCACCGGGGAAATGGATTGTGATGGTCGCGCGCACCTCGTCCAACCACGCCCGCCGTTCTTCCACTGAGCTGGTGACGATGACACGATACATCCTGCGATAAAACGTCGGCACGCCACACAAATCAAAAATGCAGTTCTTCCACAGGAGTTGCAGCGGGTCGCCAAAGACTTCAATTTCACGCTTTTCCGGTGTGTTGGCCGTGTTGAAAATCAACGCGATCTTTGCCTTGAGCAACCCCACCGGCACACCTTCGCCGCCGTCGCCTTCGAGGAATTCGTAGGCCACACCGGGCCGGATCACGCGATCCACCCAGCCCTTGAGAATGGCCGGCGGCTGTCCCCACCAGTTCGGATGCACGATCACAATACCGTCCGCCGCTGCGATTTCGTCGCAATGCTGCTGAATGACGGGCGGCAGCGTCACGTCGCGTGGAATCTCCTCGTGGGGCAAAATCGGGTCGAAGTCCTCCGCGTACAAATCGTGAAACCAGACGGTGTGGCCGCGCTCGCGCAACATCTGCGCCGCCGTCTCCGCAATCGCGTGATTGAAGCTGCCGGGATGGGGATGAGCAAGAATCAGGGATACGTTCATTGTTGCCTCGTTGTCATAGATTTCGTCAAACGTCAAACATCAAACGTCAAACGTCAGGGCTTGACGTTTGACGTTTGACGCATCACGTTTCAAAACACTTTAAAATGCGCGCTATCCACCCAGCGTGTTTCCTGCATCAACACCGCGTTGAGCAGCTCAATCGCCAGCCGCGATTCCAGCGTGACGCCCGCGCGGACGCCGACGCATGGATCGTGGCGGCCTTTTTTCAGGGTGAAATCAATTTCCTCAAGGTTCTGGCGGATGGAAAGCTGCGGCGTCTGGATGGACGCAGTCGGCTTGAAGGCGACGCGGCACACGAGCGGCATTCCCGTCGTGATCCCGCCGAGCAAGCCGCCGTGGTGGTTGCTCTGGTAGCCGGTCGCGCGGATGGGGTCGTTGTACTCGCTGCCGCGCCGCGTGATCGCATCGAAGCCCGCGCCGATTTCGACGCCCTGCGCCGCGTTCAGCCCGCCGAGCGCGCCCATCAGCCGCAGCTTGAGGCTGTCGTAGAGTGGAGCGCCGGCCAGCGCGGGGACGTTGACGGCAACGACTTCCACCAGCGCGCCGATAGAATCGCCGTCGGCGCGCGCGGCTTCGATGAGGGCGGCGGCCTCGCGGGCGAAGTCGGCGTCGAGCGTGGGGAGAGGGGCGGCGGCAAGGGTTGTCTCCAGCCGGCGCAGATCATCCGCCGGAACAGGCTGCGCCTGGGTGTACCGCGCCGCCAGTCCTTCAATTTCGTCCGCCAGCGTGATGGATGCCTTGAGCGGGCCAACTTGAGCGAGCGACGAGAGGATGACGGTGTGGAAAGTGCGTTCGAGGTACAGCCGCGCAATCGAGCCGCCGATCACGTCGGAAACGGTAGCGCGATAGCTAGCCCGCCCGCCGCCGCGTGGATCGCTGAATCCGCGCGATTGGTGGTACTTCACCAGGTCGGCGTGGCCGGGGCGGACCGCGCCGGTTGGCCCGGCGACCTGGGCGTAGTCGCCGGAGCGTTTGGCGGCGGAGAGAACGAGCGCGGCGATGGGTTCGCCGGTAGTGTAGCCCGCTTCGTAAGTCGGCGTGACGCTTTCGACGCCGTCGGCGACGGTGCGGACTTCCGGCCCGGCGAGCAGCGCGTCGAGGTCGTCCGTGTAGAGGCCGGAGAGCAAGGCGACTTTGTCCGCTTCGCTGCGCGGCGTGCCGAGGGTGTTGCCGCCGGGACGGCGGCGATCCAGGTGGCGCTGGAGGTCGGGCCGCGTCAGCCAGAGGCCCGGCGGACAGCCGAAAACGATGGTGGTGTAGCCCGGCCCGTGGGATTCGCCCGCGCCGGACACCGCAAAGAGGGGACCGCCGAGGATTTCCATATTATGTTTTATCAACCCACCCCTTCTCCAACGTGAGCAGCGTCTCCCACCCAAAGCGCCGGTAGAAGCGGCCCGCGCCGCGCGCGTCGTCATCTGGGACGACGGAGAACGCGATCCGCTCGCAGCCTGCGTCGCGCATCCAGGCGACGGCGTGACGCACGAGCCAGCGGCCCAGCCCGCGATTGCGCCAGGCTTCGACCACGTTTAGGTATTCCAGCTTGCCCCATCCGGCGAAGGCGGGCAGATGCCCATTTTGCGTCAGATCGGCGACACACTCACACTCCCCAATCGCCATATCGCCGTATCGTAGGATGAATGTGGCTTCCGTGCCAGAAATAGCGCGGCAGATGGTCACACCATCCACCGGCGCGACGGCGGGCAGTGGGATGGCGTCCAATGCGCCGCCGAAGATGAATTCTTTACCCGCTTCCGCCGTAAAACCGCCCTCAGCGAACAGGCGGCGGATGTGCGGCCATGCATCCGGGAGGCCGCTGCACAGCGGGACGGGCAGCCCGAAATCCCAGGCGGAGGTCAAGCGGACGCCCCACTGCCGCATCTGTTCGCGGGCCGCCGCGAGCAATTCCCGCCCGGCCTCTTCTGCACCCGGCATGAATAAGAGCCACGCAATGTCGCCGGCATTGCGGTAGTCCGCGCCGACTTCAGGGCCGTCGCCGTAGCGCAGGAGGTGGATGGCGGCGTTGACTTGCAAGCCGTCAACGACAAAAAACGTCTGCCGTTCCACTATCCATGGGTCCAAAACTACCTGCTCCGGGCAGCGATCCAGCCGCTCGGCGATAAACTCGGCGGGCAGCGCCCAACCGGGGATTGCCATCTCCAGGTGAGTGTTGATGAGAGCCTGGAGACTGGGCAGATGAGGACGATCAACCAATGTCATCAAAATCTTCCCTCCTCTGATACGTGAAGCGTAAAACGTGAAACGTAATGACTTTACAGTAAAAGCCTCACGGTTTACGTTTCACGTTTTATTCATCACGGCGCTTCCTGCCAGAACAGGGCGTCGTAATCGCGCAACGTCATCAGCGCGAGGTCGCCCTCAAAGCCCGCGGCCTGCGCTGCTTCAAAGAGCGCGGCTTCGGAATCAAAGATGGTCTTCTCCGCCGTGCAGACGCGCTCCCAGGCGTTCTTTGAACGCTATGCCAGCATTACCCTAAGGCGACCCACCCATGCTGATAGTTGACCAGGGTCGGGCAAGGTGTTTCCCTTATCAACGGTGGATAACCGTGAGAGTACCCGTTATGATAAGCCGGAGTAGGTTTCGGGGACGTCTCGGCTAACGACCCAACCAGCCACCGTCAATCGGCACCACGGAACCGTGCATATAGTCCGACGCCGCCGATGCCAAAAATACTACCAGTCCTTTCAGATCAGCCGGAACTCCCCATCTGCCGGCGGGGATCCGCGCCAGGATGGATTGGCTCCGTTGTTCGTCAGCGCGCAAGGGCGCGGTGTTGTCGGTCGCCATGTAGCCGGGGGCGATGGCGTTTACGTTGATACCTTTGCCGGCCCACTCGTTGGCCAGGGCATGGGTCAGACCCGCCACGCCGCTCTTGGCAGCGGTGTAGGAGGGCACCAGAATACCCCCTTGAAATGATAACATCGAGGCAATGTTGACAATCTTCCCGCTCCCCTGCTGAGCCATCACGTTGCCTGCGGCCTGTGAGAGAAAAAAGACCGCTTTAAGGTTGATCTGGATGACGTCGTCCCAATCGGTCTCGTTGAACTCCAGGGCCGGCGTCCGGCGGATGATTCCGGCGTTGTTGATCAGGATATCCAATCGCCCCAGGGTTTGGACCACCTGTCCGACCTTATCCTGCAATTCTGTGACAGTAGCAGCGCCAAGGTTGCATAACACCGGCAAGAAACGGCGTCCCAGGGCTTGCACTTGGGTTTGCGTCTCTTCAAGTGAGGTGGTACCGAGTCCGGCAATATCGGCGCCGGCTTCAGCGAGGCCGACGGCCATCGCCTGGCCCAAACCGCGCCCGGCGCCGGTGACAAGCGCAACTTTGCCATCAAGTTTGAATGAATCCAGAACACTCATGTTGGTGACTTCCTTGAAAATAGCGAATAGCGAATAGCGAATAGCGAAATCTCGGCGCTCTCTGCGTCTCTGCGGTGAAAATTTTCAGCCAACCGCTGATACACCGCCGGTTAATGAGGAGTTCCCTTAAAAGCCGCTAAGGTGGATTAAGAAATTTCTGGTGTTAGTTGGCTTGGCCTCGTTTCCTCTGGATGCGGCTGATTTATCCGCATCCTGATGGGGTATCACCGCGCATGAAAAAGACGCCTTCAATACTGCTATTGAAGGCGTCTTCGTTTTTGTTGGCTGGGGGCGGAGGAGTCGAACCCCCACATATGGATTCAGAGTCCACTGTCCTACCATTAGACGAGCCCCCAACAAATCCCTTGTGTTTTCAAGTGCGCGTTATTGTATCACGTTCCCAAAAATTGACAAACTAATTTCTGATTTCCAATCACCATTTCCTTCTCACACGGACCAATGCCCGTACAGGCTCTCCAGGCTCAGGGTGGGGCAGACAGTTTCGTGGCAGAGCATGGTCTGCTCCGCGGCTGCGACGCCCAGCCGCACGGCTTCCTCAGGGGAGACGCCCTCTAGCAGGCCGTAGGCAACGGCGGCGGTGAGCGCGTCGCCCGCGCCGACAGGGTCCACGACTTCGATGGGCAACGGGGGGATGCGCCCGTTCTCTTTGGAGGTGGCGTAGAACAGGCCGTCGGCGCCCAGGGTGACGATGGCGAGGTCCACGCCCGACTGCACCAGGCGGCGCGTCGCCTGGGTGATAGCCGCGTCGTCCACCAGATCGAAACCCACCAAAGCCTCGGCCTCGTCGCGGGCAGGCGTGATGGCGGTGATTTCCGGCAAGTAAGGGTGCAGGCGATGGGAGAGCAGCGCCGCCGTCGGGTCGGCGCACACGGGGATGCCGTACTGGCTGGTCAGCCGGAAGAGCGTCTGGAAGGCGCGCGCCGAGAGGTTGGCATCCACGCAGATCATGTCGGCCTCACTGAGCAGGCCGCGCAGCCGGTGCAGATAGCCGGGGGTGATCTCTTGCAGCACCTCCATTGCATCGAAGGCGACCCATACCCGCTTATCGGCGTGGTAGAGACCGGCAAACGCCGCCGTTGGTTTGTCCTCGGAGATGAGGGTGGCAGATACGTCAATGTCCAGCGCGCGCAAACTGTCCAGCAGAGCGTGTCCCCATGGGTCGTTTCCCACGGCGGTAATGAGGCTCACGTCAACGCCCAGGCGGACCAGGTTCTCCGCGATGTTGCGGGCCACGCCGCCCCAACCCAGGTGAATTTGGCCGGGATTGGAGCGGGCCGGTTCCACGACGGAGGTGTTGGGATAAACTCTGGTATCCAGCACTGCTGCGCCGATGACGATCACCCGGTGTTCTGCGTTACTCATCGTTTCCTCCTACTTGCGGATCAATACTTTGGGCATGACGCGAAATTCTTTGATCCCACTTTGTTGAGGCCGGAAAGAAATTTCCCCATTCGAATGCCGCATGAAAGGTTCCGCGGTGCTCAAAACCAGCTTGGCCGACGAAGGGGCAGGGGTCAGCACGTGCAACACTAACACATCGCCCTCACGACTTTGGGCGAGGAATTCGCCGTCCTCGGTAATCCGCAGGGCAATGTACAGGAAATGCGGGTACAGATGCGGTAGAACCAGTTCCAGATCTTCGAGCGTTGCCGGAGAGCAATCAACGGGCAGGTAGGGCGCCAGCGTCACTACGGGAAGTTCGATGTAGCGCGGCTCCAGGTTGTAAATCGTGGTGCGGCGCAGAGTACATTCCTTCAGCTTGTACTCTGGCAAGAGCCAGGCGACTTCACCGAGGTGGGAACCGGGTTGTTTGGCCAGGAGGTGATCAATCCACTCCTTCAATTCTTTGCACCCCTTGACCCGGTGCGCCCACTCTCTTTCCTGGTGTAGATCATGCTCGCTATCATCCAGCCGCTTGTGCGCTTCAGCAAAGGATTGTAGGGCTTTATCGTCAGCGCGGATGATATACTGTAGCAGTCCCTCCCAATAGTACGCGACGGCGCGGTTGTATAGAGCAATTTTGCTGAAGGCGGTGTGCATTTCCTGTAAGGCCCATTGCGTGTGCGTGAGCGCGTCGCCCCAGCACTGTAAGCGGCGCAGGAGGTCGGCCTTGCAGAGCAACAGGATGGCCGCTTTGGAATGTTCGCAGGCCGATAACGCATACGAGAGGGCTGGGTCAAGCAACGTGAGGGCTATTTCGTACCCCCCCTCGTAAAATGCCCGTTGCACTTGCTTGTGCCAGGCCTTCAATTCGGGGTAGGTTTCCCAAAATTCCAGCAAGTACAGGGGGGTTAATTCTTCAGGGACAAAAACCATACGCATAGTTATAAATCCTGTACAATATGCATTAATTTTTCAGCCTGCGTGAACAGCGTTTGCTGCACGGCCGGGTTGCGTTGGGCAATGGAACGCACCACATCTACAAAATCTAACATGATTAATTCGGACGGCACAGCCATGCCGCTCTGGCTGAGGTCATGGACTCTCTCTACCATCATTGTGACCAACTCAACCTTGGCGCTGACCTGAGCCTGCAAGAGCAGGTCAGCATAGATGGCGTCACCTCTGCTGACGTCTGCATCCACGAAACGCTGCATGTTGGCCTGCCAAAACTCTAACCACTGCTGCGAGATGGCCCCTTCGGAGGGCAGCACCGGCCCCAGGCGCACACTCTCCACCGCCACGCCGATGTGACGCGCTGCGTCGCGGACGGTATTGGTGATGCGCCTTTCCAGGGCGGTAACAGAACGCGGGGGCGGCACCGGGGTGGTCGTCGGTGGGAGCCAGTAGCGGGGATTCAAAAAGTCATCCAGCGAATAGCGCTCCAGGACATTTTGCATCTCCCTCCTTAAAAGATCCGCCACGCGCTCCGGCCAATTTTGGAAAGGGGTGGGGTCGTCCGCCGGACGCACTTGCTTGAGCGTGGCTAACCCTAACGCGGCCGCCACTGTGTAGCTGTAGGTCGTATGACCGGGCGCCTGGTGGCCGCCATCAATGCGAAAGCGAATGTCCGCCTGGCAGTAGACGGGCAGACCATCGCACGTCATGAATTCTACACGGACGCTGCGCCGCTGCGGGCGCAGGTCAATCACTTCCCAAACTTTCTCGAACGGTTCCAGGGGATGTTCGCCTGGGCCGAGGATGCGGTGCAGGTAGGCCACGCGTTGGGTGATGACGGCACTGTCGTGCGCGACGCGCAGTTTGCCCGGCCCGCCCACTTGGCGCAAGACGACGGAACCGTCAGGGTTGATCCGGCCTTCGCGCACTTCCAATGTCGGCTCAACGCCGCCAAAGACCAAGCGGGCCACCAGGCTATCCGGCTCATCCGCAGCCAGATCGTAAAGATGCTGGGCAAATTCGCCAAAAATGCGCAGTGTCACACTCACAGCGAATATCTGGCTGAAGACAAACGCCGCCGTCAAAACCGCCAGGCTGGTCCGGTGACTTCTGAGCGGCTGGGGGTAAAGCGAAGCCAACAACAGAAAGAAGACCCCTGTGAGGCTCACAATGACTGCCAGCAGTCCTAGCTCACGCAGATATTTCATGAAGTCGTATCCTTCAGGCGTTCCTGTAAATTGGTCAAAACGGGGATGGCCGATTCAGGCAAAAACGTCTGAATCTCCGGTTCACGTGCAATGCGCTCCAGATTTTCCAGAAGGTTGAGGGCTAACAGATTCCCTTCGATACCGCCATCAACTTGCTGAGGAATAGTACTCGTCGGTTGCGTCACCCGGTGAACCAAATCCAGCAGTGCCTGGTTGTGGATGGCCGCAAAGTTTGCGAAGCGGCGGGCCTGTGCTTCGCCCCGCCACACCATCAACTGGGCAATCCAGCGGGCCTTCCACGCTTCAATGCGTTGCCGGGTCACTTCGGCTTCGACGGGGGTGATGAGTTCAATGGCGCAAGTTTCAAGCCGGATGCCTAACGGCGCAAGCTGTCGCGTTAGTCTTCTCTGAAGGCGCGCGCCAATTCGCTGGCGTTGGGTGTCCGAACCGGATGACGCGCCATACAATTCATCCAGGGTGTGGGCGATCACAATCTGTGGCAGCACGTTCTGCGCTACAGCCAGGGGGAGGTTGCTCCAGGGCTGGCTGAGGTGCGCCTCCTGGGGGGTGTGGCCGTCGGGGTTGACCTCGGCGGCGAAGAGGACAATACGCCAGGCCGCATCGCGCGCGTAGGGCCAGGGATAGGCGGGGTGAAGGAGCCGGCGGCCAGGATCGATCTGGAAAACGAGCGTCAGCTTGACATCCACTTTGATGCCGTCGCGGGTAATCGCCGGGATGGAGGCGGTGCGCAGGTGGGGACGCAAGTCCAGAATGGAGTGGACGCTTTCATCTTTATGGGTAAACGCAGCTCCCGGCCCAACGATGCGGCGAATATCGGAGGGACTTTTTAGCACGACGACGTTCTCCGGCTCGGTGAGAAGCCACCCCGGCCCGGCGCCATCCAGGCTGCCGGCGATGCATGGGCGCACTTTACCCTTGCCGATGATCGCCGAAGGTTTGGGATTGCCGGTGAAGAAACCGAGCAGCAAATTCAATGCCTGACGGCGCAGATCACTTTCTTTTACTGTCACGGGGATCAGTTGCGGCGCCCACCACATCAATAGGGCGGCGGTTAAGGTAGGAGCTGTTAACACAAACATCAGAAACGCCAGGGGCCTTCCCGGCAAGAAAGTCGCCGGCCTGACTTCCACCGCAGGAGAGAACACATGCGTCAGGTACGACGAAATATCCCGCCAAAATACCGACGTCCCGGCCAGGCTTATGCCCACCAGGGCTGCCGCCAGAAATCCAACATCCAGGATCGCCCAAAAAAACAACTTGTTAGGGGGAAAGAGCTTGCTCCAGAACAATACCCCCAGGAAGATTAAGAGCGACAGGCCCATACTCATATCTATCAGCAGGAGCGCGACCGGAATAGGCGTTCCCCGCCATGCAGCCGAAAACAGTGGTGTACTGCCCCAGAGCAGGGCCAGAAACAGCCCCTGAAAGACGCTTCCGATTCTCCAAAAAATTTCAATGAAGGTGAGCGGCCCCAGTTCCTTCTTTTTCTTGAGCACCGGCATAACCAGCCAACGCACGATCAAGAAAGTCCAGGGGGTGATCGCGAGTAATCGCCACAGAAAGCCCACCAAAGCCAATATCTGGGTGACGTCTTCCCGTTTGGTTACCGGCCTGAGACACCAAAGCAAACTGAACAACACCACCCCAAAGATGCCCAAAACTCTAGGGGTGAAGTCGCGCGAAGTGGCCTGAGCCGGCGACTTCCCTTTTTTGAACAGGGGAGGATGCTTCAGTAAGTAAACGTCAAGCGCCAGGCTGCCAACTACGTAGAGCGCCAACAGAATCCAGGACACGCTTACGCTCCTCTGAAAATACAAGACTGTTTCACGCAAAGGCGCAAAGACGCGAAGTAAAAAACTTGGCGGGCTTAGCGCCTTTGCGTGAGATTTTCATCCAACCGCTCACCTCATTCACTGTAGCACGAAATGGATAAAAAGTGAAATTCATAGAAATGTGAAGAGGCCGGAAGTCCCGGCCTCTCCAAGTATCCATACTGCTCCCCCGCCTACCGCAGCACGCAGGGGAGATAAACTTTGAAGTTAATGGGGGTGACGCCCTTCAGGGTGTCCACGTCTACGGCGGTGTTGTTGGTCAGTTGCGTCTCGCGCACGCCCTGCGCGGGATAGCCGATTTGCACCGTGTTGGTGATGGCCGCCGGCGCCCCATTGACCTGCACCACGAAAGCGACATTGCTGAAGGCGCCGGGCGCCAACGTACCGACCGTCCGGGTGTAGCGCCCGCTTCCCGCCGGGGACCAACCCGCGCTCAACAGAGTGACGTTGCCCGCCGGGGCGATGGTTTCCGTCAACACAACCTGGTTTAACGTGGCCGCGGAAGACGCAGCGTTGGCGTAATGCACCGTGTAGGTTAGCCGGTCGCCAGTGCTGAACTGCGTCACCCCGTCGGATTTCGACACCTGCGCGTCCACCAGCGGGACGACGACTTCCGTGACCGCGACGCAGGCGCCCTCGTAGGTGAAGACCGGGCCGATGTCGGGCCGCCCCGCCAACTGGTTACAGTATGATCCGGAAGCCGCAGCCGCGGCGACCTGGGCCGTGAACTCAAGCTGCACCTGATCGTTGGCGGGGACGTTGATCCCATGCCAGATCAACTGCTGCCGGCCGGCGCTCATACTGGTGGCGTCCGGCGTTCCCGACGCCAGCGTGAAGGAGAGCGGCAGGGTGTCAGTCATGTCCGCAGTACGGGCCACATCGTCGGCGTTGAACAGTTCGATGGTATAGGTGACAGTTCCGCCGGCCAAAAGCGCGTCCGGCGCGACGAACTTCCGCGCCAGGATGCCGCTGACGCCCTGCGGGATCACGACATCCACATCGGCGGCGACATTGTTGGCCTGGTTCTGTTCGTAGACCGGGACGGCGGTGGCGTAGGTGATGGATACGGAGTTTTCCAGTTCAGTAATGTCCGGGATCGTCGCCTGCAAATTCACGGCAAAGTACACCGTCCCTGAAGCGCCGGGCGCCAGCGGCTCAGTGATGACGCGCCGATAGACGCCGCTGCCGACAGACGTCCAACCGGTGTCCACCACGCTGGCGACCAGCGCCGTCGGGGAGAACGTGTCGGTCAGGGTCATGACGGTAAAAGGCTGCTGGGAGGAAGCGGCGTTGGTGTAATGGATGGCATAAATCAGCATATCGCCGGCCTCGGTCCACATCACCCCGTCGTCTTTGGAGATTTGGATGTCCACCGCCGGTAGGGGCGTCACATTCACACAGGCCAGGCCGGGGACTTCCGGCTGGGGGACATAGACGTTCCCCACCTTGCGCTGCACTTGCACGGTGTTACACAAGAAGCCTCCTGCCGACGAGCGCGCCACTCTGGCGCGGAAAACCAGCTCTTTTTCGAACGTCTGAATTAATTGGCCTGACCATATCACTTGCTGGCGGTCGCCTACCCAGGCCGTCGTTACACCCGTCGCCGGGTCAACGGCGCTGACAAAGGTAACGCCTGCCGGCAGCGTATCCACCACATTGATCTGCTGGAGACTCCCCGAAGGATTATGCAGCATAATCCGATATTCGATTTCCTCTCCGGCCACCAGGGCGTCAGGGTTGGCCGTCTTGGTGGCGACGATGTCCTGGGGCGTATAAGTGACGGTGTCCACATCTGTGTTGAAGTTGTTAGTGGGATTGACCTCGATAGAAGCGTAGGGGGCGCGGTGACTGACCTCCACCCGGTTGTTGAGCGCTGCCGTCGTGGTTGGCACCGAGGTTTTCAGCGTGACGGCAAAGAACGCCGCCCCCACACCTCCCGGCTCAAGCGCCACGGGGACCTCGATGCGATAGCGGCCATCGCCGAGGTCTGTGGGCGTCCCCGATGTGTTGACCCACCGCGCCGACTGGATCGCGCTGTAAGGGGCGATCGTTTCGGTCAGAATGATCGTGTTCAGGGCGGTCTCAGACGTTTCGAGGTTTTCGTAAATAATGGTGTAGGTCACTGTCTCACCGGGCTGGATAGAAGGCTGACCGTCCGACTTCGTCACCTTGACATCCACGCGCGGGGCGGAGATGACCGCGACACAGTGTTGCGCCGCGACCGGGGGGGGGAACACGTTCCCATTCGATGCTTGCGCCCGAACCGTATTGCAATAAGCGTCGGCGCCCGGCGCCAGCAAGTCTACCCGGGCGCGGTAGCTGATCTGCATCAACTCCTCCGGCTTAATAATGATATTTTCCCACACCAGCGTGCGTTCATCCTCCTGCAACACCGGCGCGGGCGACGGCGCCACTACCCCTTCCCAGGTAAAGGATACCGGCAGCGTATCCGAGAGGCGCACTGTGTAGGACAAAGACTTATGATTGTTGAAGAGCTTCACCGTGTAGGTAATTTCCTCGGCGGCCCTGACACTGGACACGGCAGTCTTTCCTACACTCACCCCATCGCCGATAGCGATCAAGTCGTTATCTTCGTCGTAGTCGTTGTCAGGATTGAGGTCTTGTGAAATGACCGCCGTCGTATACTCTATCTCTACCCGATAGTACAGCGACAGAGCCTCCGGCGGAATCGCCTCCTCTATCAACTGCACTTGGAGTTCGGCCGTGCCGCTGTCGCCAGAGGCAAGCGTCCCTGAAATCACCTTGTAATACTGGTTGCCGGACTGCACCCATCCCCCACCGGGCAGGAGGGTGACGCAGGCGGTGGGCAAGAAAGTCACCGTGAGCGTGATGCCAGTGAAATCCACCTCGCTGGCGGCGGCGTTGGTATAGCTGATCGTGTACGTGATCGGCTCGTCGGGTCTGACCACTTGCGTGTGGTTGGTGCTAGACACCTGCGCGTCCACTTTCTTGGGGATGAGCACCTCGACGCGCGCCAGATTGATCCTGGCCGGCGTTGAGAATTCATTGATCTGCACCTGCACCTGGTTATAATAGCCGCCTGGCGCGGCGTCCAGCGCCACGTGCGCGTTGAACGTGAGTGTCAACCAACTGTAAGGAGCGATGGCAAGGTCTTCCCACCGCACCCACTGTTGATCGCCGGCCATGCCCGTGATCACCTGCGTCGGAGAAAGCGCCTCGGCCAGGGCGAAGTCCACCGGCAGCGTATCCGTGACCTGAAGCGTCAACGCCTCGTCCGCTTCGTTGTAAAGCCGGATGGTGTAGCTGAAGTTCTGACCAGGGAGGATAGCATTCACAGAGGCCTCTTTGTATACCGCCACCGTCGGACGCCCGTGGACGTACACCGGCGCGGTAGGGCCGGTAGGCGCAATCACCACCGATTTCTGGTTCTGGTCATTCCACGCGCTGGCGGTCATCTCGTTGTAGTAGACGCCGGTGAACATGCCCTGCGCTTCCGTATTGGTGCGGGCGCGGAAGCGAATCACGTAAGCCGAGCCGCTTTTGAGCGTACCAAGGATATGCCAGACCAGCGTGGTGGTGCCTTGGGGCGCCAGTCCGCCCGGTTCAATCATGCTGTCGAAGGTAAAGCCTGGCGGCAGAGTGTCGGTAATCACCATATTGCCCAGTTTGTAGGCTTCGCCGTTAAACAACGTGATGGTGTACGTCATCAAATCCCCGGCGTAAATCGTTTCCGGCGCAGCTTCTTTGAAGAAGCCGATCCCGGAACTGACCATGACCGGGCGATCGGTCAGGTAATTCTTGGCTGTAATCAGGTTGATGGGTGCCGTCCCCGTGATGTCGTTGAGCGCGATGCCCAACCAGTTGTTGGCGCGCGTCGTGAAAACCAGGCTGGTGGAAGATTGAGGCTCCAGGGTAGGCAGATGCCACACAAGCGGGGCTTCACTGTCAGGCGCGGGGCCTTCTACCATTTCCAGATACGTCCAGGGGTAACTGTCGTAATAGGTGGGCAGGATGTCGGTGATGACAACGGACGAGACCGGCGAACCGGTGAGGTTTCTGACGCTGATCTCGTATTCAACCGCGCCGTAAGGACCGATCTCGTCGGGCGTCGGCTTCTTGGTGATTTCAATGCCCTGGTTAACCTGAAGCGCGCTGCCAAAAGTGATGTCCGCCACGTCTTCCGGGATGGGGCCGGGGATGCCATCGGTCGGCACTTCTGAAGCGCCGCCAACCGAGTTGACGAACTTGGTCGTCTTGGGGATGCAGAGCGTCGTGTCGGTCATACTGATGACCTGAGCCGCCGGACTGTAATTCTTGCTCCACCCACTCTGCCGGATTCCGGGCACCCGCATACTGAAGACAACCCGCGTGTCCACCCCTGGCTGCACAGATAGACCATCCCACACCAACTCAGACGCCGTTTGTGTGATGGGAGTGTGGTCGCTGCTGATGAACTCAAAGCCGGCTGGAACTTCCCAACGCAGCAGCACATCCTGCGCCAGCGAGACGGGATTGACGCGGTTATCGCGCAAGGTCAGCACAATAGTCACCGGCTGGCTGATGGCAACGGGATTGGGGTAAACCTGTTGGTACAACGAAATGTGGGGCAGCGCCGTAAATTCGCCGTCCGCAGAGCCGTTGTACACCCAGTAAAAGGGCGGCAAATATTGAAACAGAAAACTCTGTCTCGCCTGGATCAACGAGGCCCAGAGTTTATTTGAGAAGGTGCTGTCACACCACTTGGTGTTGCTGGTAACGGCGCTGATACCAAAGCCTCGAAACAGTACGGGAAACGAATGTTCCCATGTCCCGTAGCTGGGGGTCAGATATACCGAGGGCGTCGGAGTATAGGCGTAAGTGCTAATCAGCGTATCGTGCGTCACCAATCCGGTTTTGGCAGTATCCAGCTTATCCACAAACCGCGTAATAGTATAGGGTGACCGCGGCGAAATATTGCGAATAGCCACCTGATAAGTAAACACGTCGCCCTGCACGACCATGTCTGTCACATCCGCTTTTTTCTCAGCCGTGAACGGCGGGAGCACTTTGACCGATGCGCCGGTGTATGAACACGCCATGACCCCCGGAATGTCAATCAAGACATTATTTTTATACGAAGTGGGATAGACCCCGTCCACCTCGGCCACAAAGGGGATTTTAAGCGTTGTTTTGGCCGGGATAGTCGGAATATCGGTCCATTGCACGAGGATATCAGTGAGAACCAGCGGATATGAAATGGGAGAATCAGCCGTCATTGTGATGAAACGGAAAAATTCGGGCAGCGTATCTGTGACGATGCCCTGCTGCAAAATGTCCGATAGCCCCTGGTTTTCTAACGCGATGGTGTAGGTGGTCACTTCGCCAGGGAACTGCTGGGTCGGCGCGGCCGCTTTGCTGACTTTGATTTGGGGCTGAACGGTGATTTTCGCCAGTTTGTTGTCGTCGTGCCCCTCATAGCCGGGCACAGGGAACGCCGGCGAGGTTGCGGAGACGCCGTTGGTCACGGCCAGACTTTTGTTGCACGCCAGGTTGAACAGCGTGGCGTAGGTGGGCGTGGTAACAAAGGTCACGCTGACCACCTGATAGGGCGCCAGCACCACATGGCGCCAGGCAACGACGTTGCTCACCGCCTCGGTGACGTTGAGCAGTTCCGGGCTGCCCCCTGCCACATGGGAGAACACAAAGGTGGAATGTAACAAATCGGTGAGCGCCAACGTCGTCACGATGTCCACCGGATTGTAAAAGGTGAGCGTATAGGTAACGGGTGAATTGACCAGCGTGCTGGTTTTGCCCGAGGCCGCAACGCCCTTTTTCTCAAAGGGACTCCACACCCGAACGCTGGAATTGCTTTTCATGGAAGCGGGGCGCAGGGGCATTAACGTCGGATCCGCCTTCGCTATCACCCCGTTAAACTTGGTGATCTGGAGATTTTGCTCCTTACTATCGTTGTAATCCAGCATGGCGGGAATGCGGGCAGTAAAGGTGACGTAGGTGGCCATACCGGGCGTCAGCACAAACGTCGGTGGGAAAATCCACTGGATGAAGCCATTGCCGCTGTTATAAACCGGCGTCACCGTCTCGCTCGCCATAATGTCCTCGACCGCATGGTTGAGCTGATAGGGCAGGGTCACGCTGACAAACAGATTGCTGGCCGGCCAGGTATCCACGCGCTCTGCCGCGCTCACATTTTCGACGGCCAGCGTATAGGTAATCATGCGGCCTACACGCCCTTCGTCGGTATCGGTCGTTTCACCCAACACATCCATAGTCACGTCAAGCAACGGCGCCATCACCGTCGCCGCCGAGAAGTTGGCCGGATATTCGGTCGCCCCTATCTGGGCGCTGACCGTATTCTGGAGGGTGGACGGCCCCATCACCCGGAACTTAGAGATTAACGGCTCGTAAGGGTAGTTCGCCATAGCGGGCTGCAAGATGACCGGCGTGGTAGCCGTAAAGATAATCTCCAGGCTGCTCTGGGCCGGCAAGGAACTGATAATCCAGATCGCCTCGCCCCGCTGCAAGTCGCGGTTCAAAGTGTATGCAGAAGTGACAATCAGGGCAGGATTCGAGGCGCTGTACCCATCGAAGGTCATCAGCGGGCCGAGGTTCCACAAATCGTCGAAGTCCTCGCTATCTTTGCCCAAAATGTTGGTGCGCCAGGTGTCCGTCACGGTGATGTTATCCATAGCCGTCAGGCTGTTGTTAACCAGCAGCAGGGTGTAGGAGATGATTTCACCGGCGAACGTCTTATCCGGCCCGGCCTGGCTGATTTCAAAATCGGCGGCCGGCGCAGCCGGGATAAGGCTGCGGGACTTGGCCGGCGCGGCGGCCTGCGATACCTGCGGCGTGGGATCGGCTAACACGGCCAACAGACCCACGAGCAGACTCACACCGAGCAAAAAAGGCAGCCACAACCGTCCACGTATACCAATGCTTGTAGGATTCATTTCAAATTCTCCTTTGAGGATAGGCCGCCAAAGCGGCAGATTAAAGGGAGGTGTTTGCGCAAGCGGCGTACCACCGGCGCAAACACCCTTGTGATACCGGCTTTTAGACGGCAGTGGGTTAGCGATGTTGCCGCATCACCACCGGCAAGTATATATGACCGATCACCGACAGCGGGTAGGCAGTGGAGAGGTTATTCGCCTCATTCGGCTCCCAAATCAGCCCCCAGGATTGCCCCCAAAACGCGCTGCATCCGGTGCAGATCAGGCCGGTGTCCGCGCGCGCGTAGAGGTCGTACCCCCCGCCGGACGGCGCCGTCAGGTAGAATTGGACAGTGGCCGTCTCACCAGGGTCTAGCCGCCCATCGAGCCACGCCACGTATTCATCCCCCCGATCCCAGCCGCCGGTGTGATCGAAGACGTCGGGCGGCAGACTCCCCGCCCTTATGAGATAAACTTCCGCCATAAACAACTCGTCCGGGTTGCTCTGCGAGCCATCCCAGCGTTGATAGATGGGGTCGCGGCCCTGATTTTCCACCACCACCGTGACCGTCAGCGGGTCGCCGGTTTCGATTCCTGCCGAGGGCGCCACTTGCACCGAAGTCACTACCAGGTCCGGCGCATTGAGGAAGTCGCGATCCACCGCCTGGTTATCCTCCGCCCCCACTTCAATGGTTTTGTCGGTATGGGTGTAGGCGACCGTGACCCGGTTCTCCACCACCAACACCTGGGTGGGGACTTCCGCCGCCACCATGGCCGCAAAAGTGGCCTGGCCCGCTTCGCCGGGCTGCAACGGCCCGCCTCGGAAGACATAGGCATCGCCCACCTGCGTCCAGTCCATCCCGACCACCGGGGTCACATATTCTGAAGGCCACATGGTATCCATGATGATGATTGTATCTAACGCCGTTTCAGACTCCACCGAGTTGGTGTAGTAGAGGGTGTAGTACAACAGATCGCCCTCAAGAATTTCCGCCACCCCATCGCTTTTGCTGACCTGCACGTCCACGCGCGGAATCTGGGTCACGCGCACACAACCGCCGGCCGGCGTGCGCTTCGGCAAGAGCCGGCCGCTCATCTCCACCTGCGCGTCATTGCAGTACAGTCCGCTGACCGTCTCGTAGTCGGGGATGGCGCGGAAAGTCAGGGTGATCGTCTGGCTCGGCTGGATGGTGCCCAACCCCCGCCATACCAACAAATCCCGCTCCCCTGGAATGACGGTGGGGGCCGGCGTGCCGCCCACCACGGCGATGAAGTTCATCTCGGCGGGCAGTGTGTCCGTCACCACCACCGACTGCACCGAGTCGGTTTCATTAAACAGAGTCAGCGTGTACGTGACTTCTTTATCGGCGCGGATGGCGGCGGGGTTCGCCTGTTTGTCGGCCAACACCTGCGGCTTGCCTTTGACGTAAACCGGCGCGATCTCTTCCGAGGCCGGCAGCACGACCTTCTCGCCGGTCGTGGCTTTCTCGCCCTCGGCAGAGAGATTGCTGTAGTAATAGCCGTCAAACAAATCCGGGGCGGTCGTCACCCCAAAGACTAACTCGTAAGTCTGGTTCACCGCCACATTGCCGGGGATGTTCCACACTACCTCCTGGCCGACGATTTTGACCGGTGGCAGATCGGCCGGCCTGATCATGTGCGTGAACGTAAAGCCGGTGGGCAGGGTGTCCGTGATGAACACCCGCGTGAGGGCGTCCTTGCTGCCGTTGTACAACGTCAGTGTGTACGTGGTCGGCTGGCCGGTCACAATGCTGTCCGGCGCCGCCACCTTGAAGAGGCCGATCCCGGAAATCACCCGCACCATGACGTGCTTGAGATAATCCTTGTGCAGCCCCACGTGAATCGGCGCCGTGCCGGTGATCTGGTTGTACTCGTCGCCCAGGAATTGGTGCGCCCGCACCATAAACACTAAGTCCACTTTGCCGAGCGCCGGCACGTTGTCTACCTGCCACACCAGCGGCTTGGTTTTGAGGGGTTCCGGCCCATCCACCATCTTGACGTACTGCCAGTACATATTATTGAAGCTCGGCAGCACATCGGTCACGATCACATTCGAGACCGGCGCGCCGGTCAGGTTCTTCACCGTCAATTTGTACGTCACCAGGCCGAAGGGCGGCACCTGGGTGGGGGTCGGCGTCTTGTCCAGCTCGATCCCCTGATTCATCGCCAATCCCGACGTGGAGCCTTTGCAGGAAGTCTGGAAGGTATCGTCGGCAGCGAATTTGCCGGCCGGCGGAATACAAATGCTCTCATCCGGCAGCGCCGTCACCTCGGCCACGAAGCGGTTGGAGTAGGTTTTGCTCCAGCCATCCTTTGAAAACATCGGCGCGCGCAAGTGCAGCGTGATTTCGGTCTTCCCCCCTTGCGGGACGGTCAGGTTATTCCAGACGTAGAAGCCGGAGCCTATCTGACTCGGCGGCACACTGCTGTCGAGCACGACAAACGGCCCGAGCGTACCGCCGGAGACAGATTCGGCCAGGGGGAAAGCCCACTCTAATTGCACGCCGGTCAAATTACCGGAGGCCGGTTTGCGATTATCCCGGATGGTCAACACCACCGTAAACACCTGCCCCACCGCAATCGGGCTGGGATAGACTTTTTGGTACAGGGAGTACTTGGGCAACACGCAGATCGGCGCGACTTTGGAAGAATCGCCGCTGCCCCACTCATTCGGCGGCGTAATTCGCGCCTGGATGTCGTACCCATGCTGATAGATGATGCCTTTGCTGGGCGTCTCCAAATTCTCACACCACGTTTCACCAATCCCATACCCCGTCATGCGCGCCCGGAAGGGATGCTCCCACGCGGCGCCCAGCGGTTGCAGCCGGAACGGCGTCGGCAATGTATACTCGTACAGCCCATCGCCGTCGGCGAAGTCCGTCGTGCCTTTCAAGTCGTTGTCCAAATCATCACGGAAGTGCGTCAGTGTGAAGACATTGCGGGGGGAGATGTTGAAGAGTTGCACCGTATACGTCAGCACGTCCCCCTGCACGATCTGCTCAGGAACGACCGTCTTGTTATACCGAACCGCCGGGTCTACATTGACTTTCTTGTTGACCCAACACGATGCAGTTTCTGAGCTATAGTCATAGACCTGGTTTTCAAAACTCTTCCCTATCTGTGTCGTCATGACCTTGTAGACCAGTTCCACCGTTTCTCCCGGCCCGAGGGGGGCGCGCAAGGCGTCGTTCCACTGATAAATCCTCGCCGTCAGGGTTTCACTCACCAAGGTGGGCGTCTTGGAGGGCGGGGAAATCATACCGGCAAATTCCAGAGAACTGTGGATAACGTCGGTCAAGATCAGCGGCTGGTGAATTGTCGTATCACCTATGTTTTGAATACTGATCGTATAGGTGATCTCGCTACCCACAATCTGAGTGGAAGGAGAAGCGGTTTTCTTGAGGATCACCTGCGGCGTCACCGACACCGGCGCTAATTCGTTGTTATCATTTCCTGGGTAGATCAGGCCCTCTACGGTGGCCGTGAGTGCATTGGTATACTTGACGGCGCTACATTTATTAATCGGTGTTCGAGGTGAAACATAGACCTCAAAGGCCGCATGGATCACGCCATTGGCCGGCACGGTCACATTCTCCCAGCGCACTACGGAATCTGCCAGTAAAGCAGGCGTCCCCAAACTGCCGGACACCATCCGCTGGAAGGTGAAGATATTGGGAATGGAGGCCACCCGCGGCAGCCCATCTTCCAGCGTCACCCCACTGATGGCGTGATCGTGCAGCGGGCTATAAAACGTCAGCGTATAAGTGATGACGCGGTTGGGGAACGTCGTGGTCGCGCCGGCCGGCGGCGTGCTGGTCCGCACCGACTTCTCCAGCGGGCCGAGGATGCGCACCTGGTAATCACTCTGCGCCATCGCGTCCCGGAGGGGCATCGCATCCGCATGGGCCACTAAATTCTCCCAGGCGCTGATCAAATATTTCGTGCCGGGGCCATATACCGCATCGTGTGGCACGCGCCCCACCAACGTCAATGTGACTTTTTCGCCGCTATCCAGAACAAAATCATCGGCAAACGTCCACGTGACCACCCCGTTGGCCTGAATGACCCCGACGCCGGGCGCGGTCGCCCCGGCGCTCACAAAGGTGTTTTGCAACTGCACGGGCAGCGTGTCGTGTACCTGCAAATGCCGGGCTGCATAGGAATCGGGACGCACCGTCTTCGTGCTGTTCTCCAACACAATCGTGTAAGTGATCAGCCGCCCCACCCGGCACAACCCATCGCCGGCCACTTCCCCCACGGCGCTGCGGGTGAAACTCAACAACGGCCCGACAAGCTGCGTCGTGACCAGACCGGCGGACTTTTCCGTGCCCTGCACCACCGCCGTTACCGTATTCTCCACACTGGAAGGCCCGATCACTTCCCGCTTGTTAGGCCCGGGGAGGGGTTCGTAGTTCTTCAGCGCCGGTTGCAGCGTGATCGGCACGCGCGCATTGAGCTGAATCTGCACGACGCCGCCGGCCGCCACCGGATTGAGATACCACACCAACTCGCCGCGCCGGTTCACTTCATTGATCTTGTACGTCATAGAAATAACTGCGCCTGGCGGAGACACGGTATACCCCTCATAGAGCGTCAGGACGCCATACGCCCAGAATTTGCTGATGTCCTGAGTCATTTTGGTCGCCCACGTATCGTTGATGACAATCCCGGAAATCCCGCCCGCCGTCCCATTGGTCAAAATCAACGTGTACGTGATCAGATCGTCAGCAAAGGCGGAGTCTGGGCCGGCCTGCGTAATCTCCAACCCCGCGAGGACTTCCCGCTCCGGCGCCGCAAGGGGGGCGCTGTGAACCGAACGGGTCAACGCCAGAAAAAAAACGCCCGCCAACAGCAGGGTCAATAGGGATACCAATGCCAAAGACTTTGAATATTTCCACTTAGGCTCTGTTTTCATTTCTTCTCCTGATAGATTTTTTTGTTCACTTTATGACCGAGGAGCAAAAAGGTGCAAAAAGAATATCACGCGAGGGTGTTGGTAAACTAAAACAATACATCGCCGTCTCAACTGATTATAGATGAAGTGTTTGGACTGTCAACAGAGGATGTAGAGCGGGTGCGTTTCACAAAATGGGCAAGTTGCCTCCCCTATCGGAAAACGGCTAAAGCCGTCATTTGAGAGTG
>DAOUGD010000086.1:0-52874 GCA_034429475.1 Anaerolineae bacterium
CAGCCCGCCAACGAAAAAATACCTTCCTGAAAGCGGCTTTAGCCGCAAGGCCTGGCGTAGCGGTACAGCATGTCATAATTTTCGGATAGGTTCTTAGGCCATCCCGTAAAACTCTTCGAGGTCAAAGCCGAGGTAGGTGGCGGTCTGGTCGTCTATCGGCGTGATTTCCAGCATCACCAGGTGATTGCAGGGGATGGTCAAGGCTACTTCATACATGCCGTTATGCGCGAACAGTTTGCTATCGGTCTGACACGGCTCGGCGGAAGCCTGCAATACCCGCAACTGCTCCGCGTTGAGGGTGCGGGGCTTGCCCAGGTTGCTCCAGGTCTGCATGGGATTGGCGTGGTCGCCGCCCACGTCCTTCTTTACCAACAGCGCCTGTTGGCCCAGCGACGGCAGCGAAAGGGTGTAGGTCTCGTCGGGCGACGGTTGGTGATCCCGCATGTCGTGCCAGTTAAAGCCGATGATCACGTAGCTGTCGTCGCGTTTGGTGACGATCAGGTGGTCGTCGCGGTAGAGCAATTCCTTCCCGGCGCGGGAGAAAAACTCGAAGGCGTAGAAGGTGGGCTTTTTGATTCCGCCCAAAGCCACCAGACCGAAGCCGCCGTAAAAGACGGATTTGGGGACATCAAACTCTTCAAAGACATCGCCGAACGTCCAATAGGAATAGGAATCCGCATACTCCCCGGCTTCGCTGAGGATGCGCGCGATATAGGGCGCATGAAAGTCCGTATCATGCACCGGGCAATTGGGGACATACGAACTGCTGAATTCGGTGATGTGCAGCGGCAGCGCCGCAATCTGCGGGTAATCCGCCATGTACTGGCGAGTTTCTTTGAGTTCCTCAATCATCTGGGTGGGCGCGTTGATCGTGTGGTAGGCGTACTGCCCGCGGCGGGTGGGCATGTTGGCGGTATAGCAGTGGCGGGTGATAAAGTCCAACGGCGAATGGTTTTGGATGCAGTGTTCAAAGAACGCCCGCAGCCATTTTTCCGTCTCCACGCCGCAGATGGCCGGCCCGCCGACCTGGATGCGCGGGTCTACCTGCTTGACGGCCTCCGCCGAAACGTCGTACAGCTTGAAATATTCCTCCATCGTCCCGGCCCAGAAGGGGATGTTCGGCTCGTTCCAGACCTCAATCGGCCAGGTAATCACTTCTTCGCGGCCATATCGCTCGACGAGGTGTTGGAGCGTGGCTTTGACGAGGTCGGCCCATTTTTCGTAGGAGACCGGGGGCGTCACGTTGCCTTTCCAGTAGAAGATCGTCTGTTCGCCCGTCTTCAGCCTGTCCGGCATGAAGCCGAGTTCCAGGAACGGGCGGATGTGGTGCGCGAGATAGGAGTCCATGATGCGATCCAGGTAAGTGAAGTTGTAAAAGGGATGTGTCTCGCCATCCATCTCAAGCTCGCGATAGATGCCGACGTCATCGCAGAACAGGCCATGGCCGCGAATGTACCGGAAATGGATGGCCTCTTGCACGATCTTCAAGTGGTCAGTGTATTCCTTCTGTAGGGCCAATCCCATCCGGCCGGTGCCGACGCAATAGGTGGCGTTGTTTTTGAAAGGTGTTCCTGAAACTGGGATTTCTATCTTTTTGGTCATATCAAATCCTCTTTTCCTGTATTTTGTCCATAAAATGTGATGCTCAGTAGATGAAAAGTCTATTCGTAGTAACCACTTCAGTGGTTCGTTTAACGACTAAAGTCGTTACTACGAGCCTAAAATTTTCATCTACTGATGCTACCAACACGGATTGCCGCCCGACCAGGCCCAACGCGCTTCCTGCTCGTTGTAAATCCGGCGCTTGCTGAACAACCATTCCCCATTCACCTTGACCAACTCGTCTTCGTAATGCCCATACGAATTGAGCGTCGCGCTGCGTTCAGGGTTCACATTCCCCATGTGGAACCAGTAGGCTCTGCCACAGGCCCGGTTCCCCTCAATCTTCAGTACGATATTGGTGATGTTGTGCCGCCCGCTGGACGGACGCGCCTTCGGCGTGTTCGGGGATGCCGGCGGTTCTTCCCGACGCGGAATCGCCAGGAGGCGGGCGCGGATGGTTTCGCGCCCGCGCCATTCGCCCTCCCCGATATCGAGCACGCCATCTTCCGCAAATGTGGCGACGTAGGTGTCAAGGTCGCCAAAATCCAGGGCAAACATATAACGGGCCTGAAGGTCTTCAATCAATGCCCGGTCCTCGGCGTAGGTAGTAGCGTGTTTAGTCATTGAATAGCTCCTTGTAGCATTGCTTACCATAATTTCTTTGGGTGTGTTTCATTTCAGTTGAAGGTTTTAGTAATCCGTAATGCGCAATTTTTTGCCCATTGCCTTATCTATGAGGTCGTTAAGAATGAAAGGTCAGTGTCATTTTCTTTTGCCTCTTCACTACCTCCGCCTGCTGTTCAACGAGAGAAAAGCCTGCCAGCCATAGAGCTGGAGGATATAGGTGGTATATAGGTGCTATATAGGTGGTATATAGGTGCTATCTATTGACAAACCGTGACGCTGGTGTTGTCAGGTTGATTGATTCCAATCGCGCCGCGACTTTGCCGAAGTGCGCTTCTATACGAAGTGGGTCACATAAGCGATTTTTCGCGCCGCTGCGGGCCGGGGAACGGTGCGGACTAAACCGCCGGTCAGCCCGCGCGCGCATCAGTGAAGCACTGCTGCACAAAAGCGGAAACGTCGCGCTCATAGGCCGGATTTTCCTGGTCATTCCCGTGGCCGTAGCCAGCATAGAGTTTCAGTTGGCTGTGGGGAATCAGTCCGGCCATTTCGGTCTGGATTTCGGCGGGAATGATCTGATCGTCAACGCCCCCTGTTACCAGCGTCGGACAAGCGATGGCCAGCAAAAGGGAGCGGTTATCGAAGTCGAGCAATTCTTGGAGTACGTGCCGAATCCGGGAGGGGTCTCTCGGCGGCGGCGACAGCCATGATAAGAGCGGGCGGATGAATCTGTATTTGCGGACGGTGCCGGGCCGAAAGGTCAGTTGGATTGAACTCCAGGCGAACTCCGCCCACTTCTGCCGGGCGATCAAATCGAGCCAGTCTTGCACGACTGCGCCGGTCCTGGCGTTTGAGCGATGGAAGGTTGAACTGAGAATCAGACCCCGCACCTGCTCTGGCGCACGAACAGCGATTTGTTGACCGATTGGGCCGCCGGCCGAGTTACATTCCAGGATGCACGCGGGCCACTTTAACGAGCGCATCACCTCCAGCATATCCTCGGCATGACGCTCCAGGCCAAAAGGGGCCGGCGTCGGTTGGCGGCGGCTGAGGATGAGAAGGCGGTAACGCTTCTGGCGTTTGGCGAAGTAGAGGGCCAAACGGGTGGCCGTCTGATCGAGCGTTGCCAGGCCGTCGCCCGCGCCCGGAATAACGGCGACGGGAAGCTCGCCGCTGCCGAGGGTCATATAGTACAGAACTGCGCCATCTTGAGTCTGAAATGTGCCCAAGTGATCTTTTTTCATTTCAGGGATGTTTCTATTTCTGCAGCCAGCGCACTTCGCACAGAAGCCACTACAGCCGAGATTATCTTCACCGCAAAATCATGATTTAACGTGTCAACGGTATCTAGTTGGGTGTGTTTGTAAGGATTTCGATACCCGGACGTGTCATTGATCTCAATGGCGGGATACCCTCTCCTCCAAAAAGAAGCGTGGTCTGATCCTGCTAAGTTCGTTGGCACCTCCACATTCAGATTGACCTCCAACGGTATAGCAGGCAGTCCTACTTTTTCAGCCTGGTCGGCAATCGCCAGCGCCCAGGGTCGCGCTTGCTGATCAAAAACAAGAAGAACGAAATTCGCCCGATACCGGTTCGCTTTCAGTTTTTTCGCTTCGGCCGGATAGGCAATCCCAAATCCAGAAGGAAACCGCTGGGAATTGGGGGCATCGTCGCTCGAACCAATTTCATCATAGACGTAAACTATCTTGATGGCTGTATTTCTCTCCTTCTCGCGCTTGGCGTACACATAAGAGCCATACAAAGCCGGTTCCTCTTGATCCCAACAGGCGATCATCAAAGTGCGGCTATACGTCTCGCCCGCCAATAACCTGGCCGTTTCCAGAACCGCCGCGACTCCGCTTGCGTTATCGTCGGCCCCATTGCTATTCGGGATCGTGTCATAGTGCGCCGACACAATCACGACCTCGTCTGGGTGTGTAGTTCCAGAGAGTGTCCCAATAATATTGACGCCATCCTCAAAATCATGGCGCTCGACTTCATAGCCCAGTTCGGTCAACCGCGCGGCGCACAAATCTTGAACCGCTTTATGATGGGGATCAATACTCGTCCGAGGAGCCTGGGCAATGAATTCCACGTCTGCAACATAGCGACTTTTGTCTGCCTCGGGAATAGCCGTTGGGAGCACCTTCTCAGGGACACAGGCCGCAAGAATCACTAACAGTAACCCAATGATGCACTGACGGATGGCGCCTGTTTTGGGATAGCTCATACAATTACCCTTTTTGATGCCTAATAAAAATGCTAATAGAACTGAATCAGCCGTTAAAATCTCTCTCCATTAATCCCCCAGCGCGGCCACAATGTCTTCCCCAAGAGACTGGATGTTGATCGTGGTATTGGCGATGACAAATACTCCGTAAGGTTTGTCTTGAGAGAAGGCCAGATAGCTGTTGAATCCTCCCGTCTGGCCGTTATGCCAAATGATGGTTTGATTTTCAACCATGCTGCGGTCCAGCAACCAGCCCATCCCTATGTCTGATTCGTCGTCAACCTTGAAGATAGGGCTTTTGGCAAGTGGGATGAAATGCAGATCGTCAGACATGCAAGCCTTGAGGAATTTGAGCATATCTGCGCCCGTCGAACGAATCCCGCCGGCGCCCACCAACCCTTCCCCCATCAACCAGGGCTGGTTCTTGATCCCCACCACGAGACGACCGAGGCGCAAGTAGCCGCGATACCCCGGTACATACAACGCCTCTTGCGCTGGATTAAGCTGGATGGTGGTACTCGTCATTCCCAAAGGGTCGGTGATGGTGCGACGCAGCGTTTCTTCGTAGCTTACCCCTTTTTTGCCGGAAAGACAGGCCCCCAGCAACCCCACGCCGTAATTGGAATAGCTAAAATCCGTTCCAATACGCTTGGGGGCGGCCGTTCGACTTAAATACGAAAACAATTTTTCATGGGTTACGTTTTTATAAGGGTTGCCGCCGGTAAAGCCGGCAAAGGCGCTCTTTATCGTAAAATCGAGGGTTTGGGGCAGCCTGGGCAGACCGGAGGTATGAGTGGTCAAATGGGCCAGGGTGATCTGGTCGTAAAACGCCTGCTCGCCGATGAATTCTTGGGGGATACAAGACCGAATGGGGTCTGCCAGCGTGACCGAACCGGAATCCACGGCCTCGGCCAGCAGCAATCCGGTAAACACCTTGCTGAGCGAGCCGATTTCAAAGAGGGTGTCGGGCGTGATCTTTTGCTGCGCATTGACTCCCTGGTACCCATAACTGAACAGGTGGGAGCCGTTCTCATCCACAATGCTCACCACCATGCCTGGAATAACGTTCTCATCCAGAAACTTCTTGATGATAGCCTCATACTCTGGCGTACCATTTTGATTTTCGGACCAGGCCACTACCTCGGGCTTATCCAGCCACCCCACATCAATTTTGAACGTCAGCAGCAGCAGCAGGGCGATGGCTACATTCCCCGCGCCGATCACTCTCGTCCAAAAAATATCTTTTTTAGTGAGTTCCTTCTTTTTCTTGTTATTTTTCTCGTTGGCCTTTTCGGGGAAAAGGAGCAGCCAGCCGCCTGAAATAAGCAAATATAGGGCGAAACATAGAAAGAAAAACGGAATGTAAGGTAAGATTTTGATCATGGGTTAACTCCTCTCGTTATGGTTGGATTTTGAACTGCAATAGGTGAAACCGCCCGCCTGCGCGCTTCACCTGGCTAATTCTATAGTAACTCTGGCTATTCCGCAATCACCGTTTCCGCCTTCGCCTTTTTGAAACTCACCGTCCCGCGCGAGAGATCGGGATATCTGAGCGATTCCACGCCGGAAAGCAGGCCTTCAATCGTCAAACCATTTTATGTAGAGTAGCTGCGCCACCCGTTTGACGCAACCGACCTCATTGTGCCTATCCGCGTCTCGGTCAATGGATGCCCGGCGGCGTTAGCGGCAGCCCCTGGTCAGCGACTCCGAAATGGTACGGAGAGAATGTGTTTCCATGTATCATCAAACTCTCCATAAACTGCAAGTTCGTCCGCGACAAATCTGAAGGGGAGCTGGGATTTGAATTGTTCGACAAAGCGCTGCGCCAATTCCGGGCTGGCGGCTTCCTCCGCCCCATAGGCGATCGTCAGATGATAGACGGGATAGCCAACCCCGCCTCGAAATTGGGGAAATTCGGAGCATAGCGCTTCCGTAATCTGCTCAAAATGGCTTTGCGGCGAAGGGGAAAGCCATAGCGTCCGACTGGTGGGAAAGGCGCAGATGGGCTGGGCAAAGTATTCAAAGGACCTGAAACCATCAGCCAATGCCTGGAGTCTGCCGATCACCTCATTCGTCAGATCTGCATCCGCAAGGAAATAGGGCAGCACCGTAGTATGCAAGGGAATGACTGCGCCCGGATGATGAATGTGGTTCTGGCGAAAGGCCTTCAATTCATCAGGGACATTAGAAACCGGAATCACACAAACTGTCCTAGTGCTCATATTTGACTCTCCTGAAAAAAGGAAGAAGTTTCACGCAAAGGCGCAAAGACGCAAAGTAAAAAACAAAGCCTTAGCGGGCTTGGCGGCTTTGCGTGAAATTTTCATAATCGGGGCTGTACCGTAGGTTCGGTCACACTCCTCAGTAAATAGCCACAGAGTACACAGAGTTCACAGAGAAAAAATCTTTGCAGTTCTGCGCCTCTGCGTTGAAAAATTTTCATTATCGGGGCTGTCCCGCAGGTTCGGTAACACTCTATAATAACTCTGGCTGCTCCGCGACGACCGTTTCCGCTTTCGCCTTCTTGAAACTCACCACCCCGGAAAGCAAGTTATGGTCGCGCTTGCTGTTGAACGGCGGATCGAGATAGATCAGGTCTACGCTCTCCACCGGGATGGACTCGCGGAGAATGTCCAGATTATCGCCAAAATAGAGTTGACCCATACAGCACCTCGTAAAGAATAGGGTGGTTCAACCATAACGTGGAGGGAAGTTTGGACGCAGATTCACGCAGATAACTTAAAAAATCAGCGTTCATCAGCGTCTCAAAGCGCATGTCTATTCCGCCGCCACTATGACGCTGACTACTCTACTTGGTCCCGTCGCAAGCGCGCGACCACGAAAGCGATGACGCCCAGGGTCAACAAGCTCACCCCTACACCACCCAACACCCACCCGCCGCTGCGCGCCGTCAGGCTTTGCCGCGTCACCGCCGTGGGCGAACCCGCGGTCGCGCCCAGCGTGAACTCGGAGCCCAGATTGGCGGCGGCTACTGTGAAAGTCAACTGGTCGCCGGAGACACCGGTATTTGCCACTGTGACCGTCGTAAAGGGGGCGCTGCTGCCGGCAGCCCGCTTGAGCAGGAAGTAGGCGCCCGTTTCGCTAAACTCGCCCTGCCCGCCGGCGTCGGAAATGTCAAAGGTGAGATTCACTGCGCCGCCGTTACCCGCCGCGTCGTTGACGTCCAACTGCCAGAGGCGCGCCCAGCGCTTGTCCACCCCGCCCGGCAAGTCTGTGGTGACGTTGGCAAAAGCGGCGTGGTTATGACCGAAGATAATACCGTCGCCAGCGTCGTTGAGAAAGCTGCTGTTGGCGATGGTCAAACCACCGGATGAGGCCGCTGCTGGGCGATGGGTCGTGATAATGGCGGCGATATCGTTCTGGTAAGCAGCCAACAGCGCGCCGCGCCAGGTCGTGCTGACCTTGTAGGCCGGGCTGTCACCCTGGAAGTGAATCCAGCCCACGTTCTCGCCCCAGGCGTAGCCGTTGAAGTCGCCAGTGACCGGATCCACCCAGACGCCGCCGTGAGTCGGCGCAAAGTTGATCCAGCCGATGTGCGCGCCCCAGGCATAGCCGGATAGATTGCCGCTGCCGTCGTTATTGACCCCGTAGTTGGCGGCGGCATCGTTGGCGTAGGTGTGGCTGCCGCCGCCCTCATACGCGCCCAACCGGATCCAGCCGCCGTTTTCGGCCCAGGCATAGCCTTCTAGGTGGTCATCATACACCGCGACCCCGCCGTGAGTGGGATTGAAGTTGATCCAGCCCACATTGGTTCCCCAGGCCCATTTGTTCGTCACGTCAATGTTGCCCGCGGCGTAGACCGCCGTGTAGGCCAGCAAAGGCAGGAGCAAAACCAACAGCCATACCGGACAGTATTTGTGTATTCGGATTTTGTTGATCGTCACAGAAATCTCCTTAGCCGAAAGGCATAGCCCATTGATCCGACCTTTCCTGTCTTTCATTGCCCACCGCGCACCGGCCACACGTACATAGCACCCTCCTTATAGGCCGCGCCCACTATGCCGTTGTCCAGAACCACGATCCAGGCGCCTATCGTTTCCACTGTGAAGGTAGTGCTCGACCAGTAGTTGTCCACCTGAACGCCAGAAAAAGGATGTCCACTTGGCAAGGCAGGAGAACTTTGGGTGAGATCAATGAGACTATGCAGTTCATTGATGTTCGGCAGCCGCCAGTCGCCGGCGCTAGAGTCATCGCTCAGGCCGCAACTGCCACTCGCCAAACCATTAGAATTTGACAAGGCATTCGCCCAAGTTTGGGCCCCCCAGCAGTTGGCGTTCTTCAGCCAGACCAACGTGGTCAGGTTGTCCGTCACCGTGCCATCCCCGTTGTCTGTGAATCGTTCCCCCGTCCAGGCCGGCGTGTTGTAAGCGCCCGTAGCACTATAATTAGTCGGCGCAATCGCCGGATCAATGCCCATCTGGTACTCCCCATCCTGGCCCGTGCCGGCGCAAGCGGTTACATTGCCGCTGTTATCCCAGCATTGCGTCTGCCCTGTCTTGGCCACTCTCTTAGCGATAGCCCCAGGAGCTAAACTGCCGGTGACGCCAAATATCGTCGTTCCACTTCTGATATTTCCCGCCACCAGGTCGGCGTCCCCCTCCACGTAGCCGCTGCCGTTGTGGTAGCCTACGGCAATGGTTTGCGTGAGCGTACCGGGGGTTATCGTCACCGCCCCGTTGTTGGGCATCGCGCCCGTCTGGGTCGCCCATTGACTGGCCGTCAAACCCCAAAAGGTCTGGCCTGCTAAAACGTTGGTCGTAGTAGCTCCGTGGGTGTTATCCAACGCCGGGGCCACGGCCATTATCTCATTCAGGGTGCGCATCGTGCCGACGCCCGGCGCGCTGCTCGGCTCGGTAAAGGCGCTTTGGCTGCCCGCCGTGCCCGCGGTCAGCCGGTTGTACAGGTCTTGCAGGGTGTAAGAACTGGTGGCATTGGGCGCGCCCGGCGAGTCGGGGTTGCCGGCCAAGACCAGCCAGGCCAATAACAGGTTAATCAATATGGACACAATAATGATGGGTAAGAGGTACTTGTTACGCATAATAGCTCCTAATGATTGACGATTGACGATTGGATACAGATTCGGTCACACACCCTCCCCCACCAATCGCCTGACTTTCATTGCCCTGCAAACAATTATATGCTGGCGTCTCCCCCAAGTCAACGCTAAATTTCACCTCTCCTCATTTGAACAATCCCCATCATCGTATATAATCACCCTTGAAACGTGATGCCTTTACCCTAAAGTCATCACGTTTCACGTTTCACGTTTCACGTTTCATAGAGCAGCACCCTCATCATCTTTAGACGCTTCATCATGGAGTTGGAGGTCGTTATGCCGGATTTTGTGCATCTGCACACTCACACCGAATATTCGCTGCTGGACGGCCTGAGTTCGTGTCCGGCGCTGGCGAAGTACGCCGCCGAGTTGGGCATGAAGTCGTTGGCGATCACCGACCACGGCGTGATGTACGGCTGTGTGGATTTCTATAAAGCTTGCGGCGCCGCCGGGATCAAGCCGATCATCGGCATGGAAGCCTACCTTGCCCGCCAGTCGCGCCTGAGTCGCGACCGAGACGACGGCAAGCCCTATCACCTGATCCTGCTGGCGCAGAACCAGGCCGGCCATCAAAATCTGCTCAAGCTGGCGAGCATCGCCCAGTTGGAAGGCTTCTACTACAAGCCACGCATTGACAAAGACGTGCTGGAACGCCACGGCGACGGCCTGATCGTGCTCTCGGCCTGCGCCCAGGGCGAAATCCCGCAATTGATCTACAACGGGCAGGAAGACAAGGCGCGCGCGGCCGTCCGCTGGTATCAGGAGCGCTTCCCCGGCCGCTTCTACATCGAATTGCAGACGCACGACATCCCCGAATTTGACGCGACCTACCGCCGCCTGCCGGAACTGGCGCAGGAGATGCAGATTCCCCTCGTGGCGACCAACGACATCCACTACGCGCGGCGCGACCAGGCCGAGGCGCACGACGTGCTGCTGTGCATCGGCACCGGCAAGACGGTCAACGAGGCGAACCGGCTGCGGATGACCGACCCCTCGTACTACATGCGTTCCCCTCAGGAAATGGAGAAGTTGTACCGCCACCTGCCGGACGCGCTGCTCAACACGGTCAAAATTGCCGAGCAGTGCGAGGTCAAGCTGGCCTTCGCGCCGCCCTACCACCTGCCCAAATTCCCCGTGCCGCCGGACAAAGGCACGTCCGAAGAGTACGTGCGCGCGCTGTGCCGCCAGGGGATGCAGTGGCGCTACGGCAATGACGCGACCCGGCCCGATTACGTGGAACGCCTGGAGTACGAACTGAGCGTGATTCACTCGATGGGATTTGACGACTATTTCCTCATCGTGTGGGATTTGTGTCAGGCCGCGCAGCGCATGGACATCTGGTGGAATGTCCGCGGCTCCGGCGCGGGCAGCGTGGTGGCGTACTCCCTGGGCATCACCAACGTAGACCCCTTCAAGAACCGGCTGATGTTCGAGCGCTTCCTCAACCCCGGCCGGATTTCCATGCCCGACATTGACCTGGACTATCCCGACGACCGCCGCGCCGAACTGATCGCGTACACCAAAGAACGCTACGGCGCCGACCACGTCTCGGCCATCATCACCTTTGGGACGCTGGGCGCGCGCGCCGCCATCCGCGACGTGGGCCGCGCGCTGGACGTCCCCCTGGGCGAAGTGGATCGCCTGACGCGCCTCGTCCCCAACGTCCCCGGCAAGCCGGTCTCCATCACCGAGGCACTGGAGACGATTTCGGACCTCAAGGAAGCTTACGACGGCGCCGCCTACATCAAAAAACTGCTGGACACCGCCATCCAGGTGGAAGGCGTCACCCGCCACGCCAGCACCCACGCCGCCGGCATCCTCATCTCCGACGAGCCGCTGGAAACGTACCTGCCGCTCAACCGCCCCACCAAGGCCGAAGGCGAAGACAGCCCCGTGGATCGCGTCTCGCAGTGGGCGATGGAGATTGTGGACGCGCTGGGAATGCTCAAAGTGGACTTTTTGGGACTGCGCACCCTCACCCATATGCGCAAAACCTGCGAGCTGATCGAGAAAGAGCACGGCCGCAAATTTGATATGCAAACCATCCCCTACGAGCGCGTCCCCGACGACCCGGAGAAAGACGCCGACGTGCGCGCCCTCTACGACCTGCTGGCGACCGGCGAGACGACCGGCGTGTTCCAGGTAGAAGGCGCGGGGATGCGGCGCGTGCTGCGCGAAATGCGCCCGACGCAATTCCAGCACATCATCGCCGTGCTGGCGCTGTATCGCCCCGGCCCCCTGGAACAGATTCCTTCCTACATCCGCCGGATGCACGGCGAAGAAGAAGTGAGCTACCATCATCCGATCATAGCGGATTTACTTGAGGATACTTACGGCATCATCATTTATCAAGAGCAAATTATGCAGATCGCCGTCGCCATGGCCGGCTACAAACCCGGCGAAGCTGACATGATCCGCAAGGCCGTCGCCAAGAAAAAGCGCGACCTGATGGACAAGCACAAGCAAATGTTCTGCGACGGCGCAGTCGCCAAAGACATCCCCCTGGAAGCCGCCGAAGCGGTCTGGGCCGACATCGAATTCTTCGCGCGCTACGGCTTCAACCGCGCCCACGCCACCGACTACGCCGTCATCACCGGGCAGACGGCCTACCTCAAGGCGCACTATCCCCTGGAATTTATGACGGCCCTGATGACGACCGAACGCCACAACACCGAAAAGCTGGGCACGCTCATCATTGACGCGCGCCGCACCGGGTTGGACGTGCTGCGACCGTGCATTAACCGTTCCGGCGTCGAATGTACCATCGAGCGCGGCTCCATGCCGGGCGGCAACGGCGTGCATCGCGCCATCCGCCTGGGCCTCGGCGTGATCAAAAACGTGGGCGACGAAGTGATGCGGCTGGTGGCGGCGGCGCGCGACGCCGGTGGCCCGTTCAAGTCGCTGGACGATCTGGCCGACCGGGTGGACTTGCGCAAGCTCAACCGCAAGACGCTGGAATGTCTCATCCAGGCCGGCGCGCTGGACGACTTCGGCGCACGGCCCGCGCTGCTGGCCGTGGTGGACGCGCTGTTGAGTGCGAGCGCGCAGACGCACAGCGCCCGCGAGGTCGGCCAGTTCTCGCTCTTTGGCGACATGCCCGGTATGCAGATGAGCGCCATTCGCCTGCCCCAGACGCCCCCGCCCATCCCCGACCGCCGGCTGTTGGAATGGGAGAAGGAGCTGCTGGGGACGTACCTCTCCAAGCACCCCATGACCGACCAGGAAAACGAACTGCTGGCGCTGAGCCTGGTCAACACCACCGTCGGGCGCATCGAGAACGAACCTCTGGGGCAGCAGCTCACGCTCGTGGGGATGGTGCAGCGCATCCGCCGGATCAACACCAAGAAAGGCGAGACGATGGCGTTTGTCACGCTGGAAGGCTCGGAGGGGACGTTTGACGTGGTGGCGTTCCCGCGCACCTACGAGCGCAGCAAGGACATCCTGACGCCGGAGCGCGTGGTGGTGGTCAGCGGCAAGCTGGATAACCGCCCCGACCGCGAGGAACACCCGCTGCTGGTGGATTGGATCAAATCGCCGCAAGACCTGTTGCGCCCGGTAAACAATTCCCCTTACGCCGCCTCGGGATTTGGCGCGGCGGAAGAGGATAATTTCACGCTGGTGGGCAACGGCTTTGTGGAGGAGCCGCCGGTTTACGGCAACGGCGGCCCACGTGAGACCCACCCAGCCCCGGCAGCGCCGCGCGCCACCCCCGCCCCACCCGACGACCTCCCGCCGTGGGAAGCGCCGGCGCGGCCCGCCGTCATCCGGGAAGCGCCCCCGGTCCCGCTCCCGGCGCCGACGCCCCGCAAATCCGTCACCCCCGCATCCCCGGTATCCAATAATGGGGATGACCTCGAAGCGACACCCCCGCCGCCGGAGGAACCGCCCGCGCCGCCGGCCACGCTCTACATCACCCTGCGGCGCACCGGCAACAACGGTGCGGATTTCGAGCGGCTATCACAGTTACACCGCTTGCTCACCGGGCAGGTGGGGCAAGATCATTTCGTGGTGGTGCTTGAGGGAGGGGGAGGGCGCGTCGAACTCTCGTTCCCCAACGAGGGGACGTGCTACAACCAAAGCCTGCGAGAACAGGTCCGCAGTCTCGTCGGCCCCAACAACCTCCGCGTCGTCATGGCCGCCGCCTGATAAAGAATGTCAGCAGATTTAGCAGATTAAGCAGATTTTTAATTTAATCTGCTAAATCTGCTAAATCTGCTGACAAAAATACCTCGCAGTGTTTAACCTTTACCGGCGGCGCCGAAAAGCTCCAGGTAATACCCGCAGCGTTCCGCGAAAGAATCCGTAGCGACTTTGCTCAAAGCGAAGTACGACACAGCCTTCGTCGCCCGCGCCGCCTCGACCATCCTTCTGGCCGTCGTCACAAAAAGGTCGGTCGCCACGTTGACCTTGGCGATGCCGCCGGCGATGGCCGCGCGGAACTGCGCCTCCGATAGCCCACTCCCGCCATGCAGCACCAGCGGGATGTCCACCCGCGCGCGGATGGCGGCCAGCCGCTCCAAATCCAACTGCGGTTCTCCCGCGTAAGGGCCGTGCGCCGTCCCAATGGCGATGGCGAGGAAGTCCACCCCCGTTTCGGCCACAAAGCGTTCCACCTCATCGGGGTCGGTGAAGCCCCGTCGCAAGGAATCCGTATCCTGATATTGACTGCCTTGTCCCACATGGCCCAACTCTGCTTCCACCCCCACGCCCACCGCGTGCGCGGCTTTGACGATGGCGCGGGTGGTGGCGATGTTCTCTTCCAACGGCAACTGTGACCCATCGAACATCACGTCGCTGAAGCCGTAGGTGAGCGCGCGGATGCACTGCTCGAAGCTCTTGCCGTGATCCAGCATCAGCGAGATGGGGGCGGCGGCCTTCTCGGCGCGGGTGCGGATGTAGTTGGCAAGGGCGCGCGCGTTGGGATGTTCCAGCACGGCGTCGTACAGCGCCACGATGACCGGCGCGCGCTTGGCTTCCGCACTCACGATCATCCCTTCGACGCTAAACATGTCAAAAGCATCAAACAACGGGATCGCGTACCCCCCGGTCTGGGCGCGCTTCAATTCTGGAACAATCGAGATGAATGGCATAGCAGTTCTCCTTAAGAATACCATAGTATTTCACGCAAAGGCACAAAGGTAAAAAAACTTGGCGACTTTGCGCCTTCGCGTGAGAGTCTTTTCCGTTAAAATCCGTTCAATCCGTTGAGAAAAATTCATCCAATGAACACCCCGCGTTGCCGCAAAAACGCGAGGGTTTCCTCATACGTGGGGATGCCGCGCCGCCCGCTCAGTTGGGTGCATTTGAGGGCGGAGACGGCGGTGCTGAACACGGTCGTCGTGCGCAAGTCCCACCCGTGCAGCAGGCCGACGAGGTATGCGCCGTGGAAAACATCGCCGGCGCCGGTGGTATCCACCACATCCACGTCAAACGCGGGGACGTGGAAGCGCTCGTCGCGGGTCACGGTGTAGCTGCCGTCCTTCCCCTCGGTCTGCACGACGATACGCGGCCCCATCTCCAGGATCGCGGTGCCGGCGTCCCAGAGATCACTCAAGCCGGTCAGCGCCGGGCCGAAGCCGGTGCCGCAGATGAGGATGTCCGCCGCGCCCACCAGCGCGCGCATCTTCTCCGACACCGGGCCGCGCGTGGCGGAGCCGTCCAACATCACGGTTTTCCCGGCTTCATGCATCCAGCGGGCAGCGACCAGGGCGGCATCGGCGTGCATCCCGTCCAGGTGCAAGTAATCGGCGGCGGTGAGGTACTCTCGATCCAGCTCGTCCGGCGTCAACGGGCGGCGCTGTTCGTAATGCGTGCCGGAGAAAACCCGCTCCCCGGTCTTCGCGTGGACGTGAACCAGCACCACCTGGTCGTCCGGCCCGGGCCGTTGAATGGCGTGGCTCACGTCCAGCCCGTGTTCGAGCAGCGTTTGAAGCTTGATCTGCCCCAGGCGGTCGCTGCCGTAGGTGCCGACGAAGCCGGTCGGCACGCCCAGCCGCGCCGCCGCCACCAGCGCCGTCGCCACCGGGCCGCCGCCCTCGATTGCCATCGCGTCCAACCGCGCGCCGCGTTCCCAGGTAGGCATATCCTTGAGGCGGATCAGAATGTCCAGGCAGGCCATCCCCAGGCCGATGATGGGCGGGTGTGTCGTCATAGGGCCTCTTTCAGCGTGAGCAAATTTCGAGACGTGAAGCGTAATTCGTAATTCGTAATTCGTAATTCGTAATTCGTCACGTTTCACGATACCGTTATGCCACAACCACCGGCGTAATCCCCAGGAATTTGCACGCCAATTGCAACGCCTGCATCTGATCGCCGTGGATCATGCTCGCGTGGTGGACGAAGCCTTCTTCCACGAGCGTGCGGTAGAGCCGGGCGTGATCCGCCACCTCCACCCACGCCCACGTCCCGGCCAGGGTTTCGTCGGAGGGGACGATCTCGCCGGGGGCGATCAGCAGCTTCCACTGGCCGTCGTACTCGGCCAGGCGGCAGAACGTGACTTTGCCCGGCTTCACCTGGAACTGCGCCAGCCCGGCCTGCGGGTCGGCGGCGGGGATGGGACGGTCGCCGGTCATATCGAAGCGGGAGCGCAGCGCCACTTGGTCCGGGTCGCGGGCCAGGCAAGTCGGCGCATTGCCGCAATGCCACGCCAGCAAGCGGTTGGGGTGCTCACGGTGCTGGATCGTCCAATCTATGAAGTGCGGCACGGTCTCGCCAAGGGCGGCCTGGTAGCTGATGAGCATTGCCAGCGCGCCCAGTACGTCCGTCTCGCAGGCTGTGAACATCCGCCGCCCGGTGAGCCGCCCGAAGACGTTGCAGACCGAAATGCCGAGCAGCCGCTGGATGGACGGCCAACATGCCATCGCCATCGCCGACAGGCGGTTGTGCGTCCAGAAGTCGGCCAGCGCGACTTCGAGCTTGGCGGCGGTGCGCAGGTAGGCGTCGCTGACGGTGATGGTGGGGTAGGCCGCGCGGAGTTCGGCCAGGACGGTTTGCACGGCGGGGGCGTCGTCGGGCAGCGCCTTGACGGCGTCGGCAATGTCGCTCAGGTTGGCGGGGATGACGTTCTGCCCGAATTTCTGGATCATGGCCGTTTCGTCGAAGCCGACCGTCTCGAAAGCGGCGGGCCGCACGCCGATCTGCCCAACGCGCGCGCCTTTCAGTCCCTTGACGACGGCCACGGCGCGCACGAAGTCCTGCACGGCGGCGGCAAATTCCGGCTCGGCGGGGAAGAACAGCCCGGCGTAGTGGAAGGGCAGATTGCGGCGATAGAGTCCCGACGCCATCGAGAGGTTGCCGCAGTACGAATCCGACGCGCGCGACATCCCGGCGTCGTCGAGGGCCGGCGGCTCTTTGGTGGCGTACAGCAGCACCGGGACTTTGAGAAGCTCGGCAACTTTGGCCGCCGAACGCTCGTCGCCGAAGTCCAGCGGGCAGAGGATAAGGCCATCCACCCCCTGGCGACGGAAATACTCGGCGACGACCTCCGCCTCATCCAGCGAATGCACCGCGCCATACGGAGTATACCCATGCTCCGCGCATAAAGGTTCGCCATCCGGGGCGGGTTGTGGCACGACCACCTCCATCCCCCTGACTTGGGCGAAAGCATTCAGACTATCGTCGCGCATTTTCTGCGTCCACGAAGTCCAACGGAACCGATACGAAGGGATGAAACCAATTTTTACGGATACGGACATCGTTTTCTCCTTAGTCGAGTGGTTGTTAGTCGGGTCGTCGGGTCGTCGGGCGGTCGTTGGTCGGGTCGTCGGGTGGTCGTTGGTCGGGTCGTCGGGTGGTCGTTGGTGGGTTGTAGGGTGATCCTCGCCGGCGTGCAGTATGCGCGGCATGGTGAGTCCAGAGGATAATTATATGCTTTTCTGTCCGTTGCAGAAGTTACATTTTTATGGATTCGGTTTAAAATTAATAACACTCACCACAACACTTGAAAGCC
Source organism: Anaerolineae bacterium (assembly GCA_034429475.1). GTDB lineage: Bacteria > Chloroflexota > Anaerolineae > B4-G1 > SLSP01 > JAKQHY01. Next base: position 17,482 of record DAOUGD010000086.1, read on the forward strand.
GTCATAGGACTATTGGACTGATGACTATAAGACTTTAAGGAGATGGGACATGAACGGGTATACAGGCAAAATCTTAAAAGTGGATTTGACGACCGGCAAGATTGAGATTGAAGAGCCGACCGAGCTTTTTTACCGCCGTTATTTGGGTGGGGCCGGAATTATCGGCTATTACCTGCTCAAGGACATCCCCAAAGGGGCGGATCCACTGGGGCCGGATAACGTGCTGGTGATGGCCGGCGGGGCGATGACCGGGCTGCCCATCGCCGGCGGTGGGCGCAACGCCGTGGGCGCCAAGTCGCCATTGTCCGGCGGCTACGGCGAGGCAGACGCCGGCGGCTTCTTTGGGGCCGAACTGCGTCGCGCCGGGTTCGACGCTGTCGTGGTGCGCGGTAAAGCGGAGCAGCCGGTGTACCTGTGGATTCACGATGGCGAAGTCGAGATCCGCCCGGCGAGCCATCTGTGGGGGATGACCACCCTGGCCTGTCAGGAAGCGGTGCGGGCCGAGTTGGGCGAGAAGCAGGCGCGGCTGGCGATGATCGGCCCCGGTGGGGAAAAGCTTGTGCGGTATGCCTGCATCCTCAATGACCTCAAGCACGCCGCCGGGCGCACCGGCATGGGCGCGGTGATGGGGTCGAAAAACCTGAAGTGCATCGCGGCGCGCGGCAAAGCCAGTGTGCCGGTCGCCGACCCGGACGCTTTCAAGGCGCTGGCGAAGTCTATGGTGGACACCTGGAAGGACAAAGCCTGGAATATGCACCTGTTGGGCACCGACGGCGGGCTCACGGGATTGAGCGCGCGCGGCGCGTTGCCGACGCGCAACTTCCAGGACGGGCAATTTGCCGGCGCGGAGAAGATCGGCGGGGAGGCGATGCGCGATACCATTCTGGTGGACACCGGCGGCTGCTTCGCGTGTCCGGTGCATTGCAAGCGGGTGGTCAAAGTGGACGACAGCGATTACCAGGTAGACCCCCTCTACGGCGGGCCGGAGTACGAGACGGTGGGGGCGTTCGGCTCCAACTGCGGCGTAGACGATCTGCGCGCCGTCGCCAAGGCCAACGAGCTATGCAACGCTTACGGTGTGGACACGATCACCGCTGGCATGGCCGTCTCCTTTGCGATGGAGTGCTTCGAAAACGGCCTGCTGACGTTGGCGGATACCGGCGGCCTGGACTTGCGCTTCGGCAACGCGGCGGCGATGGTGGACCTGACCCGGATGATCTGCGTCCGCGAGGGGCTGGGCGACCTGTTGGCCGAAGGCCCGACGCGCGCCGCGCAGGTCATCGGCCAGGGGGCGGAGCAGTTCGTGATTGACGTCAAAAAGCAGCCGTTCCCCATGCACGAGTGTCGCACGCGGCACGGGCAGGCGTTGGGCTACGCCGTCTCGCCGACCGGCGCCGATCACATGCACAACTTCTGGGATGAAGGCCTGGCGCGCGAGCCGCTGGGCGAGGGTTTTCTCGGGTTGGGGATCTACGAGGCGACGCCAAAAACCGAACTGAATGCGCACAAGGTGCGCGCGTACACCTTCGACGTCAACCTGCGGTGGGTTCACAACCAGATCGGGTGCTGCATGTTCATCCCCTGGTCCCGCGACGAAATTATTAACATCTTGCAGACAGTAACGGGATGGAAGGTCAACCTGTGGGAATTGATGAAGGCCGGGGAGCGTTGCGTGACGTTAGCACGCGCTTTCAACATGCGCGAGGGCCTGACGCGGGCGGACGACGTGTTGCCGCCCCGGATGCGTCTGCCCCACGTCAGCGGCGCCTTGAACGAGAAGCCGGTTCCGCCCGAAGTGCTGGGCGAAGCGGTGACGTTGTTCTACGGCATGATGGGCTGGGACCCGCAGACCGGCGTTCCCACGCCGGCCAAGTTGCACGAGTTGGACATCGCCTGGGTAACTAACGTCGCGTAAGCCGACAACCGGTTTAAAAAAGTAAGACCCCACTTCCGTGGGGTCTTGCTGTTTTTGGTCCGACCGTTTGGGATTAGCCCAGGCCGCTGACGACGTTGCTGAAGACGTTCTGGATCACGCCACCGAGCGTGGTCAGGATGACGATGACGACGATAGCGATGAGCACCAGGATGAGGGCGTATTCAACCAAACCTTGACCTTCTTCTCGCGGTAAGTACAACATTTCAGTTCTCCTTTGCACTAAGTTAAGTTTTGAAATCTGGCTATATCTTAACCCATTTCTACCTATAGCGCAATAGGAACTTAGTACTGTTTTAGGAAATGTTTCACAATTCCCAAAGGATTTCTACTCCCGTACGCTTCACCGCAGCAATTCCGGCTTGTCGCTGCAAATCGCATCCACGCCGAGGCGGCGCAGGGCGGCGATCTGTTCGGGGCGTTCCTCGTGCCAGCAGACGATGCCGAGATCGGCGGCGCGCACGCGGGCGATCCAATCGGGCGTGAGCAGACTGGCGGGATCGGGGAGGCGCTCCCAGCAGGGGCTAACGTAGCTCGCGCCGACGGACTGCGCCAGCAGCACCGGGTCAACGTGCGTCGAACTGAACAGCACCGACGTGAGCAGGTCCGGGTTCGCGGCGCGCACTTCCGCCAACCAATCCGGGCGGAAAGAGGAGAGGATGCAGTGGCCGCCGTACTTTTTGGCCTTCAACGTCTGGACAACGGCAGGAACTACCGCGCCATCTTTGAGTTCGATGCACGCGCCAAGCTGCTCCTCCTGACACACGTCAATGGCTTCGGCAAAAGTGAGCAGATGTTCACCCTGCCCCAGGTCAACGGTGCGTAGTTCAGCTAGCGCGCAGCGGCGGATCGGCCAGATACGCCCATCCTCGGCGACGAGATAGGGATCGTGGGCCAGGACAACCTGGTTATCGCCGGTGATTTGCACGTCAAATTCCACCATATCCGCGCCCAGGTCGGCCGCGCGCCGCAAGCTGAGGCGGGTGTTGTGCGGCGCGTAGGCCGCCGCCCCGCGATGTCCGACGCGCAGCGGGCGGTATTCGCCGGGAGCGATCTCGTGGAGCAAGGTATCGAGAATGGCATTGATGCGGCCTGGCATCCAGTCGCGCAGCGCCGGCCAGGGGACGAGCATTTCGGCGGTGAGGGGGAAGCGCTGCGAAAAGTCCCAACTCGGCTCGAAGGCGTGCTGGGCCAGGTAGGTATGCACCAGCCGCGTCTTGAGCGGCGTCGCCTTGACCTGGTCGCGGATGTAGGGCGCGCGCAAAATCCCGTCCACCCCGGCCAGGTCGCGCGTTTCGGAGCGTTTGTGCTTTTTACGCCGCTCGTGGAACCAGTCCGGCGTCGGGGCGAAAGCGTGCTTGCCCGGCTCGCTGAGGAGGACAGGGTGATCGCCCTCCAACGCCAACGCGCCGTTGTAGCGCATATCGTGAAAGTCGCCGTGCCAGCTTGCTGCGACGCGCGTCACACGCTCATCCGCGCCCACGTACACCCAGACGTGCTCCAACTCGTACAGGTGGCCGATGTCCCAATCCCACCAGATCGCGTACTCAATGGCGAGGGCGGCGGGCGGCTGGTAGGGCGGCGTCAGGTCAACGGTGAAGCCCTGCCGGAACGATGGCGACGGCCCACTCTCGCGGAAGAGCGTGTAGCCTGCCGCCAGCGGCAGGAACGGCTCCAGCGCGTCGAAGCGGAGGATTGGGGCATAGCGGGCGGCGAAAACGCGATCTGCAATATTTTGAGAAACGTTGAGCAATTCCGTTGGCATTTTTCACTCTTCTTGTTTGGGTAAAACACGCAAGGTTTTTAGCACAAAATAATCATAAGGTGTTTTTTCTGGGTAGACTAGCGGATAACGTTCCCCTGCCGGGAAAGGGTATATTCCTGCTGCCACTTCGTAATTCCCCGCCGGGATAGATGCCGGCAGTTGCATGACGAATGTTTGAATCAGCAATTCATCGGTGCGCCAGAGGTGCGCAGGATAGGTAGTGCAGATTTGATTGTCAGCCTGTGCCCACAGCGGCCCTCCCGCATACGGTGTGGGATCTCCGTACAAATGCACAAAGAGACTCTCCGGCGCTTGAATAGGTTGTTGTATCCTGATACCCAAAACCACTGTCACAGTTTCCCCTGGTGACACAGTCTCCGGCAATGGCGTCAACGTCAATATCTGGATCAGATCACCGAAAATTGCTTGCGGTCCCCGTGCTGTGACCGGATCATCCGACCGTGGCGCCGCTTCAGTGATGCGATACGTTCCTTCCGGATCTGTATACAGCGGCATTAACGTCACCCACTCTCCCAGGCGCGCCTCAAACCCTGGCTCAAACGACATCAGGCTCACATATACCGCCCGGCGATCGGTCAACACCAGGCATTGATGGCTGTCGAAAGCGCCGACCGAGCGTGGCGTTAGTTGCGGCAGGCGATAGACGATGACCGGATGCACCAGAGAAAGTGGCGAAAAATAGACGGACTCCTCGTCGGCGGTCTCCTTCCGAATGAAGTCAATGGCGCGGTTCAGGGATTCCTCCATCGAGAATGTTGTCTGGGGATCGTGCAGCCAGCGCTGCTGAAAATCCATCATCGTCTGCCAGCCCATACCCACAAATAGCAATCCGACAGCGACAACCCCTACCTGTCCATAACCACATGCACTCAACCAACGGACAACGCTATACACGCCACACCCAAGCACCACCGCAATCGCAATCGTCAATCCGCTACCTCGCAAAAAATGCGGCGCTTGATTGCTCAACAACGAGGGTGTGAGAGACAGTACGGCCCAACCGCCAAGCCACACAAGTTGCCAACGGTAATGCACCGTGAAGAAAAGCGCGATGAGACCAATGCCAAATAAGAGGCCCTGGACTGGCGTCAAAATAGGTCGCCCTGGCAGGTTGAATGTTACATTGACATCGCCGGTTTGAAAGAAAGCGCGCAGCCAGAGCAGCACATTGTGCCCAATCGCCTCCAGGTCCCAGGCTGCGACGGTCTGGGAACGGGAAAAGAATAGATCAGGATGTACCCAGATATAATGCACCATCGGCAGCATCAACAAAACGGCCACGCCTCCGGCCCACATCACACCACGACGTCGCTCTGGCCGGAAGGCATAACACATCCCCAGCAGGAGTCCCGCGTAGCCGATCCACGCTGCCGACGCGAAATAGGTATAGGCCAACAATCCCAGAGTAATGCCTGCGCGCATCCAATGCCAACCATGATTGGTGCGGCAGGCCTCCAATAGCCAGGCCGCCGACAGGGTTCCTACCAGGACATAGAAATTGGCGCGCAAGGCCAGGTGGCTGAGATGAACATGCCAATACAACGTCGTCAGCGCCAACATCACCCATAGTGCGCCCTGCTTGCGGAGCAATTCGCGCGCCAATTTGAACGTCGCGGCCAACGTCAAGACACCGACCATCGTAGCCGCCAACCGCACGCCGAACGGTTCTCCCGGAAACGCCCACACAAAAGGGAGCAGCCAATACATAAAGCCGCTCTCACGCCCGAAGTTGCCGGGGAAAAACGGCGTGAAACGAGGATTGGTAATGAGGCTTTGCGCATCCAGCGCTTCGTACGCCTCATCATAGTGTAACATCGTCCGCATTGCCCCCAGTGTCGAGCAACGCATCCACACTCCCATCAGCAAAATAACTAAGCTCGCCCACCGATATAGGGATAGCGATTGCGGCCTTTCAGACATCTCAACGATTGCCTCTGCCAGCCTCTTGAATTTAAATTGCTATTTCTTTGTCCTGCGCGAACTTCAGCCGCATCGTCACGCCGCCGTATTGGATGTCCGTCTGCGACGCGGGGAAGTCGGCGACGCAGTAGGGGTTGTCGTAGTGCTTGAAACCATGCAGGGGGACAGCCTCGTTATTGCGGCGGAAGTCGCCCTCCCAGCCAAAGGTCAGCGTCTCGCCGCCGAGGGTGATAAGGCGCACATTCAGATCGTCAAAGGTAACGGACAGCTTGAGGATTTTCTCTTGGAACGCGGCAAAGTCGCCGTCAATCACGGCGCGGCCCATGTGGCACAGCCAGATGTTGTGCCGGCCCGGCGAGCGCAGTTCGCGGTAGGCGCTGTGCCCGGTGCGGATGAGTTGGAAGCCCTGGGAAGCCGTCAGCGCCAGATAGCCTTTGTCCTTGTGCGCGAAGGCCCAGCCATCGCGGATCACGTATTCGTCGAAACTGTGCGTCGGGAAGTAGGCGTGCGTGAAGCCGAGCCAGTCGTCTTCCGGCAGGGAATGGATGGCGATGAGCACGTCTTTCCACTGCGCCACGCGCGGCAGGGTGACGTTGCCGGCCCAGAAGTTCGGGCGGTGCGCGTTGTCGAGGCTGGCGCACGGCGGGTGGTTGACGAACACGGTCGCGCCCGGCCCTAACGTGGCCTGCCATACGTGCTGCTGGACGCCCGGCGCGCCGGGGTGGTAGTCCTGCACGGAACACAGCATCCCGTCCGGCGTCTTGTAGGTCACTTTGTCCACGCCGTCGCCGGCTTCGGCTGGGGCGTGATGCTCGCGGCCCCACAGTTCCTCCGGCAGGTCGGCGGCGATGACCTGGAGCATGACGGGCAGCTCGTAGTTTTCCATGCAGGCCATGCTCACCGTTCCCAGGATGGCCTGGTTGAAAATTCCCTGCCCCCACAGCAGGTTGGTGATGCCGGCGGTAGATTCCATGTAACCGCCGAGGATATGCGGGGCGTAGGTGCGCCCATGCGTCGAGCCGAACACGCCTTTGTAGGAGTTCACGGCGATGGTGAAGAGGATTTTGTCAATCAGCACCGAGGCCAGTTCCCACACGGCGTCCGTTTCCGCCAGATCCGCCAGATGGGAGAGCGCCAGCAGGTCTTCCTCGAAGTAACAGTTGGAATCCCACTCGCTGAAGCCGCGCATCCCGCGCTCGCGCAGCCAGGCCAGCGCCATCTGCTCGCCATGCTCCCGGTGCCATTGGCCGGTCTGCCCATTGTTGGTGAAGACGCGGTCGGGATAAAGCTGCCCGGCCAGGATTTCGCAGGCGTGAAAAAGGATTTGGTGGTTTTCGGACCAGTACCACATCGCGTCCGCGCCCGGCTCGTCATGCCAGTACTTGAAGTTGAGGATGCAGTCCTCAAACGGCTGGCGCAAGTCCGCCGGGAACTGCGGATTATCGCCGAAACGGTACAGCATTCCCAGCAGGCCCACCAGGTAGAAGTCGCTGCAATCGCGGCGGGCGTTGATGCCCTCAATCGTCGTCATCAGCGTCTTCATCTCCAGCCGTGACCACCAGCCAATCGCCATCTTGGCGATCTCGGAGAAGACGTTGGATTCTAACCGCGCCGCTTCGGTGAGCGCCTCCTGACGGCGCGCTGCGTAATCGCCGTAGGATACGGTGTGGTAGCGGTGGTTGCCCATTCCCCAGGCGTGCAGTTTCCGGCTGATGCGCATATTGCCTTCGTAATACTCCGCCGCGCGCGGCATCAGGAGCAAATCATACGCATTGGTCGGGGACTGGTAAGTGTATCCCAGCGGAGCATCGTTGCCGGCTGTTCCTACCCGCTGCACCTCAGCATAGATTTTGCCGGCCGGTGTCTGCAACCGCGCCGTGATGTCGGCGGATACGGACAGGGGAGCTTCGGGGTCGTCTTTGTCCGGCCATCGCACGGCGATTTCTTCGTCGCGGGTGAACACGTCCTGTGGAATGTAGGCTGCCTCGAAAACGGCCTCCAACACGTTGCGGCGCTCCACAGGGGAAATGGTGGTGGGAATGAAAACTGTATATTGCGTATTACGTAATTCGTAATCCGTAATTCGTAACGCCATGACGTAGATGCAGTCGCGGGCGGCGACGTTCTCGACGCGCACGAGGAGGCGGTTGCGTCCGGCGTTGAGATGCGCGGCAAAGGGGACGCTGAGCGGGTGGCGGCGGGCGAAGTGTTCCTGACGGTGAAGGTGCGCGTCGTTGAGCCACACGTCCGCCGGGCCGTTGGTGGTGAGCGTCAGGGTGACGTCGGCCTCGGCGGGGCTTTCAACTTCGGCGTAAGCCCAGGCGCGCAGGTAGTGGGTGAGGTGATGAAAGGTGCTCAGGTCAACCAGGTGGTCTTCCACACAACGGACGTAGCGCCATTGGCCTTCGTAATCGCCAAGCTGAAATTTGCCGTCGGTCAAGGAGCCGGGTTCGACGGGTTGGCCGGTGATGCCGGATTCCGGCGTGGTGTACGCACGGGCAATGTCCAGGCGGAAATCCTCGCCGGTGAACTTTTCCAGGTCAGCCACCAGGATGGCTTGCGGGCCGGCGATCAGCCAGTTGTGGATAAAACCGTCGGCAGATAACGCATAACGCACATAAGATAGGTCAGACATTAGACAAAATTCTCCTCTGAAAATAAGAATTTGTTTCACGCTAAGGCGCAAAGACGCAAAGTAAAAAAAAACAAAAACTTGGCGAGCCTGGCGGCTTGGCGTGAAATTTTCATCCAACCGCCGATGAACGCCGGTTTGTGATGAATTCCTCAGTAATAACAAGATTTGCGGACTATGAGGATCAAGAATGTGTTTAAACTTCTGCGACCGGCAGCTTTTTACGACGGGAGCGGGCGATAGCCCAAAATACCCCGGCAAGCAGCGCCTCAGCGGCAATGATGAGCCACCGCAACCAACCGTAACCGCCCTGTAGCAAAAACAGGATCAGGTCGGCTACAAACAGGAGCGCCAGTTCGGGCCAGGCGAAGCGGGCAAAACAACGCAGCAGTTCGTTACGCGCCACACTCTTGCGGAAAGATTCCTCTGTGACGGTGGTAATGACCAACCAGATCAACCCGACCCCCAGCACGTACACCTTATCATAAAAACGCACGCGCCAACTCCGCGTTATCGAATCTCCTACGTAATACGTCGCCAACAGGGTTGTCATCGTCTCGCGGCCCACCAGGGCCAACCAGCCGCCCAACACAGCCAGCAAAATCCAGAACAAGTAGGCCGGGATATAGTGATACCAACGTTTCTTTTCCATTTCGATTTTTTCCTGATCAGGATGTTTCAGACTCCAGCCACAAGGGTAGCACTTTCCCGCGCTCCCGCAAGTCGCTGGCGTACAAAAAACGCCATACATCATTGGTATAGAACTGGCCCCAACGCTTTTCAGGGAGCGTTGTCAGCAACCGGTCCGCCAATATTTCAGCAAACTCCGCGTCTATGCCGGACGCCGGCTCGTAATCGAAGTAGATCGCCAGGTCGCGCGCCGAGTCGGGGTGAATGCGGCGGATGTTGTACTTCGCCGGCTCGCGGTGCGCCGGCGCGTAGCTTTCCAGCAAAAACGTCCCCAGGGAGGCCGAATGAATGGCGTCCCGATGCGCGTAGACGAAGTTGACCGTCTCCTGCGCATCGGCCAGCGTCTCGCCGGGGAAGCCGAAGAAGAAGAAGGCGTGATTCCAGATGCCAGCCGCCGTGCTCTGGCGCAAAATGCGACTCATTTCTTCCGGCTGTGTGCCCTTGACCATCCGGCGGATCGTCGGTTCGGCGGCGGTCTCCAGACCGAAGAGCAACATTCGGCAGCCGCCCGCCGCCATTTTTGCCAGCAAGTCGGCGGTCAGCCCACGGTCAAAGCGCGCACAGCCGCACCAATGGATCGGCGCGCCCAAATCCGCCAGCTTCGTCGCCATGATATTGAGGTTGTGCGGGGTGAAGGCTTCGTCGGCGAAGAAGATGTGGCGCGCACCGTATTTTTCCCGCAGCGCCAGCATATTCTCCACTACCTGCTCAGCATCAATCTGGCAGAAGGTCTGCGGGCCGCCATACCCTACGTTGCAAAAGCCGCATTTCCCATGATAGCAGCCGTGCGTGCTCAACAGCGGCAGCACGGGTGTGGGCGTCAGGTAGCGGTCGAGCGGCAGACCAGTAAAGTCGGGCAGCAGGTTGGGATAGGGGGCGTTCTCCACGGGCGTACTCTTCACAATCCGGCCATCCCGGTAAATCAGGTTCGGAACCTGGGAAAGATCGCCGTGGGCGGCCAGCGTTTCGGCCAGGCGCGTCAGGGGGACTTCGCCACCGAAAACGATGGCGCTGTCTATCCAATCAAACAACTCCGGCGTGCGGGGAAGCTGCTCGCGCAACATCGAGATGTGCGGGCCGCCCAGTGTCACGTGACAGGGCAGGCGGGATGCTTTGATCAGGTGCGCCAGCGTCACCGCCGCGAGCATCTGGCTTAAAGTAGGAACGGAGATGGCGACGATGTCGGGCGGCGCGGCCTTGAGGTCGGCCAACACGCCCCGCCGGAAGATGTCCAGGAATAGGTTGTGTTGGGGATCGCGGGCCGCCGTCATGAGAGACTCGCAGCTATCTTCCGGCGCGTGGGGGACGTAGCGCGTCAGTTCCAGCGCCGCCGGGTAAAACGGCAGCGAAGCCACCTGTAAACTTTGCACCAGGGTCAAAAAGGCGGGTAGGCTCGTCGGGCCGTCGAAGAAGGTCGGGCTGCGGAACACGGCCTTGGCGGTCTCCACCTGCGCCGCCAACTGCGGGACGTCGGCCTGCGCGCGCTCAAGCAGCGCGCGGGGCGCCGGGTGACGCTTCATCCGCCGCAGTCGCTCGCCCGCGCCGGTCAGGTAGTCGTGGGTCAGGACAGCATCGAAGACTTCGACGTTCAAATCGCGCTGCGCGACGTCAAGGCCCTGCGCCCGCAAATAGGCCGTCAACGTCGGCAGGGCGAGATGAGGCATGACGGGGTTCCAATGGGATGGGAAAAGCAATAAGATTTTCATAGTTCACGGGCATGAAACGTGAAACGTGAAACGTGAGGTTTCACGTTTCACGTTTCACGTTTTTAATCAATCACTCACGCAGGATTGGCGCACAAATGGCAGCGAACTTTATGACCGGGGGCGACTTCCACCATCGCAGGGGCCACCTGATCACACAGCCCTGACTTTAATACGCTACAGCGTGGATGGAACTCGCAACCCTTGGGCAGCGCATACGGGTCCGGCACCATCCCCTTGATGGACGCCAGCCGCCGCCGTTCTTGCGTCTTCTGCCCCAACCGCGGGATGGACTGCAACAACGCCTTTGTATAGGGATGCAGCGCGCCGTAGAAAATCGTGTCTACGTCCGCCTCTTCTACCACCTTCCCCATGTACATCACCACCACATGCTCCGTCATCTGCGCTACCACGCCCAGGTTGTGCGTGATGTACATGATCGCCATCCCCAGTTCGTCCTGGAGCCGCCGCATCAACGTGAGAATCTGCGCTTCGGTCGTCACGTCCAACGCCGTCGTCGGTTCGTCCGCAATCAGCAGGCTCGGATGGCACGAGAGCGCCATCGCGATCATGGCCCGCTGCCGCATTCCGCCGCTCAACTCGTGTGCGTAGCGATCTACCGTTCGCGTCGGCTGCGGCATTCCCACCAGGTCCAGCATCTCGATGGCCTTCTCGCGCGCGACGTCTTTGCTTACACCCTGGTGCAGGGAGACGGCTTCCCCGATCTGATTGCCGATGGTATGCACCGGGCTTAGCGAGGTCATCGGCTCCTGGAACACCATGGCGATCTCTGCCCCACGGATACTGCGCATCACATCGCCCTGCGGCGCGAGTTGCGCCAGATCAAGCGTTTCCATCCCCCCACTCTTGCGCCGGTGGTAGAGAATCTCCCCGCCCACCGTTTTGCCAGGCTTAGGCACAATGTTGAGGATCGAGCGCGCCGTCACGCTTTTGCCACAGCCACTCTCTCCCACCACCCCCAGGGTCTCTCCGCGATGGATGTTGAAATTCGCCCCCTCCACCGCATGCACCGTCCCCTCATCCAGGTAGAAATAGGTTTGCAGGTTCTTCACTTCTACGAGTAGTTCTCTGTCATCGTTCACAGTTTTACTCCTGTAAGTCAGTCCAGTAGTCGTTTGTCAGGTAGTCATTAGTCCAGTAGCCGGGATATTCGACTATCTGACTATTTGACTATGTGACTACCGCGCATACGGATCTGCCGCGTCGCGCAGCCCGTCGCCGAGGAAGTTATAGGCAAAGACGGTCAGGACAACGGCTATCGCCGGGGCAAACAACAACCACGGAGCCTGGGCCAGGGAACGGATGTTCTGCGCTTCCTGAAGCAACACGCCCCAACTGATGGCCGGCGCGCGCAATCCCAGGCCGAGATAACTCAGCCCGGTCTCGCCCAAAATTTGACCGGGGATCGAGAGCGTCAAGCTGGCGATGATGTGGCTCAGGAACGAGGGCACCATATGGCGCATGATGATGCGAAACTCGCTCGAGCCACACAAACGTGCGGCCAGGACGAAATCATCCTGACGCAAAGACAGGAAACGCCCCCGCACCACCCGCGCCATCCCCGTCCAGCCGACAAGTGAGAGAATGATGGTGATCCCAAAGTACATCTTCACCACCGGCCAGTCGGCCGGCAGCGCAGCACTGAGCGCCATCCACAGAGGAATCGTGGGAATGGTGCGAATAAACTCAATCACCCGTTGAATCGCCGTATCAATGCGGCCGCCATAATACCCTGAGATACCTCCCAACACGATGCCAAGGGCCAAGCTCAAAAAGACGCCAATCACGCCGATCGAAAGCGAGAGCCGCGCGCCGTAGCAAAGCCGCGAGAAAAGGTCGCGCCCCATCCGGTCGGCGCCGAAGAGGAAGACGCCCTGGTCTTCAATGTCCGGCCCCAGTCCGAACAGGTGGATATCGCTCTCCCAGATTCCCCAGAGTTTGTAAGGCTCGCCTTTCACAAAAAAGTAAACCGGATAAGTAATCTCATTGTTCTCAGTGTAAATATCGCGCAACGTTTCCGGGTCTTTCGACCGGTCGCGATGGTAGATAAAAGGTGCGCGCAACTTGCCCGTTGCATCCACGATGCGCAAGGGAGTTGGCGGCGCCATTTTGTAGCGGATGAAGTAGGCTTCAGGATTGTAGGGCGCGACAAATTCACAAAAGATGCCGATCAGGTAAAACACGATCAGGATGCCGGCGCCCACCAGCGCCATCTTGTGTTTGCGGAATTTCCACCACATCAGTTGCCATTGCCCGGCAACATACAGCCGATCCTCTTCTGCATCCAACACTGCGGTCGGTGCCTCCAAATGCTCTTCTGAGTTAGACTCCAACGGAGAACATTCCTGGGCGGTCGCAGCCTGAACTTCGGCGGTGTTTAGGTCTTGGGGTTCAGAAACGGTCATCACTAACCCTCCATGCGGATGCGCGGATCAACCCACGCGAGCAAAACATCAGAAACGAGCGTACCGATGACGGTCAGGACACTCAACAGGAATAGAAAGCTGCCGGCCAGATACATATCCTGAGAACGCAGGGCGCGCAGCATCATCGGGCCGTTTGTCTGCAAGCTGAGCACCACAGCAATCAACGTCTGCCCAGAGATTAACCCAGCCAGCGTCCAACCCACGGTGCTGAAGAAGGGGTTCATCGCCACCCGCACCGGATATTTCCATACCAAGTTACGCTCGCGCAAGCCCTTAGCGCGCGCAGTTTCTACGTAGGGTTTGTTTAGCTCGTCCAGCACATTGGCGCGCGTGGTGCGAATGCTGCCGGCGGTGCTTTCAAAGGCAATCACGACGACAGGAATCCACAGATGTTTCAGCATATCCACCACTTTGGCCCAACTCCACGGTTCGAGAATATACTCCTCGGAGAACAGCCCGCCGACGTTCAACCCGAACTGGCGCATGGCGACCCACATCACCACCATGGCCAGCATGAACCCCGGTGTGCCCGCTCCGATAAAACTGAGCGCAGAAAAGAGATAATCGGGAATCGAGTATTGATGGGTGGCGGAAAACACTCCCACCGGAATAGCCACAAACCAACTCACTAAAATAGAAATAAGGGAAAGGAACACCGTCAAGGCCATGCGTTCCCAGATCAATTCTTTCACCGGCTTGCGCCACTCCATAGATTGTCCCCAATCGCCGCGCAGGAGAATGCCCGACATCCATTTGTAGTATTGCACATAGATAGGCTCCCCAAGCCCGTAGCGTTCTCGCAGCGAGGCCAGTTCGGCCTCGTCCACGGCGTCGCCCGTCGCGCGCAGGGTCGCCGCATACGATGTCAAGTAATCGCCCGGCGGGAGTTGGATGATGATGAAAGAGATCATTGAGATGACAATCAGAGTAGGAATCATCATACCGATACGGCGGAGAATGTAACCTAACATACTTCACCTCTAGCTTATGAATTAGGGAGTAGGGAGTAGGGAATAAGGATTAGGGAGCAGGGAATAGGAAGCAAACAGTTTATATGCGCCTGCTTTCCATTCCCCGCCCCCCACTCCGGCAGATTGGAGGGCAGACCCACCAGGGTCCACCCTCCAAATGTGCTGCACAACGAACTAAGCGGTGTGGCTCTCCGGGTCGTCCCAGAAGAAGGATTCGGACTGCAAGAATTGTTCGTCGCCGGTGGTATCGTCGTTCGGATAACCATCGAGGACGTTCATGAAGCCATTCTTGGCAATGGTAGGCGAGGGTTTCTCTCCCAGGAGGCCGATCATGGGCAGTTCCTCGGCCCAGATATCCAGAATACCCTCGAACAACTTATTCTGCTTGGCCTGATCGGGTTCCACCGCAACCTGGTTATCCCAGATGTCCCAGATTTTATAGATGAAGTGTCCATCCGGCGGTTTGACGGCATTGGCGTCTTCGGGGTTGTTGTAGTAGAAGCCAAAACCAGGGCACCAGGGGCGGTCGGGCTGCACACCACGGAAGATAATGGCGCCCGGCACCAGCGGGAGGACCGTGCGGTCGCCGCCCCAGTAGGCCGCCTCGATTTCGTTGGCGCTGTAGTGCTCGGAGTAGAGGGCGCGCTCGAAGTACTTGTAGGTGGCCTTGATGCCAACGGCCTCCAGGTACTTGCAGACCAGTTGCACGGAATCTTCTTCCGGCGTGCCGGCCTCGGCGGTTCCCTCGACCATGAAGCTGATGGGACCGCTGCCATCCTTGTACAGCCGGATGCCGTCAGAGTCTTTCTTATCATAACCGGCGGCATCGAGCAGCGCGTTAGCCTTATCAGGATCGTATTCGATGTAGGCTTCAGAGAGTTTCGGGTAGTAGTTAGGCGACATCGGCAGTGGGCTGTACTGGCGCGGAGTATACAAGCCGTTGAAGCACAGCTCATTGATCTCGTCGCGGTTGACCGCGTGGGAGATGGCGATGCGCACGTCGCGGGTGTTGAAGAACTCGTTGAGCAACGGATTCTTGGTGGAGAGGTTGAGCTGCAAAGCCTCGTGACCGGCATTGACGCCAACGAGCACGCGGTAGTCGCCATTCTCCTCGTTTTCTTTGTAGAGCGTATAGTTGCCGGCGGTGATGTGGCGGGCCTGGTAGTCAATCTCGCCGTTGATGATCCACATGTTGAGCATCTCGGCATTCTCGAACAAGCGGTGGGTGACGGTGTCAATGTAGGGAACCTGATTGCCTTCCGGGTCCGTAGCATAGTAGTAGGGGTTGCGTTCCATCACGAAGCGCTCTTCGGCCAATGAACCTTTCAACAGCCATGGCGTGATCTGTGGGCGGTCCGGATTCAGGTCAAAGCGGTTGCGATGGTCGTTGAAGTATTGGACCCAACTGTCGAAACCGGCCTCTTTGATCTTGGCCTCCAAAGCCGCCTTATCATCCACCAGATCCATATGCCACTGCGCCATATAATGCCCCGGCGTCAGCCAACCGTTGATGCTGCGCGTACCGCCACCTTCGTAGAACAGCATCGGTTTGGGTAGTGCAAATTTGAACACTACCGTGTAATCATCTGGAAACTCCATTTCGCAGATGGTCCATTTACCATCCGCCCCACGGGTAGCGTGTGACTGGGGAGGGGTGGTGGTCAGTTCCGTGTTTTTAACCTGGTATTCGAAGAACCACTTGAAGTGTTCGCTGGTCAGCGGCACCCCATCAGAGAACTTGACGCCCTTGCGCAGGTGGAATGTCCAGGTTGTGGCATCGGGCGAGACATCCCAACTTTCCAGCAGTTTGGGCTTCATAACGAGGTCCTTATCAAACCAGGCCAACGTCCGGTCGTTGAGCTTGGTGGGTCCCCAGCGGTCGGAGACGCCGTTAAACGCACGACGCCAGTTGCCGCCGTACTTGCCGATACTCTCGGCAACCTCGACGATGTAGGGATTCATCGGCAGCCGCTCATCCACGGGGGGCAGCGTGCCGGCCTTGACTAGTTCCTCCAACATCGGGGCTTCCTTAAACTTGCTGACCGGTTCAGGAACCGCGGTAGGCTCGGGGGCCTTGGTAGCTTCAGGGGCCTTGGTAGCTTCGGGGGCCTTGGTAGCTTCGGGGGCCTTGGTAGCTTCGGGCGCCTTAGTGGCCTCAGGGGCCTTGGTGGGTTCCGCCGTCGGCTGACCGCACGCGGCCAAAACCGCGCCCGCGGTCGTCAGCGCCGAAATTTGGATGAACTCACGACGTGTTAATTTACGTCCCTGCTTCATAGATTTCAACCTCCTTATGGTTAACGAATGGTATAACAGACAATCAACGACAGGTAATTTATGCTTATCGTCAGTTCTATGCTAATCCACCTCCTTCTTGATAGTCCTATGCTGTTGTCACCGTGCTGACTACACCCTGTAAACTCAGTTCGTCCGCCCGGTGACAACTCACAAAATGCTCCTTACCCAACTCCTGCAACTGCGGCTCTTCCTGAGAGCAACGATCGATCGCATAGCGGCAGCGGGGATGGAAATAACACCCGCTTGGCGGGTTGGCCGGGTCGGCCACGTCGCCGGCCAACACAATCGGCTCGGTGCGGCGGCGTGGGTCTGGCTTGGGCACTGCCGAGAGCAACGCTTCCGTATACGGATGGAGGGGGTTGAGGAACAACTGGTCGGTCAGGGCGCTCTCCACCAACTTGCCCACGTACATCACCGCCACCCGGTTGCTGATGTGTTCCACCACGCTCAGGTCATGGGAAACAAAGAGATACGTCAGACCAAATTCGGCCTGCAAATCCTGCAATAAGTTCAACGTCTGCGCCTGGATTGACACGTCCAACGCGGAAACCGGCTCGTCGCACACCACCAACTGGGGATTGAGCGCCAGCGCGCGCGCCACACCGATACGTTGGCGCTGCCCGCCGCTGAAGGCGTGAGGATAGCGGGTCATATATTCCGGGCGCAGCCCCACCACGCGCAGCAGTTCCGCCACGCGATCCTGCAATTCTCCGCCGCGCGCCACCCCGTTAACCAACAGAGGTTCCCCTACAATCTGGAGCAAGGTCATGCGGGGATTAAGGGAGGAATAAGGGTCCTGGAAAATCATCTGCATGTTTTGACGCAACTGCTTGAGTTGTTGCCGGTCCAGGTCAGGCACGTTCACTCGCCCCAGCTTGCGGTCGTTAAACCAGATTTCGCCGCCGGTCAATTCATAGGCCCGCAAAATTAACCGCCCTGTCGTTGTTTTGCCACAGCCACTTTCACCGACCAGTCCCAGGGTTTCCCCCTCGCGGATAAAAAAGCTGACGCCATCTACAGCCTTGACATAACCAACCGTGCGAGTGGAAAAAAATCCTTTACGAATGGGGAAGTGTTTTTTCAGGTCTTTGACTTCGAGTAACAAAGGACGCTCCTGGACGTTTTCAGCCATAATTTCTTTTCCTTATGTTGTTGATCTGTGGCGCACTCACCCGTGTCACCTGTCGTGAGCGGTAACGTGAACGTTCACGTCCAATAGTAACACACTTTTCAAATTAAATCAAGAGGGGTAGACCTTTTTTAGCTCTAAATTGGAAAATTGAGCTTACCCCCCCAAGAAGCAGAACATCTTCATCTTAGGGGGTGTTGGCAGTTTGTCAAGAATCACCAGGGAGGGTGAATGACGCCAGCGCTAATGAACCTCGTTCTGATACACTTCGGCCTTGAGCACCCCAATGAAAGGGATGTTGCGATACTGCTCGGAATAATCCAGCCCATACCCCATCACAAACTCATTTGGAACTTCAAAGCCCACAAAATCCAGTGGTACATCCACTTCGCGGCGGCTGGGTTTATTGAGCAACGTGACAACGCGAACGCTGGCCGGACGGCGCGCCGCAAAGTGCCGCAGGATGTAAGTGAGGGTGTGACCGGAGTCCACAATGTCCTCCACGATGATCACATGGCGGCCTTCAATGGTGGAGGCCAAATCCAGCAGAATCCGCACCACCCCACTGCTGCTTGTCCCGCCCCCATAGCTAGAGATTTCCATAAAGTCAATTTCATGGCGGAAGGTGAGCCGGCGCGTCAAATCGGCCAAAAACATAAATGCGCCTTTGAGGATGCACACCAACATGGGGTAATCCTCGTCGGTGTACAGCGCGTTCATCTCTGCCCCTAATTCGGCAATGCGCTGTTGCAATTGCGTCTCAGAAATCAATACCTTCTCAATATCGTCAAATAAGGACATCGGTAGTTCCTCCGAAAATAACGAGATGAGGGGGCGTAGTAGGCGCTTCCGCGCCGTAAATATGGGCGATAAATCGCCTACTACGAACCTATTGTTGATAGGTACTGGGCTTCAACGCCGCAATGTAGGGCAGCGTGCGGAAACGGTCTACAAAGTCCAGCCCATACCCCACCACCCAGACGTCGGGAATCTCGAAGCCCAAATAGTCAATGGAGACTTTGACCTTGCAGCGCTCCGGTTTACTCAGCAGTACCGCTGTGCGTAGCGATGCCGGATTGCGCGCCGCAAACGTGCGCAGCAGGTAACTCAGCGTGTACCCGGTGTCCAAAATATCTTCTATGATCAGGACGTGCCGCCCAGTCACACTGATGCGCGTGTCCATAATCATCCGCACCGATCCGGTGGCCTCCGTCGTGTCACCATAGCTGGATAGAGCAATGAAGTCCACCCGGTGGGGAACGGTAAGACACCGGGTCAAATCAGCCATGAACACAAACGCACCCTTCAAAACGCCGACAACGAGGAACTCCTCATTGCGCAGACCGGCGTAATCCGTGCTGATCAAGTCAGCCAACTGCTGCACGCGCTGCTGGATTGTGGCTTCGTCCAGCAAAATACGCTCGACGGAATCAGGAATAGGAACACTCATGGAACTTGCCTCCTCCCCCCATAGCCTCAACGGATTGGATGGATTCAACGGAAGATGGAGCCGTTAAGTCCGTTGAAAAAACTGTCAATGGCGCGCACAAAACTTTAGCGCCGGGGCACCTGATGGTGCATCCGGCAACGCGCTTCGTACACTTCGCTGGCGCCCACCAGGACGACGGGGTCGTCATAGTAAGCAGGCTGGCCCTCAATCAGGCGCTGCGTGCGGCTGGCTGCCGCGCCACACACCACGCAGATCGCCTGGAGTTTGTCCACGCGCTCGGCCACCGCGAGCAACTGAGGAATGGGGCCGAACGGCTCGCCCCGAAAATCCATGTCTAACCCGGCACAGATCACCCGCTTGCCCTGCTCCGCCAGATAAGTACACACATCAATCACCCCCACATCGAAAAACTGTACTTCGTCAATCGCCACCACATCGGCAGTCGGATCATACAAGGCGCGTAACTGCGCGCTGTCGCTAACGGGGATGGCCGTTTCCTGCAAACCATTATGGGAGGCAATCGCTTTATGAGCGTAGCGGTCGTCTATGGCGGGCTTGAAGACTTGGATTTTCTGACGGGCGATCTGCGCCCGGCGCAAACGCCGGATCAACTCCTCGGTCTTACCGCTGAACATACTGCCGCAGATAACCTCGATCCAACCAGCATTGCATAGTGAAGCATTGCTCATCAATATGACTCCTGAACGAGGGGGGAAATGGAATGTGAGGGTAAATATCGAAAACAAACCGAGGCAGGGGATTTCCCTGCCTCGGTGACTTTATCATTATACGGCAGCGCCCTCGGCCGGAGGTTCGTCGCCCGGCAAAACGTACCCTTGAGTGCGCAGTCCCTTCTTCAAATCGGCCAAAGTCTTGAGTCCAAAGCCTTTGATTTCGATGATGCCATCGTCGCCCTTTTCTTGCAGGAGCGTCATAACATCACCGACCTGTTCAATCCCGGCATCAGCCAGGAGTTTTTCCACGCGCTTGCCCAACCCCAAGGTTTTGAGGCTGCGATCCGGCGCCGTGCGCGCGGCCTGGCGCCGCTCGATCTCTTTCCGCGACTCCTCACGCGCTTGCAAACGCCGAATAAAGCGATCAACCTGACCTTCGGTGTCCACGATGCGCTGTTCTCCGGTGAAGTAGGGGTGACATGACGAGCACACATCCGTGCGTAATTCGGGGACGGTAGCGCCTACCGTTCGCGTCGCGCCACATGCGCAGATCACCTTCGCATCAGGATACCACTTGGGATGCAGTTCCGGTTTCATGCTTGCACCTCCGCCTGGGGATAAACGTGAACCCGCTTGCGACCCTGGCGGACATCGTAACGCACCTGCCCGTCTACCAGGGCAAAGAGGGTATAATCCTTCCCCATCCCGACGTTCTCACCGGGCTTGATGTGCATTCCCACCTGGCGCACCAGGATATTGCCGGCGAGCACAGCCTGCCCACCGTATTTCTTGACGCCACGGCGCTTGGCCTGACTTTGGCGCCCGTTTGTACCACCTGTCTTCTTCCGTGCCATGCCTTCTATACTCCCTTTACAATTTCATCAACGTGCAGGCGCATATAGTTCTGGCGATGGCCCTGGCGCCGGCGGTACCGCTCCTTCGGGCGGTATTTGAAGATGTGCACTTTAGGCCCCCGAAATTCTTCCACCACCGTGGCGAGTACTTTTGCCCCGGCAACGGTGGGTTGACCCACCATGACTTCTTCACCATCAGCCACCAGATAGACCTGATCCAGTTCTACCTGCGCCCCCACTGCATACGGGATGCGCTCTAC
This sequence comes from Anaerolineae bacterium, assembly GCA_034429475.1. Classification (GTDB taxonomy): domain Bacteria; phylum Chloroflexota; class Anaerolineae; order B4-G1; family SLSP01; genus JAKQHY01. The sequence continues at coordinate 38,226 of DAOUGD010000086.1, forward strand.
CACCAGCTCTTTCCCGACCAGAGCTTTATACTGGTGTGTTCCAGATTTGATAACAGCGTACACGATGTATCCTCCCCTTACACAATAAAAGCCAAACCCTTGCGGCTCGGCTGGTGATACATTATATGTAGGACAAGGATTTTGTCAAACCCGGCGCGGGTCTTGCTCAAGACCTTATCATTCTCGCCAGCCCGCGCCTGTCGGGGAAACTTTGCGGCTGAAGCCGTCGGTAGAAAGGATGTTTTGCGGTGACGGTAGCTCGTCACCGCAAAATCCTTTTAAACACAACGGCGCTAGCCGCCCTCTACGCCGCAGCGCACCGTTCAAGGAGAGAATGATAAAGTCCAGGGACCTTGCTTTTCGAGGGTTTCATAGTAATTGTGGAAGAGAATGGGGAAAGCTTATCCGTTAAAATCCGCTGGATCTGTTGATGAAAATGCCCTTGAAATAGAACGTAAGTTCTGGTATCATGAGAGATGAGGAGTGGTCTATGGCAAAGAGTGAAGTGCGGTGGATTTGTAAAGAGTGTAACTGGAGTTTTGCCCGCTATATGGGAAAATGCCCCCACTGCGGCGCGTGGGACACCTTGATCGAGACGGTGATCGAGGCCGAGACCCCCGGCAGCACCGGCGCCTCTCTATCGCGCAGTCAGCAGCGCCCCCAACCCCTCAGTCAGGTGGATACCGGCGCGCTGGAACGCCTGCCCGTCGCTATGGCGGAATTTGCGCGAGTGTTGGGCGGCGGTCTGGTGCCCGGCTCGATTGTATTGATTGGCGGAGAACCGGGCATCGGTAAGTCCACTTTGCTGCTTCAAGTCGCAGCAGCGCTGGGCGCGGCAGAACGTCCGGTGCTCTACGTTTCCGGCGAAGAATCCCCGCACCAGATCAAGATGCGCGCGACGCGCCTGGGAATCACCGGCGATCCGCTGCATTTGCTCTCGGAGACCGAGACCAGCGCGATTTTGTCCCGCGCCGAGGAAATGCAGCCCAATCTGCAAGCGTTAGTCATTGACTCCGTGCAGACTGTCCACACAACAGAACTGGCGTCGGCGGCGGGGAATGTCAGCCAGGTGCGGGAATGTGCCGCCCGCTTTCAACGTTGGGCCAAAGAGACCGGCGTGCCGGTGTTTATCGTGGGACACGTGACAAAGGAAGGCTCTATTGCCGGGCCAAAGGTGCTGGAACACATCGTAGACACGGTGCTATACCTGGAAGGCGATCCGTTTCACACCTACCGCCTGCTGCGCAGCGTCAAAAACCGCTTCGGCGCCACCTCGGAGGTCGGCGTCTTTGAGATGCAGGAGCGGGGTATGGTCGAAGTCCCCAACCCATCGGAGGCGTTTCTGGCCGAGCGGATGGTCAACGTGCCCGGCTCGGCCATCGCCGTCACGCTGGAAGGCACGCGCCCGCTGCTGGTAGAAATCCAGGCGCTGGCGACGCCGACCAGCTTCGGCAACCCGCGCCGCACGGTCAATGGACTGGATTTCAACCGGCTGCTGCTGACCGTCGCGGTGCTGACCCGGCGGGTAGGCCAGCGGCTCGCCGAGCAGGACATCTTTGCCAACGTCGTCGGCGGCTTGCAGATTGAGGAGCCGGCCGCCGATCTGGCCGTCGCGGTGGCGCTCGCGTCCAGCCTCCGCGACCAGCCGGTGCCCGCCGATCTGGCGCTGATTGGCGAAATTGGGCTGTCCGGCGAGGTGCGCTCCATCGGCCAACTGGAGACGCGCTTGAACGAGGCGGCGCGCCTGGGCTTCCGCAAAGTCCTCATCCCCCGGCGGATGGGCCGGACGCCGTTGCGCATCCCCGACGGATTGCAAACGATCCAGGTGCGCTCCGTGAGCGAGGCGATTGACGCGGCCCTGGGAGCAAAACGTCAGGGGTGAACTGTGGTATCATAGGAACGATATGAGCAAGTCTAATGGAACTGCATCAACACAAAAAAAGTCGTCTGCCAAGACCGCCAAGTCTGCCGGCCAATCGGGAGCGGCGGGGCCAAAAATCAACGGGCACAAGCCGTCCACGCGACGGACTTCCACCAAGTCGCGCCGGCGCGCTGAGCCGCGCCCGTCGTGGTGGAGCCAACTGACGTGGGATCAGAAGCTGGACTATCTGGGATGGGCGCTGTTCATCGTGGCCCTGCTGTCTTTCCTCAGCTTACTATCCACCAACCAGGGGAAATTGACCGGCTGGTGGTTGGGGGTCCTCGCCAGCACCTTTGGGTGGGGTATGTACGTCGTGCCGATCTTTTTGGGCGCCGTCGGCCTGTGGCTCGTCCTACGCCGGTTTGGCGACCGTATCCCCACCCCCGATCCGGAGCAAGTCGTCGGGGTCAGCCTGGGCTTCTTTGTCTCGCTGACGACACTGCACTTAGTCGTCAGTTTTATCCGGACGGCGGATCTGTATGACCTGGGAAGGGAAGGGCTGGGGGGTGGGCTGATCGGCGCAGCGCTGCTGGACCTCGGCATCAAAGGATTGGGACAGGTCGGAACTATCATCGTCTTGCTGCTTCTCTGGGTCGTCGTCATCACCTTCTCGGTGGGCATTTCGCCAGCGGATGCCATCCAGATGCTTATGCATCAGCCGCGCGAAGAAGATGAAGTCCCCATTTATTCTGCCGCCGGCGAATCCCGGCAAATCCCCTTGCCGGACGAGGTGATGACGCCTACCGGCGTGCCACTGCCCGCCCCCAAAATTCTCGGCGCGGAGCCGGAACCGCCAGCGCGCAAGGCTGATGGAAAACGCAAGAAGAAGATGGAGGGGCCAGAAATTCACGGAACGCCACACAACGGCAACGGCGCCGCCAACATCGAAGTATTGCCGCTGGACTCGCAGGTGTGGCGGCTGCCCACGGTGAACCAAATCCTGGAACAGGGCAGCGAGCAATATTTCAGCGAAGACCTGGTGCGCAAGCAGTCGCGCATCATCGAGGAGACGTTGCTCAGTCTAGGCGCGCCGGTGCGCGTCCAGGAGATTAACACCGGGCCAGTGGTCACGCAGTACGGCGTCGAGCCGCTGTTCATCACCAGCCGCACGGGCACCACCACCAAAGTCAAGGTCAGCAAGATTGCCAACCTGGCCGACGACCTGGCGCTGGCGCTTTCCGCGCGCAGCATCCGTATCCAGGCGCCCATCCCCGGCAAGGGCCTGGTGGGCGTCGAAGTTCCCAATGAGGAATCCACGGTTGTTTCTCTGCTGGACGTGATGGAATCGGAGATGTTCGGCAAGCTCAAAGGACGGCTGCGGCTGGGGCTGGGTCAGGATGTGTCGGGGCAGGCGGCCTCCGCCGACCTGCGCTCGATGCCGCACTTACTGATCGCCGGGGCCACCGGGTCGGGAAAGTCGGTCTGCGTGAACTCGGTTATCGCCGCGCTGCTGCTGCAAAACTCGCCGGACACGCTGCGGATGTTGATGGTGGACCCCAAGCGCGTCGAGCTGACCCAGTACAACGGGATTCCACACTTGCTGTCGCCGGTGATGGTGGATGTGGAGAAAGTGGTTCCGGCGCTGCGCTGGGTAATGCGGGAAATGGATAGTCGTTACCGCCGCTTCGCCCAGCTCGGCGCGCGCAATATTGAGGACTTCAATCAGCGCGTCCAAAAGAGCGGCGAGGACACCCCCATCCCCTACATCACGGTCGTCATTGACGAATTGGCCGACATGATGATGCAGTCGCCCGAAGAAACGGAGCGGGTGATCTGCCGGCTGGCGCAGATGGCGCGCGCGACCGGCATCCACCTCATCATCGCCACCCAACGGCCCAGCGTGGATGTGGTGACGGGGTTGATCAAGGCCAACTTCCCGGCGCGGATCGCTTTCGCAGTGGCGTCGTCGGTGGATTCGCGGGTGATCCTGGACATGCCCGGCGCGGAGCGGTTGCTGGGGCGGGGGGATATGCTCTTCATGCCGCCCGACGTCAGCCAGCCGCTGCGCTTGCAGGGCGCGTTTGTGTCGGACCGGGAGTTGGATCGGCTGATCCAGTTCTGGCGCAACGCCGTGGAGCCGGGTAAAGCACCGGAACAGGTCATCCTGACGAAGCTCCCGGCGGCGGCGGCGCCGACGGCTATGGATTTTGACGAAGAACCCGTCCAGGAGCCAATGTTCACCGATCTGGACGATATGACGCCCTCAGAGGGCATGGAGGACGCGCTGATGCCCTCCTCCGTCGAAATCTTCCTGGCAGAAAATCGCGCCTCGACCTCGCTGTTGCAGCGGCGGCTGCGCATCGGCTACACTCGCGCCGCCCGTCTGATGGACGTATTGACCGACAAGGGGATTGTGACCCTGGAAACGAAGGGACAATTCCGGGGCATCAACCGCGCCCTGGCCGAGTCCTGGCTGCAATCAGTGAATCCAGTAGACGCACTTGACGACGCGCCGCCTTTTTAAAAGCAACCTTCCCGGAGACCGCTCGATAATCTCCGGGAAGGTTTTTATGCCGAGAAATCTTAAAATCCCTACTTGTGGCGCTTCAATTCAGGCCAGGCGGTCCTGCGTTTGGGATCGGCGGGGGTGTCAATCATCTGCCGCACGGCGTCGGCGATTTGTTGGGCGTTGAACCCTTCCATATGCGCCCCCAGAGACTCCAATGCGGACGCTTCTTCTGCCGAAAGTTCACGCCCCAATTTAGCCTCCAACTCCGCCATCGCCAGCAATAGCGCTTGCTGATCCTCGTCCAACGCTTTGCTGCCTTTCTCCTGCAACCACTGCGCCTTGCCGGGATTGAACAGGGTTTCCGTTTCTTTCTTTGATGGGTCATGATCAGATTCGTGCATATCTCCCTCCTGCGATTTATTTTAACACAGAAACGACAAGGGTAAACTATGAAAACCTCGCAACAGACCATTCCGTGGGCCAACATCCGGGCCTGGTGCTTCGATCTGGATGGCACTTTGATGGACACCGACGATCAAGCGGTAGAGACAACGGCGCGGCGGTTACGGCTCCTAGGAGAAGTGCGCGCGCGGCGGCTGGCGCGGCGGCTGGTGATGCTGGGCGAAACGCCGCTGAACAACGTGATCACCTTGTTGGACATGGTCGGACTGGACGCATTCCTATTCGCAGTCAAAAACCTGCTCAGCGGCCCCACCCAACCGACGTTTCGCATCATTGCCGGCGTCCAACCGCTAGTAGCCCATCTGGCAGAACGAAATGTGTTGGCGGTGGTCTCCACCCGCTCACACGAGGCCGCGGTCGCCTTCCTGGTGCAGCACGCGCTCACCGATTACTTCCAGTTGTTGGTGACGCAGGAGACCACGCGGCGGCTCAAGCCCCATCCGCAGCCGGTTCTCTATGCTACCGCCCAACTCCACGTCCCACCAGAACAATGTGTGATGGTGGGAGACACGACGGTGGACGTTCTGTCCGCCCGGCGGGCCGGCGCGTGGGCCGTCGGCGTCCTCTGTGGTTTTGGAGAAGAGAAAGAGCTGTGGCGCGCGGGGGCGCATGTTGTTTTGCCCTCGACGGCGGATTTATTGCCATTTGTTCCTGATAATTGAACGGAGAGTTGCGTTAAAACGAAAAAACTATTACAATTATTAAGGAATCAATACTTTCACTCTGAAACGGAGGAAATAACCTCTATGTTGACTACACTGTTAACGCGACCGATGTTCACACTTGTCATTGAAATCGTACTGGCCTCTTTACTCGCCCTGGTAATAGGGTATGTATTAAACAGGAAAGGAGGATTAGGGGCAGGGCTATGGACGGGAGCGGCCACAGTCATCGCTAACCTGATCTTGCTAATTCCGGTTCTCCTCCTTGCCAGTTATTTTCTGCCCTTCAACCAACTCGCCCTCAATGCCGGGCAATTCTCACCAGACGCCGCCTCACATTTGGCCAACACTTACCTTGTATTTGAAGTCGCCATTTGGACAACGATGTTATCCGCCGTGGTCGGCTACACGTTCAACACGGATGAGGGGATGCTCATTCTAACCGGCGCGGCTACAGTGGCCGCCTTTTTTTGTATCCTGGCTGCGGCCCTGCCCTTTTATCCGTTCGGTTTCCGTGACACCAGTTGGCTTTTAGCCATTGCCGTGGCTCTCATTGGGGTCGCCGGCGCCAGAATCTTTTCTAATATGTTTTTGAGCAAAAAGGGATTTCTGGTGCTGGTCGTCCTGTGGGCTGAATACGTGTTAGCCTGCTGGATTGGTTACGTCGTAGCCGGACGTATCGGGTTCTTGCTCATCACTTTGCCCTCCCAGTTGGTTCTGATGGCGCTGCTCTATTTCGTTTCCGGGCTGATATTGCCCTCGCAAGACCCCGCTCAAAGAAACAAGATATTTAGAAGCCTCCTCACCTTCAACCTGGGAACCCAATATCCCTATTACGTCATTGAAGATTGGCGCAACCGGAGCACGCTCGGACAGAAGAAGCCCGAACCGCGCGTACCGGGAGACCCCTTTGGGGAAGAGTTCGCCGGGCCGGGAATTATTTTGAACCGCTGCGATCAGGCGGTCGTTACCTCCACCGGGCCAAAATTTACGATTCACCCCCCCGGATTAAGTTTTACCGAGAAATTCCAGACGCTGTATACGGATGTGGATTTGCGTCCGCAACTCCGCGTGCTCACCGTCGAGGCGGAAACCAAAGATGGGATCAAGGTCAAGGTATTGGCTTTCGCGCCCCATCGCATCAACACCGGCGGACGCACACCGCAACTGGGAGAATCCTATCCGTATGACGAAGAGGCGATGGTAAAAGCTGTCTACCAAAACGCGGTCGTCCAACACGAGTGGAACAGCACACCGGATGGAATCGCGGAAGGGGTAAAGACGGTACCCTGGTATGAACTGGTGTTGCTCAAAGCGCCGCCCATCCTCAAGGATATTATTGCCAACTATACTTGCGACCAACTGCATCAGCCGGGCGACCCGCGTGTGGAAATCGCCGGCCAATTTTCCGCCCGGATGAAAGAAGTGATGGCGCCGTTCGGCATTGAAATGGTGGGCGGCGGCATCAGCAACATCATAGTGCCGGATAACGTCAACGATCAGCGCATCAAGAGTTGGGAAGCCAAATGGGAAGGGAAGATTGATGTGGCAGTCGGCAAGGCCGAAGCTGAAGTTGAGCAGCAACTGCGGCACATCGAAGGGGAAGTACGGGCCGAGCTATTACAAGAGTTGGCAGAGATTCTTCTCAAAGAGAAATCGGAGCAGGTGCAGGAAGGCTTGCTCATCCAGCAGTTGATTGAAGCCTTAGGCGTTAAAGCCTTCGATAAGTCCGAGTCTGTGACACGGGTTCTAGAGCAGGCGGAATTGTTACGCCGCCAATCCACCTCTGCTGATTCCGGGGTGATGCTTGATCTGCTAGGAATGACGAGGGCCGCGCAATGAAAAAGTTAATCCAACTCCTCAAGGTTTGGTTCAAGGGCGCCTTAGGGCTGGTTTTGCTCCTGGCTATCCTGGGAATTCTGAGTCTGGTGGCCGTGTCGCTAAGCTACCTCAACTATAACCCGCCCATTGTCCCCGTGTGTCCGGTGGAAGAAGCGTCCACGGTTATCGGGGCCGCCGATAGCAATGGCCAGGTAGTCAACGCGGTTATCCGCGAAGTTTCCCCCAGCAACCGTAAAATTCATGTCCGCCTGAATGGGACCGGTGTGGTGGAAAGCGAATTCGGCACCAATGACTGGCGGCCCATCATCGCGCTCAAAGAGATCATACCGTCCGAGACAACGGGAAGCCCGCTGGCTGCCAACCTCAGTATTTTTGACACCATCCCCGAAGGCAAATATCAGGTCAGCATTATTTTCGTGAACAATGATGCCATCCCACAAACTGCTACGTGCAAACTCCTCATCACAGCGCAAGTCACATCCCAGGGAACTCAATATAAAGTGGAAAGTCGCACCCAGACTCCGACTCAAAATGAAGCGACCCAACTGGTCAGACGGGTAGTGATGGGCGTTATCCCTGGCTGTATTGTCCTGATTCTGGTCGCTCTGGCCGCGGGCCGCTTTATGCGCACCTTCTACGACCAGCCCCTGATGAAAGGTCTGCGTTTCCTGAGTCACCGTATTTTCGGACGTCCCAGCGCCAAAAAACCGGTCGTACTCGTAACAGCCGAGGGAGGATTGTTCGGCGATGAGTTTTCACAAAAAGTTGGCGGCCCGGCCTTGATGGTCATACGCCAGGATAATGCCAAAGCTGTCGTGTTGGAGCAGGGTGGCAAACTCACCCAGGTTGCGTATGGCTCGGCTTACGTGCAGTTGGAGCCGTTTGAGAGAATCTGGGACGTCCTCGACCTGCGCCCGCAGCGTTGGGTCTACAAAGTGAAGGCGATTACGAAAGATGGGATTATCGTGGATTACGAGGCGGAGGTGCAATTTCAGATAGACATTCCCGATGATCCCAAAGTTGCGAAAGCCAACATCTTCAAAGCAGCTACCTCCAAACGAATTCGCGACGCCAATCGCACCGAGCCTGATCGGGTAATGACGTGGGATAAACAAATCGTTATCGGTGCTATGGAAGGCAAGCTACGTGGGATTCTGGCCCTTTACGACCTGGATGACCTGTTGGAAGTCGGACAGCGCCGCGCCATTCGCCAGCAATTGCAAGAAGCGCTCGACAAAACCGCGCCCGACTTTGGGGTGAAGATATTGGACGTTGCACTGCACAATATCGAGTTTAACGGAAAGGTGCTTGACCAATGGTTCGAAAAATGGCAGACCGAACGCGACGCCAAGGTACAGGAAGTTCTGGCAAAAGGCCGCGCCCGGCGCATTGAAGAACGCGAAAGAGCCAAGAACCAGGTGCGCCAAGAATTGCTTTCCCAAACCGTCAAAATCTTGAAAGATATGGCGCAACGTCACGACTTACCGCTTGCGCAAGTTTCGGAAAACTATGTGCGCTTGAGTTTTATTGAAATGTTGCGGAGCGCCGCTTCCGAAAGAACGCCCTATATGTCCGATTACATGGTGCGGACGCTCGCCCACCTGCAAAATTTACTGGCTTCGTCGCCAGGGGCATCGAATTCACAGTCAGGAACCACACCCTCGCAGCCCGGAACGCCACCACCACAGTTAGGAAGCGCAACGCCGCAAAACAAATAACGGGCAGTGAACACTCCCCAGTACAACCATAGCCTCTTGCTCCGGGTTTCTCCGTGGGAAACCCGGAGCTTTTTTCTCGTTTGCCCCCTTCCTTCTCCGTGTTACAATAGGCGCAATGGACAATACAAACCATCCACTCCTGAAAATATTGAACGCGCAACAGCGCGCGGCAGTCACCACGCCGGACGGCCCGGTGCTCGTGTTGGCCGGGCCGGGATCGGGGAAGACGCGCGTACTGACGCACCGTGTCGCCTGGATGTTGTCCGAAATGCGCGTGCAACCCTGGCGCGTCCTGGCCGTCACCTTTACCAACAAGGCCGCCCGCGAGATGCGCCAACGTCTCGATCAGATGCTCGGCGAGGGGCAGGCGCACGCGATGCTGCTCGGCACCTTCCACGCTGCCTGCGCCCGCATCCTCCGCCGGGAAGCGGCGGCGGCCCGTCTCTCGCCCAACTTCGTGATTTTCGACACCGACGATCAGCTATCGGTCATGAAACAAGTCGTGGCCGACCTCGGCCTGGACGACAAGCGCTATCGCCCACGCGGGTTGCTCAGCGCCATCTCCGCCGCCAAAAACGAGTTGATCGCGCCGACAGAATACGAGACCAAAACCTATTATGAGGAAATCGTCGCGCGCGCTTACGCGCGTTACCAGGCCACGCTCCGCAAGAACGAGGGGCTGGACTTCGACGACCTGCTCATGGAAACCGCGCTGCTGTTCAAGAACGAATCCACCGTGCTGGATACCTACCGCGAACGCTACCGCTACGTGCTGGTGGACGAATTTCAGGACACCAACATGGCGCAGTACACCATCCTGCGCTTGCTGGCGCAGGAGCATCACAGCCTGTACGCCGTCGCCGACGAAGATCAGTCTATCTACTCCTGGCGCGGCGCCGACTACCGCAATATGCGCCGGCTGCGCGAAGATTTTCCCACACTGCGCCAATTCCTGCTCGAAGAAAACTATCGCTCCACCCAGATCATCCTGGATGGCGCGCAGGCCATCATCGCCGGGAACTCCGACCGCACGCCCAAGCACCTCTTCACCCGCAAAAGCGGCGGGACGCCGATTACGCTGCACGAGGCCTACGATGAACAGGAAGAGGCCACCTACGTGGCGCGCGAAATCCAGAATTTGCTGCGCACCCGCCATTCTTACAACGACATCGCCGTGATGTACCGCACCAATGCCCAGTCTCGCGCGCTGGAAGAGGCCCTGATGCGCTACAACATCCCCTACCGCCTCATCGGGGCGACGCGCTTCTATTCCCGTCGTGAGGTCAAAGACGTGCTGGCGTACCTGCGCCTGGTGCAAAATCCCGACGACGACGTCAGTCTGATGCGCGCCATCAACGTGCCGCCGCGCGGGATCGGCGCGCGCACCGTGGAAGGTGTGGCGGCCGCCGCCCAACAACGGGGAAGTAGTTACTACCAGGGATTGCTGTACGTCATCCAGCAGAACCATCTCGGCGGACGCGCCCTCAATGCGCTGCGCGCTTTTGCCACGCTGATCCAGACGTGGCAGGGCCTACGCGAGCAGCTCAGCGTGGCGGAATTGCTCACCCGCATCCTGACCGATACCGATTACGAGCATTACCTGCGCGACGGCAGCGACGAGGGCGACGCGCGTTGGGAAAACGTGCAGGCCCTGCGCGGCGTCGTCGCCGACGCGCCCAACATTGCGCTGGCCGACTTTCTCACCGAAGTCGCGCTGGTGGCGGACGTGGATGAGCTGGCCGAAGAAGTCGTCGCCGTCACGCTGCTCACCCTGCACAGCGCCAAGGGGTTGGAATATTCGGTGGTGTTCATCACCGGGCTGGAAGAGGGGATGCTGCCGCACAGCCGCTCACTGGATACACCGGAGGAAGTGGCCGAGGAACGCCGCCTGCTCTACGTCGGGATGACGCGCGCCGAACAACGCCTCTACCTGACCCACGCTTTCCGCCGCAGTTGGGGGTATCAAGGCGAAAACAGCGGCCCATCCTCCCCATCGCGGTTCCTGGAAGACCTGCCCGACGCGGTCTTGGCGCACACGGGCAAGTCGCAGAAGAAGACAAAGTCCAGTTGGACGACATCCTCCTGGACGACAGCGCGGCCTTCCGCAACCCCGCCGCCTGCGCCGTCCCTGCAATACCATCGGGGACAGCGCGTCCGGCACACCCACTACGGCGAGGGCATCATCCTGGAAAGCCAGCTCGATGGACGCAGCGAAATGGTGACCGTACACTTTGAAGGCATCGGCGTCAAACGGCTGCTGGCAAGCATGGCGCCGCTGGAAGTGTTGGCGGAGCATTAGGCTTAAAGGAACGAAAAAATGGCACTCAAAAGATTACTGACCTTCGTAAGTGTCATCGGGAGCATAATGCTCCTGACCATTGTGTTTGACAATTTGACGCGCGTGGATGCCGGTAATGGCGTTTACCTTGCTCAAGCGCCGCGCCGTCAAGTGCCAGCCCCCGAGTCGGCATACCCGTTCCAGACCCCCATCCAATCTTGCTCAGTCGAGATCACCACGACGGATGCCGCGCCCTTGAACAATGTGGATTTTAATACAGCCATCAGCGTTGCGCCTTATACCGGGCAATCTTTGCTCGATCGGACCGGTACAGTCCCCCCCACCACCACGGCAAACGTCCCCACCCGCTCTGATTTCTTCCGCCTGGACAACGCCTTGCTCCACTATAAATATACCATTCAAGCCAAACCCGACCGCACCACCAATTACAATTTGGGCATCATTGTTTACGACAACACACGCAGAGCTATTTACACCGATACGGATACCTCCAGTTACTCGGCCAGCATTACTTTTGAAGCCACCAGTGAAGGCCCCTACTACATTGAAGTTTTTCAGCTAACCGCACAGTGTTCCGGCGGCACTTACCAACTCCTGTATAGCGCGCCGGTTGCCCCCACCAACACCCCTGTTCCACCGACGGCCACGAACACCCCCACGCCAAATCCCACCGCCCTCTCGCCCACCGAACGCCCGCCGGCCGGCTTCGATCAGTACGAACCCAACTTCGACTTCAATACCTCCACGCTCATCGCGTCGGGCGTTACCTACAGCCTCAACTTCGTCCCCTGGGGCCAGTGGAGCAACGATAACGACTTCTTCCGCATGTGGGTCAAGCCGGGATTGCGCTATACCTGCGAAACGTCGGAACTAGGCCCGGCCGTAGACCCCAACGTGATTATTTACACCGCGCCGAATTTCAACAACGCCGTCGCCAGCAACGACGACATCGAACTGGGCAACTTCAACAGCCGCGTGTCGTATTTCAGCACCTATGAGGGTTATCTCTATATCCTGGTAGGACAGGGCGAGCGGATGAAACCCCAGGACACGAGTAACAGCACCTACAAATTCCGCTGCGACATGACCATTCCCGGCGTTTCCACGCCCAGCCCCGGCTACACGCCCGCCCCCGACAAGGATCCCTACCCAACGGCGCAGACCACGCCCTGGCCGACCAACACGCCACGGCCCTCCGTCTCCCCAATTGACACACCGGTGGCCCCTACACTCACGGCCACCCCAGAAGTGATCAACGCCGACCTGGTCTTCCGCCTGATCACCACCCCGGAACCGGTCTTGCCCACGCCCACCGCCACCGGTTTCCGCACCTTCCGCATTCGCATTTACTTTGATGAGAATCTCGATAATCAGCCGGGCGCCGGTGAAGGCATACCGGGCTTCTTTGTCCGCGCCCTGTCGCCGGAAAGCAGCGGTGAACTGGCGCGCGGCTACACCGATGACCAGGGACAGGTTTCATTCACGGTGCCGACGGTGGGGACGGTGCGCGTCGTAATTCCCCTGCTGGGGCTAGATCGGATGATCGCCGCCACGCAGCCCGAAGTTATCGTCCGCATTGCGCCGCCCACGCTGCCGGACGCGATTCCGTAAAGAACCTAATCTATGACGACAAAAACGATCAAAGACTACTACAGCCTCCTTGAGGTGACGCCAAGCGCCACCCAGGATGAAATCCGCCAGGCCTACCGCCGGCTGGCGCGCACCTGTCACCCGGACATCAGCACCGCGCCCAACGCCGAGGAGCGCTTCAAGGAGTTGAACGAAGCCTATGCCATTCTGGCCGATCCGGCAAAACGCAAAGTGTACGACTCGCTGACGTTTGCCAGTGAGCCGGTCGCCCCGCCGCCGGAGACCCACCAGACCCCGCCGCCGCTGCGCCCAACCGCCGCCATGCCCACCGCGCCCAGAGCGGCTCAACCCACGATGGGCCGCCGGGAATCATCCCGCACCCCACGCCCCTTCCCGCCGACCTGGGCTGTCCTGTTGATTTTGATCGGGTTGTGCATCATTCTAGGCGTCAGTGCGGCTGCGCTGCGTACCTTCCTGCCGCTGAATCGCCCCGCCAGTGGGGCGGAGGCCGTCAAAGTCAACAAACTCATCACTTTTGACACACCGCCGCCGGTATCCTCGCAAGAATCCGTCATCCAGGAGAGCGGCACCCCCCTGCTGACCGTGTTGCCCAGCCAACTCGAGGTCGGGGGACAATCCCTTGGCGTCGTACCGGTGACGCCGGAACAGGGCCGCTGGCCGGTGCCATCGCCCGATCGCGCGGCGGATGTGGCAGTCTGGATTCACGGCACCGTCATCAATTACGTCCTCGGGCTGCCCTACACGCGCACCACGGAATCCCTGTTGGCCGGCCTGTCTGGCACAGAGCGCATCACGTTGACGTTGGACAATGGCGTCAAGCTCATTTTCGGGACGCCCCAAGCGCAGCGGATAGCCATGGATGATCTTACCCCTATGGCGCAGGGACAACCCGGCCTGACGTTGGTGCTGCTCGGCGCCGGGCAAAGCAGTCGCCTGGTCGTGCGTGCGCGCTATCTCCCGGAAGAAAGCCTCGCCACAGAGGGCAAGCAACGGGTGGATGGATTGAGCGTCGTCATCCTTAACTCAGGCGTCGTTCATGATGAGGGCGACACCCGCTACTTTGTCGTCGAATACGAGATCACTAACGAAACCACCGAGTCGGTCAATCCCACTTTCTTCGACCTGAGTTTGGAGGGCAATGAGGGCCAACGGTATGCTTTGAATGAGGCGGCCACGGCGCGCGGGCAGTACGGCAAATTGCAGGCAACCATCCCCGCCGGTGGCAGTGCGATGGGGAGTGCCGGGTACGTGATCCCGCGCGCCAGCCAGCCGCCGCTCACCTGGGTCTTCCGGGCCGATCCTACATCGGCAAACGCGCTGCGCAACGTATTACCCTATGAAGCCCCGCAGCCTAGCCCGGCGCAACCCAGCATCGAGCTAACCTCCGCCTTCGCGGACGGCAAGCGCAACGTCATCGTCATCAACGGGACGGTGCGCAATCTCGGCGAGACCGCCCTCAGCGTCACTCTGGCGGATGTGTCGCTCACGTCCGCCGGCGGTTCTAGCTCGCTGATGGCCTCCACCCCCCTGCTGCCGTGGGCTATTCAGGGAGGGCAAAGTCAAGCCTTTGAGCTACAATTCAGCCGGCCTTCCAACGTCCCCTCGGTTTTGTTGAATATCCTCGGCTTCACCTTCCAAATCGAAGGGTTGCCATAAACCACCGGGCGGGGGCGCACTAGCGCCCC